>JBCBRY010000017.1:0-95633 GCA_039819485.1 Bacteroidota bacterium | reverse complement strand
GCCAAAGCGGTTTTTTGGATACAAAATACCTTGCAAACCGTCGGGTTTTTGATTTAATGAAGAATGAAAAATGAAGAATGAAAAATGATAAAAGCATTCACATACGGCCTGAAAAAAGGAGTACAACATTGGCGCACAGCGCTGATTGGATATGTATTTCAATTATTATTGGCGATCACTTTGGGAATGCAGATTTATCAGGTTTTCGAAGCGGCGATCGGAAGCTCTTTGGAATTGAATAAATTAATGGATGGGTATAATGACGCTGTTATATCTGATTTCTTGAACATTCATGGTGCATCTCTTTTTCCTCTTTTAGGTCAGTTGCGGTATGTTGTTTTAGTATTTTTAATATTTAGTATTTTTATCAATGCCGGCTTGTTAAATGCACTGGTAAAAAATGTTCCTGGCTGGAATTCTTTTTGGGAAGGAGGGAAAACATATTTTTTCAGGTTTATTCCCGTTACCTTGTTTTTTGTCATTCTTGCCGCCAGCTGGTCAGCAGTAAGTATTGTTCCGTACATTGGTTACATGCAGCCCTCTATCGAAGATTTTGATTCGGAAAAAACAACAGTTTTTTTATTTTTTGTGGTATTGTTCATCTGGCTTTTAGGCATAATTTATTTGTTCAATAGCTCAGTGATCACGCGCATAAAAATTATTAAGGAAAATTCAAAAGTTTGGCAGGGTATAAAAACGGGGTTACGGATATCCCTGCGTCGTTTTATTCCATTAACGACTGTATTTATTTTGTTTGTCTTATTGCAATTAATTTTGATTGTTGTTTATTGGTTGGCGGAAGGCTCCTCTGGTATGGTTTCGCCTTTACTGATTTTCAGCTTTTTTATTTTCCAGCAATTAATGGTTTTGATGCGTTGGATGTTTCGGGTCGCGATGTACGGTGGAGTAGAGAAATTGTCTGATTAATAAAATAGGAAGAAAAATATTAAATCACTCAAAACGGTTCAGCCCTGGTTCCCATCAGTTTAGAAATTAGTAAAACACCGTTATTTGAGATAATATCAGGATTTTAAATAATCGTAAGTTGCAATTTGTGCTCGCACTTTTTCTTCATTATTGTTCACGTAATTATTTAACCCGTTTCCATCAATTATTCTCGCTTTTACGTTGTCATTGAGTTGTAGGTTCATTATATCCATAACCTTTTTTTTGACATTTATATCAAGGATGGGGAAAGCAATTTCCACGCGCCGGCTAAGGTTGCGCGTCATCCAGTCTGCACTGGCGAGAAACATTTTTTCTTTTCCGCCGGCACAAAAAATATAGACTCTGGCATGTTCCAAAAAGCGATCAACGATACTCGTGATCTCAATGTTTTCAGTCATTCCGGCAATGCCAGGTACAAGGCGGCAAATGCCCCTTACGATCATTTTTATCTTGACACCTGCCTGGCTGGCGGCAATTAATTTTTCCATCATTTCCTCATCTTCCAGGCTGTTCATTTTCAATATCATCCAGGCAGCTTTGCCGTTTTTAGCATTGGCAATTTCCTTGTCGATTAATTTTATGAACCCCTTCCGCAAGGTATGCGGCGCCACGAGAATGTTTTTTGTTTTTGGTAAAATAACGTTTCCTTCCAGCATTTGAAAAACCTGTTCGGCCTCGTCCGTTATTTTTCCATTGGAAGTTAACAAGGCAAAATCGGAATATATTTTGGCGGTTTTTTCATTGAAATTACCGGTAGCGATGTAAGCATAATTTTTTATTTTTTTTCCTTCTTTTTTACCGATAACCAACAGTTTGGTATGCACTTTAATACCCGGGAAACTGTATCGGACTTTTGCTCCGGCCTCACTTAATTTGTTGCCCCAGAATAAATTACTTTCTTCATCAAACCTGGCTTTTATTTCAATAAAGGCCACCACTTTTTTCCCATTTTGAAGAGCCTTTAACAAGCCTTTGGCTACTGCTGAGTCAGAAGCGACCCGGTATAAAGTGACCTTGATATAATCTACTTCGGGATCATTAGCAGCTTCTTCAATTAATTTTGTAGTGTAGCTAAACTCCTGAAATGGGAAATGTATAAGGTAGTCATTTTCGTCCAGTGTCGATAAGATGTGAGGAATGTTTTTTAACTCAGGATGGGGTAGGGGCGGAAGTGGTGCATTGTGCAAATCCGAGTTATTACTCGGATCGGGAAACCCAAAAAAATCATTAAAGTTGTGGTAGCGGGCACCCGGGATCAGATCGTTTTTGGTTAATTTAAACAGTGTTTTTATTTTTTTTAATAATTCTTTTGGCATGGACGCGTCGTATAGAAAACGAGCTGGTAATCCGATTTCCCTTTCTTTTAATCCTTTTTTTATTTTCTCCAATAAATCTCCCTCAAATTCATCGTCGATGTACATTTCTGCATCCCGCGACATTTTTACGGAGAATGTATCTTCTATTTTTTTATCGGAAAAATATGGACGGAGCCCAATGCGCAGAATATCGTCAACGAACGTAACGTAGTATTGGTCATTGTCCGAAGGTAACGTCACGAATCGGGTTTGGTCAGGAATATGGACAGAAATTAAATCATCCTCTTCTGCGAATTTTACGATTAAATAAATGGCTTTGTTTTTAAAAAAGGGAACGGAGCCTTCCTTGATTATTTCTGTTTTTAATCCGGCCTCAATATTTTCCTTGAAATAATTAATCGCAAATTCTTTTTGCAGGTCAGTGTATTGCCGATTGTCCACCAGGTGGATTTTATTGGCCGCTAATTGCGGAATTAATTCTTCCCTGAATATCCTTCCAAATTCAGATTGTTGTTCATCCACAGTTTTTCGAATCTGTTTGAGCAACCGGTTGGGTTTCAGGTCCATTGCCCGGCGGGTCTTCTTTTTCAATTTTCGGAAACTACGCAAAGACGCCACCCGCACCCGAAAAAATTCATCCAGGTTAGAGGAGTAAATCGCGAGGAATTTTATTCGCTCATAAAGAGGGACGGTCGGGTCTTTGGCTTCTTGCAGTACCCGGCCATTGAAGGAAAGCCAGGAAATATCGCGTTCAATGAAAGGTGTAATATCAGTCACTATTCAGACAAGGTTGTTTAGAAATAGCCGCAATTATATGTCCTTATTGTTAATTCATTATTTATTATTTATAAAATAAACCTCGGTTATCCGTTTTACTCTGCGGTCCTTACAAACCTACTGCCGTAAGCCTCCGCCCGGTTTCCTCCTGACCACGACCCATAGCGCCGCTGGGCGACCGGTGCATGCGGATTAAGGTCATGATAATGCCTGCCCTGCTCGTAATATCCACCGCCCCGAAAACCATATCCGCCCTCTTCTTCTACACCCTGCGGCCATCCTTCCACGTTGGCAAAACCAAAACCTGTGAGCCTGCCGTCGCCATGCTGGCCCGTAAATTTTCTGCCGGTATCGTCACCGATCGTAACAACCCTTTCCCAAAGGCTTCCGGCAAGATCCATTACCCAATAATAGGAAGCACCAAAAACTGCCCGGTTGGAATCGCTCATTTGGCTTTCATTCCAGTTGCCCGTCATGGCCAAGTCACCGTTTGCGCTCACATGTCGGGCCAATTGGTCTTTTGATGCGGCACCCCAGGGGCGTTCGTGAAAAGCAGGGGCAAGAGGTCCCCGGCATGCCTTGGTGAACTCCAGCTCCGTCAGTGGGCGGAGGCCAGCCCAGTCGGCATAGGCCATGGCATCGTCCCAACTTAAAAAATTACAGGGCCGATCTGGTTTGGCAGCCTGGTATTGATCGGTTCCCAGCGTAATGGTCCCTCTTAATTGATAATAGTTTTTACCGCCGAAATTGGCCCTCAGCTGAGATTGGGAGTTGGTCAGCGCATTTAAAAAGTCAGCATATTGGCCTTGGCGCAATTCGTATTTCATTATGTAGAAGGCCTGCACGCCTTTTGGGAATTCAGCAGGAATTGGCCCTTTCTGATCACCCATGTAAGCGTCAATCGGCTGATAAAACAGGTCACCTTTGGCGGTACTGATATTGATTTCACTTCTTTCGTTTTCGATTTTAAATAAGCCTCCAAACTTCCCGTCGCCATCTGACGCAAACAAAGCTCCCTTTTTGATTAAAACAGTGTCTGGATCACCGAGTGTAAATCCTCCTGCCGGAATGTACACCATCTCAACACCGTGAGTCCTGATGCGGTATTCCCAAGGTCTGAACCTGTTGTCGTTCAAGATGGCTGAATCCAGCTCTATCTGTATTGTCCAGCTCACGTGACCGTGGTAATTTTTGGAAGGATGAATGAAAAAACCAGCCCCGTCCGCTGGTACCGAAATTTTTGGCGATACATTATTGTTCAGCTGGTTGGCCAAAAGCCGATGGCCACCGCTTGCTATTTTTAGATGCTGCGTCCTCCGTTCCTGATGTTTCAATTTTATGACCACCCAGGCTGCATCGTGATTGCGGTCATTATGCCAGGCATTGTCCCAACTGATGGTCATTCTGACGTGCGCTTTTTTGCCAGGGTTGGTTTCGTGGTGCCATTCGACTGCCTCAATTTTTAAGTTGGAAGCCTGAAAGGTAATCGGAAGACAAAGGATAAGGAAGAGTATTAGGTTGTGCATCGTGATCAATTAGTGAATGATGAATTAAAGACTTGAATGAATGATGAAATGTTGCAGTATAGTGAAAGTGAGCAGCAGCTTAATGGCCTCACTTTGAAAAAAACAAGCGGGAGTGGAACCAATTTTCTATATTTGTAGTTAATTACGTAAATTATAACATAAATTGCTTACTATGCCCATCCGACGTCCCACAACAAAAGATTTTCCGGTCATGGCCGACATTTTAAAGGAAGCCTTTGACCCTTTCAAGAGCTTATATTCCCCCGAAGCCTACGCGAATACGGTAGTCGGCGAGCAGGTCATTCAACAACGTGTGGCAGCTGGTTTCTCCTGGTTGTTTGTCGAGGAAGATATAGTCTTAGGAACCGTTTCTGCCGTTCCTACCTGGGAAGGGTTATACGTGACGGGTATGGCTGTTTTGCCACTGGCGCAGGGAAAAAAGGTAGCCTATCGGCTCATGGATCGACTTGAGAAATGCAGTGTCGAAAAAGGGGTTGAGCGGTTGTATTTATATACCACCCCTTTTCTCCATAAAGCCGTTAATTTATATGAAAAATTTGGTTTTACCCGCTATGGCAACCCACAGGACCAATGGATGGGCACCACTTTGATTCAATTTGAAAAAATGATTGGTGTGCAGGAAAAAGGAAATTAACGACAACATTTCTGGCTGCGATCGGCTTGCCCCGAATTCACTTCGCAGCGGCTTTTTATATATCAATTATTTGATTTTTATGCTAAATCATCAAAAAGTTTTAACATGAAGAATATCAATGAAATAGGCATACTGGCGGTAGGTACGCGCATGAAACGGTTTTATGATAACATGATGCCGGCGGGCAGGGCAATTTACCTGTCGCACGGTTTGGATTTCGAGCCTAAATGGTTCACGATCATCTATGCGCTGATCGAGAACAAAGAATTATCCGTGACCGACCTTTCCCAACTGATTGGTCTTTCTCACCCGACTATCATCCAGCTATTGAAAGAACTCGAAAAAAACGGTTGGGTCGTTTCCAAAAAAAGCAAAACAGATGGTCGGATTCGCTTGCTCCAACTTTCAGAATGGGCCGAATCCCAGGTCTCTTTGTTACAGACGATCTGGTCGCATATCCGTCAGGCGATTGAAGAAATGAATGCAGAAGGGCAGGTCGATTTTTGGGAGGGCTTTTTGGAATTTGAAGCTGCCCAGATGAAAAAATCGGTTTATGACCGGGTACTGGAAATCAAAGGAAGACAAAAAAGGAATGCGGTCACCAAGCGGGTCCCCTCCCATCCCGGTCAATGGTTTGAACGAAAATTTGATTTCAAAAACCTGAGTACCACGCCGGAAGGGGTCATGGAACGACTGCGGTTCACGCCACATCGGTTGCGGGAAATAGTGGAAGACTTGTCTACTGCACAAGCTACAACCTCTTTTAAAAACAAATGGTCGATCCAGGAAAATATCGGCCACTTGAATGACCTGGAGCCGCTCTGGCAGGGTAGGGTGCTGGACATCGTTAACGGTGAAAAAACCATGCGCCCTGCTGATTTGACAAATAAAAAATCACACGAGGCGGGGCATGATGAAATACCGATGGAGAAGTTGCTATCAGAATTTAAGGTCAATCGAAAAAAATTATTGCGGATGGCAGAAGAACATTACGATCAATTTATTTCTGCGTCTTCCAAACATCCCCGCCTTCTGACGCCGATGCGGATGATTGACCTGTTGTATTTTGTTGCGGAGCATGACGACCACCACATTGCTACGATCAGGTATTTGGCTTATCAGGTTTAGATTGGGGTATTGAGTGATTGGGTGATTGGGATATTGAGATATTAGCGGGGGAGTGAGGGCTTTTGTATAAGAATACAATCAAAAATTTTCATGCTAAAATTTTATTTAGGAGGCGGCTTTTGGGTCGCTTCTTTTTTTTTGGATTAAATACACACCGAACAATTCTCGATTTACTCACCTGAATATGATATCAGGAAAATACATACAGAGAGACATACCACCGAGCTGCTGGCCTTTAGACATCCCAATAATTCTGTTTTTCCTGCATGAATTTTAAACACACGGTAATAATTTTCCAATGAGAACATCTGCCTTCCTCTTGTCCAGCTTGTTTTTACTCCAAATCACTTCCGCCACCACCTTGCATATTGGCAGTGGGTATCCATACAATAATTTTGAGGAGGCCGCCGCAATTGCCCAACCGGGCGACACTATTTTGTTTCATGAGGGAGTGTTCCCGGGTGGACAGTTTGTCGCCAATTTGCAAGGGGCTCCGGACCAATGGATTTACGTAAAGAATGCACCGAATGAAACCGCTATCCTGGAAGGTGGAACAAATGCCATTCAACTGTCCGATCCAGCCTATCTACACATCAGCGGCCTCATTTTCCAACAACAGACCGGCAATGGTTTTAATACCGATGATGCCGGCAACTACGATACACCGGCACACCACATTGTCTTTGAAAATTGCATTTTTCGGGATATGGGCGCCGATGGGAACAATGATTTATTAAAACTATCTGGATTAAATGATTTCCAGATCATCAATTGTACTTTTTTAAATGGCGCCGCAGGTGGAAGTGGGATTGACATGGTTGGCTGCCACCACGGCATTATCAAAGGAAATTATTTTGAAAATATGGGGTCGAATTCGATTCAGGCAAAAGGTGGTACTCAGCATATCTTAATCGAAGGAAATTTTTTCCAAAATGGCGGACAGCGTACTCTTAATCTCGGAGGAAGTACCGGTCTGCCATTTTTTCGG
Organism: Bacteroidota bacterium; assembly: GCA_039819485.1. Classification (GTDB taxonomy): domain Bacteria; phylum Bacteroidota; class Bacteroidia; order Chitinophagales; family Saprospiraceae; genus UBA6168. The sequence continues at coordinate 88,295 of JBCBRY010000017.1, read as the reverse complement.
CCTGTCGATGCCACTTTTGAAGCAGCCGATATACAGGTCTTTTCGAACATAATTGTGGGGTCCTGGGCTGCGGTTGCCTATGTTGGGTCGATCAATGTGGAGGTGGTCAATAATACTATTTATCAGCCACAAAACTGGGTCATCCGGATTTTGCAGGAATCGGTCGATGCGGATCGGTTTGTCGAATGTGGTGACAATATTTTTCGAAACAATATTGTTTTTCTGGGCAATAGTTTATCGACCGAAACCAATGTTGGACCCAATACCCGGCCAGAGACCTTTACTTTTTCGAATAATTTGTGGTACAACACCGATGATGAAAATTGGAGTGGCCCCAATATTCCAGTGGAAGATGTGAACGGAATCATCAACGAAGATCCCATGTTTGTAGATCCCTCCAACAATGACTTTTTACTGGCCATGAATTCGCCTGCCGTTGGGAACGGGTTTGAAGCAGGTGACCCCGAATTCGATTTTTATGAAATGGGGTTCAATACGCCCCGTTCGATTGGAGCGATTGAAGCTGATCCGATAGCAGCGGATTTTGAACTTCCCTCACAAATTGCAGCTTTTGATATTTTTCCAAACCCCGGCGATTATTTTTTAACGACCACATTTATTTTAGAAAAAACGGCTGAGGTGAAAGTGGAATTAATTGCCCAGAACGGACAGCGGAAATTGCTGATGAAACCTGAGGTATTGGGTGCAGGTGTTTTTGAAAAGACATTTGAGGTAGCAGTACCCGCAGGTTGGTACCTCATCCGCATGTGGGCCAATGAAGAATCAAAAGTGGAGTCGTGGATGCGGGTGGAAGCACGCCCCTGATCTTATCCATTCGATGCCATCATACGTCCACTGTTTCCTCCTAAGTTTTTGAAATAATATTTCACCAGTCCTGCTGTATTTTTTACCCGGAGTTTTTGGATTAAATTCCGACGGTGTGTTTCCACGGTGCGCGGACTGATAAAGAGCTTGGCTGCAATTTCTTTATTGGTAAATTCTTCCGCAATGTATTGCAACACCTCCAGCTCCCTTCCGGTAATTTCCAGCCGCTTGGCTTTCTGTTTTAAGGAAGTAGAAGCATCGGCCTTGTCCAGCAGTGCAAAAATGGTATTGGAAATTTCTTTAGCAAAATAGCTGCTGCCCTTGGCGATGGTGCTGATGGCCAATATCAGTTCGTCGATGGGGGCTTCTTTCAAAATATATCCCTTTGCACCCGAACGAATCATATTGACGACGTAATCCTCTTCTTCGTAAGAAGTCAGTGCGAGGATCTTGATTTCAGGGTCCTGTGCGGTGATTTTTTGGGTAGCTTTCATGCCATCCATTACCGGCAGGTGGATGTCCATGAGTACCACATCGGGCTTGAGTTCGGAGCATAAAGTGACTGCTTCTTGACCGTTGCTGGCCTCTCCAACGATTTCGATCCTTTTATTCTTGCTCAACAGATTGGAGATGCCCGCCCTAAACATGTTGTGATCGTCGGCGATCAACAGGCGAAGTTTGTTCATAGTATTGCAATTGGGTTTTAGCATGTTGGTTAAAACTGATTTAATCGGTCTTGGTGATTCAGTGCTGTGCCTGAAAAAAGTAATCTGCTTGGCCAATTTGACCAACGATTTTAATGCAGGACTGTTTGACAGAATCAGACAGTACTATTGCTTGAATTGTATTTTGTGGTGAAAACTACTTTGTGTGTTCTAATGTGAGTAAGCCAAAAATTGATTGTGCATCATAAGGAAGAAAGGCCAAAAGCAAAAGAGTTTGTTCATGGCTGCTGAATTATGTTGCGGGGGGCGCAATCAAAGGGAAATGCAGAATGTACAGCACAATTTTTCACTTTCCCTTGGAGTCAAAGGTATTATTAAAACATGGTTTATTCAAATGTAATACGTGAAAATACTTAGGGGAACTTACCTTTGTGGCTGTAAAAAATTAAATAAATGCCTGTAAACGGTCGCATCTTTGGGCTGATCGGATTTCCGCTTTCCCACTCTTTTTCAAAACAATATTTTACCGAAAAATTTATTCGGGAAAACATTCCTGGTTGTAGTTATGAGCTTTTTTCGATGGAGTCGATCGAATCGTTTCCCCAATTAGTAGCGAGTCGCAAAGGGCTCTCTGGACTTAATGTGACCATCCCTCACAAACTGCGGGTGATGTCATTCCTGGATGAAATTTCGGAAGAGGCCAGGGAAATTGGAGCGGTCAATGTTATTCAATTTAAAAATGGCAAACTGAAGGGCTATAACTCCGACGCCTATGGTTTTGAAGTGAGTTTAAGAGAGCTGCTCTCTCAAGGCAACCTTCAAGGCGCTGATATTCAGGCGTTTATTTTGGGTACTGGAGGAGCTTCGTTGGCAGTAAAGTATGTCCTGAAGAAATTAAACGTGGCTTATCAATTTGTTTCAAGAACCAGGACGAATGATAACATTACTTATCATGAAATTACTCCCGAACTATTGGGGTCGCACCGTTTGGTTATTAATTGTACGCCATTGGGAACCTACCCAAACGAGGATACATTTCCTGATTTGCCTTACGAGGCGGTCACCGATCATCATTTTTTCTACGACCTTGTTTACAATCCAGCACTTACGGTTTTTCTAAAAAAAGCGCAAGCGAAGGGATCGGCTGTCATGAATGGGCTCCCTATGTTACATTTGCAAGCAGAAAAATCCTGGGAGATTTGGAATCAATAAACAGGTGTTGAGATATTGAGTAATTGGGCTATTGACCATTAGCTCAACTACTCAATATCTCAATACCCAAATACCTTCTCATATTATGCAAACCATTGCTATCGGCTGTGATCATGCCGGCTTTCCTTACAAAAACAGCATTATTTCATTATTGAAAAAACGAGGGATTGCCGTAACGGATTACGGTACCAATTCACCTGATTCGGTAGATTATCCTGACTTTGTACATCCGGTTGCCGATGATGTAGAAGGAGGAAAAGCAGATTTGGGAATCGTGCTATGCGGGAGCGGAAATGGGGTAGCGATGACTGCCAACAAGCATCAGGGAATTCGTGCTGCACTCTGCTGGAAAGTAGAGCTGGCGGCACTGGCCCGTCAGCACAACAACGCTAATGTTCTGGCCATACCTGTTCGTTTTATCAGTAAAAGAATGGCGCTCGGAATGGTACGGGCATTCCTCGACAGCGAGTTTGAAGGTGGCCGACATGCCAGAAGAGTGGGAAAAATCGCTTGTGCGGTCTAATAACCCCCGATTGGCTAAATCTTAAAGATTGAGTAGGCAGGTGGTCAAAAAAAATGACACTTTTCCTTTGCTTGAAAAAGAATTTGGAGGCCATGAAATCGAACATTTGTCAAAATAAAAATGTCATTTTTAGCGCTCCTTATTTTTGTCCAGGCACTGAATTCCCTTAAGGCCAGAATTTAGCAAATCGGGCGTAACATTTTATTTTAAAAAGACAATTTCAAAAACGCTTCCTTTCCCTTCCTCACTATCCACCTGGATGGTGCCACGGTGTTTTTTGACGACACTTGCCACATAGCTCAAGCCCAGTCCATGCCCTTTCACATTGTGGAGGTCGCCACTCGGTACACGGAAAAACTTTTCAAATATTTTTTCCTGGTTTTCCGGGGAGATGCCCACCCCGTTGTCTTTTATTTTTAAAATTAACTGGTTTGGATTTTCGATCAGATCGATATGAATGCCTGGTGATTCTTTTCCATATTTAAGAGCATTGTCCAATAAGTTGTAGATAACGCTGGACAGGTGGGTCGGGTCACCATTTAAGAAAAAAGATGTGCCAGAATAACCTTGGGTGACCGAGGCGTTTTTCTTCTCAAATTGGATTTTCATGGAAGCCAAAATATCCTCAATTAATTGTTTCAGATCTACTTCTTGCAGTTTTAGTTCCGGTTCTTTTTTTTCAAAAAGGGACATCCGCAATACTTTGTCGACCAACAGGGAAAGGCGGTTGAGTTCATTTTTTGAAATGTCCAGATATTCTTTGGTGCGGGCCGGGTTTTTCATTGCATCAAAATCCTGCAAAGCTTCAATTGCAACTCCCACCGTGGCAATGGGCGTTTTTAATTCATGTGTGACATTTTGAATGAAATCATTTTTTAATTCGGTAAGTCGTTGTTGTTTTTGAAGGTTTTTAAAAACAGTAAAAAAGGCCAGTGAAACAATTGAAAAAAGCCCGATGGAAAACAATATCTGAGGTGTTATTTTCTTTAGCACGTATTGGTTGAAACCTGATAGCTCTACACCATATTTTTCTCCACTGGCCACGTCGGTGTAAGTACCGGACCCCATTATATCCAATAACTTGTTGGAGTCGCTTTCTATTTTTACAACTCTATATTTTACAGGAAGATTGGCCAGCTTCATATTTTCTGAAAAATCATTTTCCAGCCTTTCAATTATATCGGCCACTTTATTTTTGACGGCAGTAGAATCTGAATACGTGGTGTCCCCATCCATGGCAATCATGACAGAAAGTGATCCTTTTAAATCTCCCAGGTTTTTGGTTTTTTCGGAAGAACGGATGGTTAACTGAAATGAAGTGTCGGTAGAAAAATGGGAAGTTTCTTCATCCAAAACGGCAATTAATATTGAAGTATCGATGGAAATATTTCTCTCTTTTTCTCCTACCCAGGTTCGTTCTTTTACATTGGTAAAGCGGTGGTGGGTGGAATCAACAGTGCCGCTGAATTGTTTGAACAAAATTTTTTCAAAAATTTGCCCTTCCACTCCTCTCACCGAATTGACAAATAAATAACCGGTTTCTTTTTGCAATTCTTCTACTTCATCCTGATAGGAATTTTTTAAAAATAAAAATAGAAAAACCGCCAGCAACAAAAGGCTGGTGGACATAAGGAATATGGACAGGCCGTGGCGGTTCAAGTAGGTTGAAATTGCTCAATATGGATCTGTTGGGTTTTCAAAATCAAACAGATCTTAAAATGTGATTAGGTGCATTAATTTAAAACAAAGATAGTTCTAAAAATAAATGTCAGTTAATTCAATTAACCTTAATTAACCTTAGACTAAGGTTGATTAACCTAAAGTGGATTGATGGGGAAGTAATTTTGCATCGTTGATTTGAATTTTAACACTAAAAAAATAATAGCATGAAATCAAAATTTTTTCTTTTTGCATTGTTACTCCCACTTTTTTCCATTGCTCAGCAGAACGAAGGAGAGGTGGTTTATACTGAAACAATTAAGATGAATATTGACTTGCCAGATGACATGGACGAAAAGATGAGAGCCATGATCCCCACTTCCCAATCTTTTACCAAGAGTCTGATTTTCAATGAGAAAGAAAGCCTTTACACTGATTGGGAGGCAGGTGAGAACGAAGATTTGGAAATCAGCCATGAAGAAGATGGAATGGATTTTCAGATGGTCATGAAGCGACCGGAAAATATTTATTATGCGGATTTGGCCAACCAGTCAATCGTAAACAAACAAGAATTTTTTGGCCGGATGTTTTTGATCACCGGAGAGGCAACTGCCTATCCCTGGAAGCTAACTGGTGAACAAAAAAAGATTAACGATTTTATTTGTCAAAAAGCAACCTGCACTCATAAAGAACAAAATATTACCGCCTGGTTTACCCCACAAATTCCTCTCTCCACCGGACCCAACGGTTATGGTGGTTTGCCGGGGCTGGTGCTGGAGGTGGATATTAATGATGGTGAACGAACCATCACTCCTTTGGAAATTAATTTAAAGGCTATCGAAAAAGGAAAGATTGAAAAACCAACTAAAGGTAAAAAAGTAACCAAAGAAGAATTCACCAAAATCAGGGATGAAAAAATGAAAGAAATGAATGCAGAGACCGGTGGCTCTGGTGTGATAAAAATGATTGTCACTGACGACGTTAGAAATAATTAATTGAGAATTGAAAATTGAGGATTGAAAACGGAGGGTTTACAAAAACACTAATTTTTAATTCTCAATTTTCAATTTTTTAATTCTCAATTTCATCCGACATGAGAAAATTTTATCCGATTTATTTTATTCTACCATTATTGCTGTTTTTTTCCAACTATTTATTTTCTCAAAAAAGCACGATCACTGGAGCGGTGGTTGATACCAATGAAATAGGATTGCCATTTGCAACGGTTTCGCTGCTACAGGCACAGGATTCTTTACTTGCCTCATTTGCGACTACAAACGATGAAGGAAGGTTTGTCCTGAAAAGAGTGCCTGCCGGTAATTATTTATTGCAGGTCTCTTATATTGGTTTTGAAACAGCCTGGAAACCGATTGAAATTAAAAATGCCAGCGAAGAAATTAAATTTGGAAAAATTAAATTACGTCCCGCAGAGGAATTGTTGAGCGAAGTAGAAGTGACTGCCGAGCATGTGCCCCTGCGTATGAACCGGGATACTTTAGAGTACAACGCCGACGCATTTAAAGTACAGCCAGGTTCGGTCGTTGAAGATTTATTAAAAAAATTACCGGGGGTTGAGGTAGAGCGGGATGGTTCTATCAAAGCCCAGGGCGAGCAAGTGCAAAACGTTCTGGTGGACGGCAAAGAATTTTTTGGAAACGACCCAAAGATTGCGACCAAAAACCTACCTGCCAATGCAGTTGATAAAGTACAGGTGTACGATAAAAAATCAGACATGGCAGAATTTACGGGCATCGAGGACGGGCGGGATGCAAAGACTATTAATCTTGAGCTGAAAGACGGAAAAAAGAACGGTTACTTTGGAAACGCAAGCGCCGGGGCAGGAGCTATGCAGACCCAGGAAGATGGATTGGCGTATGATCGTTATGAAGGAAAATTTAATATCAACCGCTTTTCTAAAAAGAGTCAACTTTCGGCCATAGGCATGTTGAATAACATCAACCAACAGGGCTTTTCATTTGACGAATATATCCGTTTTATGGGGGGCTTGTCCAGCTTTATGTCTGGTGGTGGGGGCGGTGGGGGCGGCCGCATGCGATTGTCGTTCGATCCAATGAGTATGGGCATTCCCATGCAGAATGGTGGCTTGGATCAAGGCTTTACCACTACCTCGGCCATTGGATTGAATTTAAATCACGAATTCAATAAAAAGACAGAATTAAATGCCAGTTATTTTTACAGTGATATTGAAAATGAACTGGACCGAATAGCTACGAAAGAAAATATTTTTGGTGAAAATAATTTCACTTCAGAAGATAAAGAAAGCCGTGTTAGTAGAAATAAGAATCACCGTTTAAATGCAACCTTGAGGCATAAAATTGATTCGTTTCAGAATATTATCATTCGCGCAAATGGTGGTTTTAATAATGCCAGGTTGGCAAGTGCTGGCAGAGGAAATACTTTTGGTATTGATGGCTTATTGCAGAATGAAAGTTTACGCGATTATGGGGCTAACAGCGACAATTTTAGTTTCCGTTCTGATTTTACTTATCGCCGAAAATTTCAGAAAAAAGGCAGGGCGTTTTTTGCTTCAGTATCTTTGGGTCGAGAGCAGGAAGATCGGAACGGAACCTTGAAGGCTGATAATTTATTTTATGAAAACGAGCAAATTGTCGGAGAGGAAAATACAGATCAAAATCAAGTGTTCAACGATGATGCAACTACCTACGGCATTAATTTTACCTACACAGAGCCAATTGGAAAAAGCAAAAAGAATAAAAGCCAGTATTTAGCATTTACCGCCTCCCGGCAAAATTTTAATAATAAAACAAGAAAAGAATTTTTCGATCAGGAAATTGGTGGAGAGGTATTTAATTCGGAATTAAGTAATCGTTATGACCGGGAATATATTTATGATCGGGGTGGATTGAATTTAATGGTTAACCGAAAAAAATACAATCTGACATTTGGTACAGAAATTCAGCATTCCAGGCTGAACGGCCATTTGCTGGATGAAAATATGCAGGTACAAAACGAATTTACTTTCTTTTTGCCGAGTATGTATTTTAATTATGATTTTGGAACTGCCAAGCAATTTAATATCGAATATATTACCAGCGTTCGGGAGCCTTCCCTCGAACAGTTGCAACCGTTGGTTGATAATTCCGATCCTCTGAATATTTACGCAGGTAACCCCGATCTGCAGCCCGAATACATGCATTTGTTAGAGGGGAGCTTTATGTTGTTCGATCAATTTACCTTTACCAGTTTATTTGCAAACATTAGTGCGAGTTATACAGAAGACCGCATTACAAATGCCAGTAGCATTGATTCATTGTTCCGCCAGTTTATTACTCCGGTCAATGTGGCCTATGATTATAATTTGCGGGGAGGGTTTCAATTCAGCACGCCACTCCGTCCGGTACAAACAAATATTAAATTGAGTTACAGTACAAATTGGAACAGGGGAATTTTATTTATAAATAATATTGAAAATGAAGTAGCAAGACAACGGCATTCCTTACGTATTTCACTGGACAACCGCAAGAAAAATAAAATTGATTTTACCGTAGGTGGAAGGACTTCATTTAATAAGACAGATTATTCAATTAGTGAAGAATTAAATCAAAATTATATTGATGGAAGTTTTTTTACTGATTTAATTGTCACTCCATCGGACAAATGGGAGCTGTCCAGTAGTTTTGATTACACCATTTATTCTGAAGAGACGTTTGGCGAAAGCAGGTCAATTCCTGTTTGGAAAGCGAGCCTGACCCGATATATTTTAAAAAACAAGCGAGGCCGCTTGTCTTTAACTGCTTTTGATATTTTAAACCGAAATATCGGCATCAATCGAAACAGCCAATTAAATTATGTTCAGGAGGAAAGAGTCCAGTCTCTGGCCAGGCATATCATGTTGAATTTTGCTTATTCCATTTCTGGATTTAAAAAAGATAACGGAGGGATCGAAATTTCGATTGACCGGGAAAGATAGTTGTAATAGCCGTATGCCATTAAACAATTGAGTGATGAAAGGAAGGGTAAATTACCTTTCCTTTTTTTATTATTGCAAAAATTTGAACATTTCGTAAATATCAAAAACAGGATTCTACTGATAGGTTTGCCCCACAGTATTTGTTCGTAGATAAAAAAGCATTTTAATGACCGCCGATGCCCTTTTTCCAATTACGGAAGCAGAAGAATTGATCCACAAATTTCTTCATTGCCAGTTGCCCAAAGGAGAATTTACCCACGAAGTACACTTGTTGACGGCACTTTTTTTATTGTCCAGGCATGGTGAAAATACATTGCCATTGATCCGGAAGCACTTAGCCGAATATCTGGCGTCCGTGGGCATAAAAAATACGGACACCAGTGGCTATCACGAAACACTGACCGTTTATTGGTTGTGGGCCGTCAAAAAAAGATTTGCGGATGAAAACGGGCAGGTCAACTGGGACCAGGGTAATGTTGATGATTTGATCGAGGATTTTGATCTCACAGAAAGAAATCAGTGGCTGGAATATTATTCGAAAGAATTAATGCTTTCGGTGAGTGCAAGAAAGAATTTCGTGAAACCGGATTTAAAGCCATTGGATTAAAAGCGCGAGGTCCTTTACGCGATTTCTTAATTACGAAACAATAAATGGGCGGGTTATCAACCTGCTTGATTTTCCTAATCTGACTGTTTCAATTTTCAAGTTTTCTTGCACATCCAAATCAACGACCACCTTAGGTATTTTACTCCCGCCTTTTTTTACAGTCAATGTACCAGGTTGGATAAATAATGGATTCGTCCATGTTCACCCATTCCCCCTTCCATTTAAAAGCTTTTTCTGAAATGTCATAAAAAGTGATTTTATATTTTCCATCCATGCCGTTGGGGGCCTTCTGAGGGTTATACAAAATAATTTCGCCGTTTACTTTGTTCCCATGCCAAACGCCGGGATTACTGGATACCGACGGATAGCTGAAATAGGTCACGACCCAATGGGCACTATCTACTTGATATTGCCGTATACTGCCAGCGTACCGGTTGCCTTGTCTCCATACTTCGTCTTGCACGGCTGTACCGTTCATGGTGTATTTATAACGCCAGACCATGTCGAGTGTATCTGGCCAGGAGCCATCGCCATTACGGGCCAGGCTGCGGCAATCGCAGGTGCCAATCAGAGGTTCAAAATCCGCAATTTGCTCAGGGGCAATAGGGTTTAACTGGCCGTAAGGGTGTTTTACAGATGGCTCATATGCCATGTTGATCTCACTATTTTGTGAAAAAAGAAGAATTGGCAGCAAAGCTGTCATGAAGAAGGCAGAGAATAGTTTTTTCATAATTCGTTCAAAATTGAATAGATTCGGCCCTTGTTTCGACAGGTAGAGGGACAATCAATTGATTAAAGGTCTTTTCATAAATATCCACATTCAATCAATTTTTCAAAACCTGCTATCAACCCAACATAAAGACTCCCGAAAAACAGGGGAGTGGCTTTTTACCAACTAAATAACAGAGATGTTCGAAATCGGAAATTGAGAATTGGAAAAAATAGCTGTGAAACAAACTCAAAATGCTTGACTCCATCCAATTTTCCTATTTCTTGATTTCGAATCAATCCAGACAAATCAATGCCCAAACTACAAAAAAAATTAACGCTCTTCGGACTTACAATGATTGCTGTCGGAGGGTGCATTGGGTCAGGTATTTTTGTTACACCGGCCCAGATAGTTTCTGCTGTTCCGAATGCCAGCCTGGTCTTGGCCGTTTGGGCACTTGGAGGTATAATCGCCCTGACGGGGGCACTGACATTTACGGAGTTGGGGGGAATGTTCCCAAAGTCGGGTGGAGTTTATGTTTATTTGAAAGAAGCCTTTGGAGGACTGACCGGATTTTTATACGGCTGGGCTATTTTATTGGTGATCAATACCGGTGCATTGGCGGGGCTCTGTGTAGCATTTGCCGAGTACCTGAAAATATTTATCCCTGATATTTCAGATAACGGAAAAACAGCAGTGGCTGCCATCACATTGATTGGACTTACTGCCTATAATATGTTTGGAGTACACCTGAGTCAGCGCATTGCGAGTGTTTTTACTGTTTTAAAATTAATGGCCATTGTGGCTATCATCTTAGCCGGATTTATCTATTTTGATCCGGATAAAGTACCCGTCGATTTTTCCCTTTCCGGCGGAATGCCGGAAAACCTCACCGCTGCCATACTGACCGGTTTGGTCGGCGTTTTATTTTCGATGGGTGGTTGGCACCATGCTTCCTATCTGTCGGGCGAGGCCATTGATGCCAAGCGGACTGTACCACGGGCCATGTTTTTGGGGGTATTGATCGTGATGACCACTTACTTGCTGGTCAACCTGTCTTACATGTTCTTATTGCCGTTGGACGCTATCTCACAAACGCCGCGCGTTGCAGCCGATGCCATTTCTACTTTGGTGCCTTGGGGCGGGAAAGCGGTCGCAGTCATGATCGCTGTTTCCATTTTCGGGACCATCAGTATTTACACCATGACAGCCCCTCGGATTTACCAGGCTATGGCGCAAGACGGCATTTTTTTTAAAGAACTCGCCAAAATCCATCCACGGTGGCACACACCCGTTAATGCGATGATCATCCAGGTAGTTTGGGCATTGATTATTCTTTTATTTTTTGGAGGGATTTTTAGTGAAATAATCACGTTCGTTACCTTTTTGGATATTGCCTTTATGGGACTTGCCGGGGTTTCCTTATTTGTTTTTAGAAAAAAATTGAAAGACACGCAACGACCGATCAAAGCATGGGGCTACCCAATCATTCCGTTGGTCTTTATCATTATTTCCTTTGCATTTGCCATCAATACCTTGATGGAGAATCCTGGGCAGGCGGTGCCCGGACTGGTGCTGTTGGGAATCGGCGTTGGTGTTTTTTATTTTTTCAAACAAAATCCTAACAATCCCATTTAAAAGGTACCTTTTGTGCAAACCCCCTAATTTTGCCGTCTTGAAAACAGGTGCTACTCGACTGTCGCGCTTAGAAAAAAGAATATATTGAACATGAATCAACTGACTTCTGTTAAACGATTTTCTTACTTGAAATCTGCTTTATTCCTCCTTTTCTTTTCACTTGTTGCGCTTTACTTGCCTGCCCAGGGTACGGGTTACCACATTGAAGTTCAAATTGAAGAATTTGCACAGGACACGGTGTTCTTTGGCTACCGGCGTGGCGCAAAGGTGTACAGCAAAGACACGGTGGCCATCAATGAAAAAGGGAAATTCGTTTTTGGCGGGGAGGAAGAACTGGCGCCCGGTATTTACCTGATTCTGATGCCACCCGACAATAAGTTCTTCGAGTTTGTCGTGATGCGGGGTGACCAACATTTTTCAGTTAAAACGAAAGGGCCTACTTTTTCCAGGAATCAAAAATTTAAAGGATCCAAAGAAAATCCGCTATTGTTTGATTACCAGTCTTTTATGAGCGAACAGGTGGAACTCTCCAAAAAAATAGAGGAGGAGTACATGGCTTCCACCGATGAGCAGAAAAAGAAAAAACTGGAAGAGGAAAAAGAAATACTTTCCAAAGGTGTCAAGGCTTACCAGGAAGACATTTTACGCAAGCACCCTGATACTTATGTCGCCAAGTTGATTGCTGCATTCAAAGATCCGGAACTGCCTGAAATGCCGGAAGGGACATCCGATGAGGATCAGAAACGGGCTGCATTTAAGTATTACAAAAACCATTATTGGGACGGTTTTGATCTGGCCGATGATACGTTTGTCAACACTCCCTATCTACAGCAAAAAGTCGATCAATACCTCAGCGGACTGACCGCACAAACACCCGACAGCATCGTAGCGGCCGTCGATTTTATCTTAAGCCGGGCCGAGCAAAATAAAGAAGTGTTTCGTTTCCTCCTGCCTTATTTGTTGAACAAATACTGGAAACCGGAGGTCATGGGACTCGACAAGGCATTTGTCCATATTTCGGATAAATATTACAAAACCGGGAAGGCCGATTGGGTCAGTGAGGAGGGCAAAAAGAAGATTACCGATGATGCTTACATGATCAACCATATTCTGCTCGGTAACACAGCTCCCGATACCAGGGTTCAGTTGTATGACCCAGCAACTGAAGAGTTTACCACCGACCTGATGTCCCCCCACGATGTGGATGCCGATTTTATTATTGTGTTTTTGTGGAAACCTGGCTGTGGCCACTGCAAGGCCATGACGGACGAGCTTAAACCTTTTTATGAAGAATGGAAAGACAAAGGGGTCGAGGTGTTCTCCATTTCCTCCGCCAATCACATGGATTTGGAAAAAGCCATAAAAGACATCAAAGCCAAGGAAATGCCTTGGATCATCGCGGCCGACCCCTACCAAAGGGCCCGGGCCATGATCCGGTATTATGGCACTTCCCTTCCTCGTCTCTATGTGTTGGACAAGGACAAAAAAATCATCGCCAATCGTATCGGTGTAGCGCAGCTACCAGATGTGATACAGAATTATTCGAAAGAGGAATCACCTAATAAATAAGTTGCACCGACTTACTTTTGTACTGAATTGAATGCTTGAAGAGTAGAATGGATCAATGGTTTTTCATAAAAAGTGCATAACCTTCAGGAGGGAAAATCACTTAGCCATCCAACTCTTCAGCCAGTCAATCGTCCAACCATTTCTCTTCCTATGAAAATCATCATTGCCGGGGCGGGGGACCTTGGCTTCCATCTTGCCCAGTTGTTGTCCATTGAAGATCAGGACATTACACTAATAGATTCCAATAAGGATGTTCTCGACTACGCCGCAGCCCACCTCGATGTGCTGACTGTTTTGGGAGATGCTTCCTCACTACGGGTACTGGCGGAAGCCAATGTTCAGCAAGCCAATCTGGTACTGGCCGTTACCACTTCCGAATCCAGTAATTTAATGACGGCCATCCTCGCTAAAAAACAAGGCGCCAGACGGACCATTGCCCGGGTGAGCAGCACGGAATACCTCGCCCCGGAACACCTTTCGATGTTCAAAGAACTGGGAATAGACTCGCTCTTCTCTCCCCGGTCGCTTGCCGCAAAAGAGATTGAACGATTGATCAACCGTGTGTCATTTACGGACATCTTTGAATTCGAAGAAGGCAAAATCTCCCTGGTAGGCATTACGCTCGACGACAATTCTCCACTGGTCAATACCAGTATTGATGAAATAAAGCGGCTGGAAAATGCCGTTGCACTTCGCCCAATGGCTATTCTCCGCGGCAACCAAACGATTTTCCCACATGGAGATGTCGTTTTGAAAAGGAACGATCATATTTATTTTATTACCAACACGGATCAGATCAACCTCATCGAAACACTGGTGGGGCTGAAAAAAAAGACGGTCAAAAAAATCATGATCCTCGGTGGTACTGGAATGGCTTATGAGACCGCCAAACTGCTGGAAAACGAATACAGCGTAACCCTGATCGAAGGTTCGAAAGACCGTTGTAAATGGCTGGCAGAACAGTTGAACAACACGCTGATCATCAATGGCAAATCCAGCAACATCGACCTGCTGGAAGAAGAAGGACTGGATACCATGGACGCCTTTATCGCCCTGACCCCTAATTCGGAGACCAACATCATCGCCAGCCTGACTGCCAAGAACCATGGCGTGATCAAGACCATTGCCCAGGTGGAAAACAAAGAATACACCCATATCTCTCAAAACATCGGCGTGGACACCCTGATCAATAAGAAACTCATCGCTGCAAACAATATTTTCCGTTATGTCCGAAAGGGTAGGATTGAAGCCATTACCGGCCTGCACGGCGTGGACGCAGAGATCATCGAATTTGTCATTTCCAAGAACAACCACCTCACCAGGAAACCATTGCGGGAACAACGTTTCCCAAAACAAGCCCTCATCGGATGCGTCATTCGGGGAGCGGAAACCTTACTGCCAAATGGGGATTTTACTTTAAAATTGCATGATAAAGCCATTGTGTTCGCAATGCCGGAGGCGATCAGTGGAGTGGAGCGAATTTTTAGGTAGGGAGAGGGGAGGTGTCAGGAGTCAGGAGTCAGGAGTCAGGGGTCAGGTGTCAGAAAGAAGGCTAAAATTTACCTGACCCCTGACCCCTCAAAAAAATATGAAACCCAGAAGAGGATACTATATCATCAACTTTAAACAAATTGCCCGAGTGCTGGCGGTTTTGCAAATGCTCATTGGGGGGCTGATGCTTACGGCTTTGCCATTTTCGTTTTATTATGGTTCAAATGATGAAATGGCTTTTATCAAATCAGTTGGTGTTTGTTGGTTGGCCGGGATGGTGTTTTATTTTTTCAGCAAAACCGAAGATCAATCTCTCAATAAACGGGAAGGTTATTTGATTGTCGCCCTTGGCTGGCTGACCATGGTCACATTTGGGACATTGCCTTATTTGTTTTCTGGTGAAATGGGCACGGTGACCAACGCCTTTTTTGAAACCATGTCGGGAATGACGACGACTGGGGCCACGGTATTGACCGACATTGAAGTGGTACCAAAAGGCATTCTTTTTTGGCGCAGCATGACTCAATGGATCGGCGGAATGGGGATCATTGTTTTGACCGTGGCCATATTCCCCTTGCTGGGCATTGGCGGCATAGAACTCTTTTCGGCAGAAGCTCCCGGGCCGACTTCGGATAAAATTCATCCACGGATTCAGGAGACCGCCAAACGCCTTTGGTTGATTTATGTGTCGCTCACCGCTGTGCTAATGGTTATTTTAAAATTAGCGGGCATGTCCTTTTACGATGCCATCAACCATGCACTGACGACCATGGCCACGGGCGGGTTTTCCACCAAAAATGCGAGCATGGCGGCCTATGATACTCCCGCCATCCAATACCCGATCATCCTCTTTATGTTCCTCGCTGGAACCAATTATACGGTAACTTACCTGGCCATCAAGGGTAAATTTGAAAAGGTTTGGAAAAATGATGAATTCAAGTTTTACCTGTTTATCGTAATGGCGCTGGGTATGGTGGTTTCCCTTGCGGTTTATTATGCAACTGATCAAGGGTTTGAAAAATCGTTCAGGGACAGCCTCTTCCAGATCGTTTCCGTGATGACTACAACCGGGTACGTATCGGCTGATTACACTGCCTGGCGAAACTGGTTGACCATGCTCTTTTTTATGTTGCTCTTTGTCGGGGCCAGCGCAGGTTCCACGAGCGGCGGAATCAAGCTCATCCGGCATTTGGTATTTTTAAAAAACTCCGTGCTGGAATTCAAGCGGCTGGTGCATCCACGAGCCATCTTGCCACTTAAGTTAAATGGCCGGGTCGTTGCCCCCCGGATCATGACACATATCATTATTTTTCTGTTGGTTTACCTTTTTTGGTTTGTGGTAGGATCGGTCATCATGAGCATGATGGGCTATGATTTCATGACATCCGTCGGGTCGGTGGCCACCTCGCTGGGCAATGTTGGTCCCGCCATCGGTAAGGTCGGTCCAGTGGATAATTTTGCCTGGCTGAGCGATGGAGCAAAGTGGTTCTTGTCGTTTTTGATGTTGCTCGGCAGGTTGGAGCTGTTTACGATTCTGGTGTTGATGAGTCCTTATTTTTGGAAGACGAATTGACTTTTGGCCACCCACAGAGCTGCCCGTAGATAGGTCAGACTTCCAAAATCTGACCTATCTATCATGCGGACTATCCGGGCAAGTCCCTTACATTTATGGCCAGTTAAATACGAAAGACCTCACATATGGATCAGCCCAGCTCATTCTTGTACCCATTTTTAGTAATTGGACTCATTTATATTGCAGCCTTTTTGAGCCTTCTTTTATTATCCTTTCGACTAGTAAGAAATCGAACTAAAACAAGAGAGTACTTTGCATTTTGCTCGGTCTGGATTATGGTAACATATATTTTCGGGGCAATCGTCATCATATTTTTTCGGAATGAAGTAATTGCTTATTTCATTTATGCAATAGATAAGGTTTATGGCCTTGAGTTTTCTCATCCAGGCAATGGAATTATTGCTTATTATTTGATACTAATATTAGTTTATTTGGGGGCGCTTTATGCTAATATCAGTGGAGTTCATCAAAACTGGAATGGTTTAAAGAGCATACGACAGGTTGATCACAAAGAGATTGGTAAAAAGATAAGCGTCTGGCAGGACATTCAATATTACTGGAAGTATCGGGATGATATTGAAATTTATCACGAGAAAAAAAAGGCAATCCCTGAAGTATTCTCTGAATTTGAACCTGATACCCGCCCCTGGCATACCAAAGCTGCTGACTTGCTCCGCCTGATTGATCAACAATACAAGATCAAATCGAAAGAATGGTACAATGAGTATAAATGCTACCTGTCCCGGTATGGCCAGGACAATGAAGGACTAAGCATTCTTTGCCTTGAAAAAACGCCTACACCAGATAGGGTAGAGGGGTTTATTAATTTTATCCGAACCAGAAGCAACCAGTTTGTCAGGCTGATTGTGGCGATCAAAGGAAAAGGGAAAAGGGGATTTGAACACCACAATGGATTTACCGTTGAGTTCCGGTATGAATCTGAAATGTTAGATAACCTGATTCAATTATCTGGCTATCTTGATTATATCACGGATTATTTTGAAGAACACGAATCTGAGAGCAATGAACCCAGTCTTGCCGAAATGTACGTCCCACTGGCAGGTCAAACAGTGGCCATTGAAAAAGGTAAACTAAAAAAAGACCAACCCATTGATGCAGTGGAAACCTATATTCTTGAATGGGCCAAAGGCAAACGCACTCACCCAACTGAACACCTGGCACTGCTTGGCGATTACGGCCAAGGTAAAACCGTACTCACCCATAAGATTGTCAAAGAAATGCTCAACAATCCAGTCGAGTACAACCGCATCCCCATCCTGATCGAGCTGCGTGGTATGAGCCCCCGCAACGACGACGAGTTTAGCATCTTTGGCCGGTGGGCCCAACTCTTTCAAGCAAAGGCCGAAGCACTCTGGGAGCTGCACCGGGCGGGCAAGCTGCTGGTCATTCTTGATGGTTTTGATGAAATGGACCTTGTGGGTGACACCCACTTGTTGTTCAACCATTTTACGCAATTATGGAATTTGGCCCGGGTGCCGAATTCCCAAATCCTCATCGCCGGCCGCCCCAACCTATTTGCCGATGACGAAGAAAGGAGGGCTGCGCTGGGTATCCTGCCGCCCCGCATCGACCTGCCTTATGCACAAGCGGTTTACCTTGAAAAATTGACCGCTCCGCAAATTGAACAGGTACTTCGGAATGCACAACCGACCACTAAACAGGGCATTTTAAATGCACTTGAAATTTCACCTGCCAACAGTAGCTTCGCCGAATTGGTGACCCGCCCATCCACACTTTACCAATTGAGTACTGTCTGGGACAGTGAACTGGCCAGGCAGAAGGAACGCCTCAATTCTGCAACCGTCATTGGCAGCTTTTTGAAAAAAGCCTACGACCGCCAGCAACGGAAACGGGCCACTGTTTTGACCGCCACCGAGCGCCACTATTTCCTGATGGGCATCGCCGTTGGGATGATGCTGGAAGGTGCTTATTCCAACCAGATCAGAAGTAAAGACCTCAACCGATGGATTGCGAAACTTTGGGAAAGCTATCCCAAATCACTTCCTCCCTATGAAGATGCCATGCAGGGAAATCAAGCCTCAGATCCACTTCCGGACCGCTTGCGTGAAAATGCGGATGCGCTGGCTACCATCATTAAAGACGTGCGGGTTGGTGGCGTTTTGGTGCAGGATCTTTCGGGCAGGGACGTTTTTAAGTTTGCGCATAAGTCCTATATGGAATATTTGGTGAGTGCTTTTTTCAGTGGGCTTGTTTTGCAGAGTGAGCACGACCGGCCCCTGCTGATGATGGTCAATGCCATAGCGAAAGCGACGAATTTCAGTCAAAGCAAATTGAAAGGGACGCCGGACGTGGAGCGCTTCACGGCGGAGTTGATTGCGGCGCAGGTGGAGCTGTCTGATGAGAAGGGGAATCCGTTGCCGATCGAAGAAAATAAGGAGGCGTACTCGAAGGAATTGTATAAAATGTTGATTCTCAGTTCTTATCCGATCCGAGGGCGGTTGTCACCTAATCTTACCGCCTGGCTGAGTCTACATCCGGATCAGAATCAGTTTGTAGCGATTGGGTTGTTGGCGATTTTGGGAGCAGTACTTTTTTATTTTGTGGATGATGGATCTTATGAGGTCGTTGTGTATATTTTCAATATTCTATTGTGTATTTGGTGGATGGGAATCGTTATTAAATATCGGATCAATAGAAGTTCTTTAGAGAGGTTCAAAAGGTCGGATTATATGTTGAAAGCGAGGTTATATCAAAATAGTTGTTTGTTGATTGGTTGTCAAATATGGCGACTGTCTTCTCATGTTCGTCAGGTTTTGCACCATAATGAAAACTTGATTTCAGGACAATACGATGGCATAATAAAGGCTGTTTTAGTGTACAGTATTTTAGTCTCAGGTGCATTCATGATGACTGTTTTTAACGTCGTTACAGGATTCTCCTCCTCGTTCACAAGCTTAGTCATCCTGACTATCTTGGTCGCAATTTTTTTAACAGACCCTGGTCCTGCCAGAATCGGAATTACAGGAGCCATTTCGATCACATTGGCCGTATCGATTATAATTGCAATCGAATTTGCCGGCATGAGTATATCCGAGCTGATATTACCAGTGATCGCAATATTGTTATTTTTATTATTGGGTTCATACTTAATTTACCTAACGTATGAACAATTTTATAAAGATGAAATAAAAAGCATGACTGCCGATAGCGCAACAACCAACTCTGAAGTTACAAGTACTAAGTGAACCGCCGTTGTTGCAAGTGTTAAGCGGAGCGTCACTTGCACCCCCCATCAGGCAGTTTGCAACTGCCAACATAAACTGCTACCGAAGAAGGTTTCGACAGTACTAAAACCCAAACACCGCCGTTGTTGCAAGTGTTAAGCGGAGCGTCACTTGCAACCCCCATCAGGCAGTTTGCAACTGCCAACATAAACTGCTACCGAAGGAGATTTCAACAGTACTAAAACCCAAACATCACCCAATCCAACATCCCCAATCCTTCCTCTTTTTTATTGTCATTTTTAAAAACAAAAAACACATCCGCAAATTCATCCGTAGGAGAAATATCCACCGAAGATTCATTCTCAACTAAATCCCCCCGCCCAATCAACTTCCCGTTCGGTCGGCCAATTCTCACTTCCACCGCCGTTCCCTCCGGTAAATTTGTCTTTTCATAAAAACCGAACTGCACCGATTGAATCCCCGTAAGATCAATATTTTCAAAAGAAATGAAGCGGTCGTGGGTAAGGCCCGTCAGCAGCGTATTCCCCGAATCGGTTTCTTTTATTTTTCGAATGCCTTTTGATTTATCCGAGCAATTTTCTGCTTCCAGTTTTGGATAGCGCAGCACGTGGGTAGACGAGGCCGAAAGCGAAGCGATGCCATTTGCACCACTGTCAGAATAAGTTGCCTGAAAAATGTAGGCCCCCTTCTCTTCCCGGCCGAGGTGTTCGTTCAAAACATAAGAGCCTTTCATCGGAAGGGCCGACTCCGTATTAACTTCTCCGGCAAAAGAAAGGATATACTGAACGATGGATTCCGCTTCGCTTTTGCTGATGGCAGGGTGGGCGGCCATGGCCGATTCGCCCCAGTTGCCGGCACCGCCCTTGATGACTTTGTCCGATAAAAATTCGACGGCATTGGCATCGCCGAAATACCGGTTGGCGATGTCGATGTAGCTGGGACCGTTCACCTTTCGGTCGGCGGCGTGGCAGGTAGCACAGTCGGAGTTGTCCATCGCCAGCTTGCCGCCGGCGTATTTCATGCTACCTCCTGCGGCCATATCGGCGGTCTGGTGACCCAAGATGATTTCAGCGACGTCTTTTCCTTCTTTCAGATAGTCGATGGACAGGCGCAAACGTCTCGGGTCGATCTGCTCTTCGTCTGAATGACCGTCTTCCCGGTCGCTGACGGTGACGGCATAGGGAATTTCCATTTCACCGAAATAAAAAGATTGATTGCCGCTGATTGTCCACTCGACCGCTGGTTGCTCGTTGCCGACCAGGATTTGCACTTTGTCCCGGCTTTGGGCACCGTGCGCATCTTTTATTTTTAAAGAAACTTCATAAGTGCCGGGGCGAGTGAAAGTATGGGTAAAATTGGCAGCGGTCGACGGCATTGTTTTTTTACCGATCTTCCATTCATATTGCATTTTATCCCCATCGTAGTCAACTGATTTACTTGAGGAAAACTTGACTTCCAGCGGGTCGGACCCAATCGTTTTGGAAGCATTTACTTTGGCAATGGGCTTGCGGTTGCCGAGGGCAAATTCGATTTTGGTCAGACGGGCGTCTTCATTTTGGGTGAACCAGCTTTCTCCGTATTCCAAAATGTACAGCGCTCCGTCGGGTCCAAAGGCCATGTCCATCGGGTTGTTGAATTTTTCGTTGGGCAAAAAAGGATCGGCCTGTACAAAACTTCCATTTTCATCCAAAGTCACGGTGAAAATCCAGTCCCGCATCCATTCATACGCAAAGAATTTGTTTTCGAAATAGGCGGGAAAAATGGGGGTGCCTTCGGCAAAATCAGCCGCATGAAATATGGGGCCGGCCATTGGGTTTTTACCACCGTCTTCGGTCCAGGGAAATTCTGTGCTTTCATCGTAAGAATACCAAATCAGCGGTGGCGTGACCGGAGGTAATTCCTTCAATCCAGTATTAAAAGGAGATTCGTTGATGATGCGGTCAGGATCAAAATGTTTGTCTGAGACCTTGGTAGCAAAATTATATTTTTGATAAACATGGTTGCCCCGGACAAACGGCCAGCCTGCATTTACCGGGCCGCAGGCCCGGTTAAAGGTGTCGTATCCTTTCGGGCCGCGTACCCTGCCGTCCTTGCCGGCATCTGGCCCCACATCACCCCAGTACAGGCAATCCGTTTGGCTGTCGATGGCAATTCGGTAAGGGTTGCGGCAACCCATTACAAAAATTTCGGGTCGGGTGTTCGGTGTACCTTCCGGGAAAAGATTTCCCTCCGGAATCGTATAAGATCCGTCCGGCTGCGGAGTGATGCGTAAGATCTTGCCGCGCAGGTCGTTGGTGTTGCCGGCCGAACGTCGGGCGTCCCACAATTCACGGCCAGGACGCCCATCCGAAGGGCTGTAACCATCTGATTCAAAGGGATTTGTATTGTCTCCCGTGGAAAGGAACAGGTTGCCTTTTGAATCAAATTCAATAGAGCCCCCAGTATGGCAGCAGCCGTCGATTTCAGGTACTTCCAGCATGACAACTTCGGTATGCAAATGGACGACTTCCCCATCGAATTCGAAGCGCGACAGGCGATTGCGGCGACCTCCTTCCATCAATGAATAAAATAAATAGATGTAATGGTTCTCTTCCCAATCTGGATCGAGACCGATGCCGAGGAACCCATTTTCATTTTTATGATAAACGGGCATCTGCAATACGAGCCGGACCGAATCTGCCACCGGGTCATACATTTTCATACCGCCTCTTCTTTCTAAAAAAAGGATGCGCCCATCGGGCAAAAACTCCAACTCTGTAGGCTCAGCCAAATTGGAGGCAAGAGTCGTGCGGACGAACCGGTCTTCTGGAGGAATGCGCTCAGTCTTGACTTTTGTGTAATCAAGACCTGTTTTCCCAATGGCATAGTCAATCGCATTGCTCAGGTGCCTAAGAAATGTGGTGTTCTCAAAAGTGGCCGACCGGTGCCCCAAGGCTGTATAAAAGGATCTTCCTCCGTTGAACTCCTGTTGCCAGCTAATCGGATGAGAAGAACCGTGCGTACCCCCGCCATAACTGACTTCATCCACTTCCAACAGCACATTTATTTCATCCGCCAAAAATGGTGTGGTGGGTTCGTATCGCCAGGCTACCCGAGGATCGATGTGTTTTTCCAATTGGCGCAACGGGTCGAGCGGGCCGATGTTGTTTTTGGTCAAAACGGTATTGGGGGCGTCGACCCAAACTTTTCCGCTCGGCGGTACAGGTCGGAAATTGTACCATTCTTCTTCGATCGAGAAGCCTTCGACCAACCCTGCATTTATCGGATGGCTTGGGTCTTTTATCTTAACATCGGCTTCCTGAACGGCCGGATGATCAGAAAAATAAGCACCGACTAAATGCCCGTACCAAGCCCAGTTATACTCAGTAGACGCAGCTCCGTGGATGCCGATAAAACCGCCTCCCGCTTCTATAAATCGTTGAAAATCTGTCTGTTGTATATTGTTTAGGACATCACCAGAGGTATTCAAGAAAACAACTGCACCAAATGTGGACAGGTTTTCTTCGGTAAAGACGGATGCATTCTCCGTTGTGGTGACCTCCATGCCTTTAGCCACTGCTATATTTTTCACTGCGGCTACGCCCGCGTCAATGGAGGCATGCCGGAAGGCATCAGTTTTGGAAAATATCAGGATTTTATTGGAAGGCCTGTTCTTATTTTCACAGGCAAAAAAAAGAAGAATGAATAAAATGAATATTAGATTTCGGTGCATGGATTTTCATTTTTGCGCCGACAAGAATACTATTTTAAATGAAGAATGAAGAATAGAAAATGAAGAATGAAAAATGAAGAATGAAGAATGCATTTTAGTAAAAGAATTCTTCATTCTTCATTTTTCATTTTTCATTCTTCATTAAATCTCCTCCACCTTTTCGAGGCTGACCCAGCCTTTTTCGCCATTGGCCAGCCGAACTTGCCAAAAGCCGCCGAGTTGATCCAACAGGTCGATTTTTTCCCCTTCATTTAAGTTCAGGATGGCGGAGCCGGCATCATCCGGGGCGCTTTTCAATGTGGTTTGATCCTGCATAATGATGGCTTGTCTGGTGTTTTCTTCGAATGCCATGCGGCTCCATGCAAGTGAGACTGGAAGGAGGCTGAGCGTAATGCCTGCCACACCTACCCAAAAGCCCAATTTTCGCCATTCGCGGGTTTTGCCGAACAACCAGAGACAGAGGCCTCCACACCCCAGCCACCAAAGCACCAATGCGAGCGTTCCCCATACGCCGGAGGAAAGGGCCATGCGGGTGTTGCGCCACCAAGCTGTCAGGAAAAATGCAGGTAATGCATCCCTGCCCGATACCTGGTCCCGGACCAGTGATAAATTATGAATGACATCTTCATCGCCAGGAGATATGAGCAGTGCCCGTTCGTAATGTAGTATGGCTTTGCCAATGTTTTTTTCCCTGAAATATGCATTGCCGAGATTGTATTCCAATTCAGTCGATTGAAAATTCATGGCACCAATTTGTTCATATAATTTTATGGCCTCTTTAAAATTATTATTTTGGAATGCTTCGTTCGCTTTTTGGAAAAGTTCTTCTGCCTGCCCAGCATAGCAGAAAAACTTCATTATAAATAGAAAAAGAAAAAATGATAGGGTCTTTTTCATTCGGAATTATTTGTTTTAAAATTCACGGCAGTGACTTGGTTTGTCAGTGATTCATTTTTATTTTTTTGCGAAAATAGATAATTCCATGAGATGTCAGCAGGAAGATTTTTGTGGAAGTCACCAATTGTTACTTTTGACAAAATTTAAAATCGTTTTTCTACATTTTATGAAAAATAAAATCCTGCGCTGGCGCGCTACCTGGCATCCAAATATGTACCACGGATGGGGAATCGAAAAAAGTTATTTCGAGGGCTGGTATTTCAAAATTGTTGACCCTGCTGAGCAACAAGTATTTGCGATTATTCCTGGAATATCAAAAGAAGCGAACGGAAAAAAGCATGCTTTTATTCAAGTATTGGATGGGAAAAAGTGCATAGCCAGTTATCATCATTTTAAGGCGGAAGCATTTATTCCCGATGAAAATAAATTCCATTTAAAATTAGGAGAAAATTCATTTTCAGCGGAAGAATTAATTTTAGACCTGCCCGAATTAAAAGGCCGTTTAAAAATTGAGAAGACGCACCCCTGGCCAAAAATGCTCGGCGCGCCCGGTATTATGGGCTGGTATTCTTTTGTCCCATTTATGGAATGTTATCATGGCGTGGTCAGCCTGTATCATTATTTGCAGGGACAGCTTGAAGTATATGGCCGCAAGACTGATTTTTCAAATGGCATCGGATATATTGAAAAAGACTGGGGCACTTCCTTTCCCCGTTCGTGGATATGGATGCAGTCCAATCATTTTGCGGCCGATGACAAAATTTGCCTGATGGCTTCTGTCGCACATATTCCCTGGCTGGGCAGTTTTTTTATCGGTTATATTGTTGGGTTTCTTTGGAAAGGAAAATTGTATCGTTTTGCCACATACACGGGAGCTAAAATGCGGGCTTCATTAAATGAGGATGATGTTCGCCTCTCTTTTAAAGACCGTAAGAACCGATTGGAAATTATTGGACAACAAGCACCCGGTGCCAAGTTGGTTTCACCTATCACGGGTGAAATGACCGGTAAGGTTAATGAAAGTATGCAGGGCATTTTACAGGTCCGTTTTTTTGAAAATGAAAAATTGATTTTTGAAGGTACCGGGAAAAATGCTGGTTTGGAAATAGCTGGAGCTGTGGAGGAATTATTGACCGAAGAGTGGAGGAGGTGAGTGTGAGTTGTACGTTATGAGTTATGGGTTATGAGTTATTTTGAGAGGTGTTTTTGTGGTTTGAGGAGCGCTAAAAATGATACTTTTATTTGGACAAATGTTTGATTTCCAAGTCTCAAAACTCTTTTTCAGGCAAAGGAAAAGTGTTATTTTTTTTGACCACCTGCTTACTCAGTTTTAAATAATTACCTCGCTATTTATTTCTTTTTCGAATAAATTTATTTTTTCCAAAAAAACATTTTTTAATTCTCCATTGGTAATTCCGTTATCGGAGGAAAAATTCTGTTTGAAAGAAGGCAACGAAAAAGAAGCCATTACTTTTCCTCCTCTGAACGGAAAACTCTTTGTCACGATTTCCAAAACGGAAGCGCCACCTCTTCCACCGGGAGAAGTAGCCAGCAGCATCATCGGCTTTCCATCCCATACTTTACCTTCCAACCTTGATACCCAGTCAAAAATATTTTTAAATGCTGCGGAAACGTTTCCATTGTGTTCAGCAAAAGAAATTAAAATAGCATCGTGGCTTTTAATTAACTCTTTAAATTGTTGTGCTTGGTTTGGAATGCCATTTTCCTTTTCGCGGTCGATACTGTAAATGGGCATTTCAAAATCATTTAAATCAATTAAAGTATGGATAGTGCCAGGGATTTGCTGGGCCGCCCAGTTTGCCAATTTTTTATTGATGGAGTTGCGGCTATTGCTTGCACCAAAGGCTAATATTTTTTTCATGATATAAGTGGTATTGTATTTTAATAGCTTAGGTTGTATGACAAACGAAAAATAGCCGTTTAAGTTGAATGAAATAAAAAACCCATAAGCTTTTGTGTAAGCTTATGGGTTTTTTTGGGAAATAGAAAGGGGTTAATCAATCAAATTCCCGATAATATTCCAGTTGACCTGTTCACCCCCTGAGCGGGCATTGAACGTTTCCCACACATTGGAGTTAGAACTCCAGATCCAGTCACCGTTTGGGTTGCGTGGACCTGCATCACAGCCAACAGTTTGCGCACTGCCATTATGGACTACTTCAACCCCAATCCAAATATCTTCCCCGGTGATTTCGATGGGGTTGTCGAGGTCAATAATATACCATTTTCGGTCGTTGACCCGATTGGTAAAATCGATTCTGGCCAATTCAGCTCCTGGAGCAGTTGCAGAATTAGATCCAAGGACCAGTGCGTTATAAGAAACTGCCCCCACATCGACGTACAATTCTAATTCATTCAGCTTTTTACCCAGGTTGTTCTGTAAATAATCAGAAGGAAAACGAGCCAACAGGACATGCGTGCCTGCACCCAATGCCGGCGCGTTGTCCGGTCCGTTTTCATAGCTTAATATATAGGGGTCGCCCGATCCGGAATCGTCATCGCCGCAGGCGGTAAAAGATAAAATGGCCAGAAGGAAAAAAAGGTGTGTTAATTTCATCACTTTAAATTTTTTAGGTGGTCTTTCGAACGGTAATTGTCCGATGTTTATTTACAAATCTCTGAAATAAACGTTGGTGGTTTTCTAAATGTGATTTAGGAAATTTATAAAGATTTGTTAAACCATCAATCATCGGAGGGCGCAGCGCTACAAAAAAGAGGCAGCTTTCACAAAGCGGCCTCTTTTTTAAGGTGAATTTTATAATGGAACAAATAAATTAGTCCTTCATAAAAGGATAATCTTTTTGCATGTAGTTATCAGTGTACAATTCGCTGGCGGGAGGAAATTCGGACTCTTCCGCGAATTTTACCGCTGCAGCTATTTCTTCCTTGATACGTCCTTTGATGTCCAGGATTTCTTTTTCAGAAGCAATCTTGTTTTCAAGGATTGTTTTTTCAGTCACTTTGATCGGGTCGATTTCCATGTAGGATTTCAATTCTTCCCGGGTCCGATAAGTGCCGGGGTCTGAAACCGAGTGACCTTTGTAACGGTAAGTTTTAATTTCGAGGAAATAAGGCCCTTTGCCGGCACGAATGTGTTTGACTGCTTTTGAAATGGCTTCGTGAACAGCTTCAGGGGTCATACCGTCGACAGGCTCGCTCGGCATATCATAAGCATATCCCAATTTGTAAATATCCTTGATATTACTGGTGCGCTCTACGGAGGTTCCCATTGCGTAATGGTTGTTTTCGCAGATGTAGAGCACGGGCAAATTCCAGGTCATGGCCATGTTGAAAGATTCGTGCAATGCACCCTGACGAGCAGCACCGTCGCCAAACATGGTGACGCATAGGTTTTTGGTGCCTTTGTATTTTTCGGCAAATGCAATCCCGGTACCGATTGGAATCTGGGCACCAACAATTCCGTTGCCGCCGAAGTAGCGGTTTTCTTTAGAGAAAAAGTGCATGGAGCCACCTTTACCTTTGTTCACGCCCGTTTCTTTCCCATAAAGTTCGGCCATGCATTCAGCTGATGAGCAGCCTCTGCCAAGGGCAATCCCGTGTTGCCGGTAAGCAGTTACGATTGCATCTTCGTTGGTGATGGCCGATTCTATCCCGGCAGAGATGGCTTCCTGGCCAATGTAGACATGAAGAAACCCACGTATCTTTTGTTGGCTGTATCCCATCAATGCTTTTTCTTCAAAACGACGAATGCGCAACATACCTTCATACCATTCGAGGTATTGCTTTTTACTGTACTTCGCTTTTTTGGTCGTTGTTTTTTTCTTTGTAGTGGCCTTTTTGGCGGTGGATGTTTTTTCTGCTACCATATTTCATTTAGGTGTCAGGACTCAGGGATCAGAAGTCAGGAACCAGTTTTTAGCTGACACCTGACACCTGACACCTGTCCCCTCGTTATCGCAAAGGTCGTAAAGATTTACATTTTATAGGTATTAAAAATACTATCTGCCAGAACGGTTAATCATGGTTGCACTGGCCTGTTGTGTACCAAACATATAAATGTCCTGAATGTTGACGTGGGCGGGCCTTGTTGCGATGAAATAAATAGTTTCGGCCACATCGCTTGATCGAAGGGGCTGGAAATTTTCATATACTTTGGTTGCTTTATCCACGTCGCCGTCAAATCGGACGCGGGCGAACTCCGTTTCTTCAACATGGCCCGGGGCTACCTGGCTGACCCGTATGTTGTGTTTGTGCAAGTCCAACCGCATAGAACGGGTCAAGGAACTGACGGCCGCTTTAGAGGCACAGTAGACATTGCCACCTGGGTAAACTTCTGTGCCAGCGATGGACGAAACGTTGATGATGTGGCCGTTTTTACGTTCTGCCATACGGGGAGTTATGGCCCTGATTACGTACAGCAATCCCTTTACGTTGGTATCGATCATTGCCTCCCAATCATCAAGGTTGCCTTGATGAACCGGGTCCAGCCCTCTGGACAAACCGGCGTTGTTGATCAGAATATCAATATCGCTCCACTCTTCAGAAAGATTATCGATTGCTTCTTTTACTGAGTGTGGATCGCGCACATCGAACGAAAGCGTAAGGCATTTGGTATTGTATTTTGTTGCAAATTCATCTTTGAGGTCGTGCAGGCGTTCCGCACGTCTTCCGGTAATGATTAATTGATATCCGTTTCTGGCGAAAATCTCAGCGGTGGCCCTACCGATTCCAGCCGTCGCACCAGTAACCAGAACAATTTTGGATTTAGTGATCGGTGCATTTTCATCGGCAATGTGGACGATGGTTTCAGTCGTTTGATCACCCGATGGATTAGCAACTTTTATGGCTGGCTGCTCTATCGTGGCCTCCTCTGCCGGCGTTTCATCAGCAACTGCTTGCAACGGGGCGTCACTTTTTTCCAATACCTCCAATGCCTGGTCATCTTCCGTCGCTTTATTTCCAAAGACTAAACTTTCAGGTGTTTCTTCTTTCATTCCTTTCGCTTCGCTAACTGGTTCACTGGCAGACGGCTCCTTCGTAGTTGCCTGATTTTTCGCTGGCATCTTGAACGCCTCGTCATTTTGTGGAGTCTTTAATTCGGGGTTAATAACTACGGCTTTTTCATAAAATTCGGCTGCTCTTTCCAAATCATTCAGACCGTGATAAACCAGTGCTAAATCGTAATTGGCAAAAGGATGCCTGGGCTGTAGATTGAGTGCTTGTCTGAAATATTTGACAGCAGCTTCTGGCTGTTTTAGGTGTTCGTTGAGCAGGATGGCCAACAGGTACATGGCATCCACGTTTTTTTCATTTTGATCGATGGCCAATTGTAAATGTTGAGCAGCTTTTGCTTCTTCTCCCGGAAACTGTTCCGATAGCAGCAAGCCCAACCGGTATTGTGCTTCCGGGAAATGGGGGTTGACGTCGATCACCTGTTCAAAACACATTTTTGCCCTGGCAAAATCTTCCTGTGATTCCGACAGCTCGGCCAACAAAAACCATCCGTCCGGATGAGCATCATCTTGCTCCAGCAAGGTATTCAGCTCTTGCTCCGCTTCCTTGTATTTAGTGGCGTATCTGGCCAGGGCATAGGCGTGATAATAGCGGAGGGAAGTATCTGTCGGATTAGCCGTAAGAGCTTTGGCCAACACGGCTATGCCTTCTTCATTTCTGTTTTCTCTGAAATGGGTGACCGCTTTTTCCAAAATTTCATCAGAACCGAGCAATTCTTCCTCTGGGGTTCCTTCTTCCACAAAATTCAGGAGCACTTCATTTTCATCTGCCTGAGTTAATTGTTCGCTGGCAGCGCCCACCTGTGGTGAAGAAAGGTGGTCCTCCTCCTCAAATAATGATTCGATATTAAAATCATCCGGATTGTCGGGATCCTCTCCAACAAAATTGTATTCTTCCTTTTCGTCGGCCACGTTGAGGTCTTCATCAATGAGTACTTCGTCCAAAATGGACATGAGTTCTGCATTTTCATCATCTAACTTTTCCATTTCTTTTTCACTGAAATGTCCGTTCGGAATGACGTCGGATTCTCTACCAGGGGTCGTACCTTCAATGCTTTCGTCGTCTTTAAGTATTTCGTTGAAAATTGAATGGCTGTCCGGGTCGTCATTTTTATCAAGTAGGTCGAGGCCGGGAATTGCGCTGAGGATTTCGTCCGTCAGGGTGTCCTCGTCGTCGACGTCATCTTCCCCCTGGTACGCATCGGTACCGGTAGCGGAAGTCAAGTTGAGTTGTGGGTTTTCTGCTATCAATTCTTCGGAGGAATCTTCAATCATTTCAACCAGCGATTTTTCATCTGGCAGGGGCGGAGCCATGTCATCCTCGGTAGCGGGAGAAGGCAAGATGGATGCGCCCTCGGGGATGGCTTCTTCTGTAAGGGCAGCTTTTTTTTCTTTAAATGCTTCCAGGTCGTCAAATCCATAACCTCTCACATATCTCAGGAACTCGCCAACTTCGCCTGAAATTTCTTTGGTGATCAACAACTTTTCTTCCAGCTCTTCATCATTTTTTCTCTTCCTTTTTTCTTTCCTCATTTCCAGATACAGGTCCTGCCAAAAATTCATGTACTGAATGATTTCACCTACCCGTTCAAACTTGGTAGGTACTGCAATTGCTTGGTCAACTT
This sequence comes from Bacteroidota bacterium, assembly GCA_039819485.1. GTDB lineage: Bacteria > Bacteroidota > Bacteroidia > Chitinophagales > Saprospiraceae > UBA6168. The sequence continues at coordinate 57,417 of JBCBRY010000017.1, read as the reverse complement.
CATCTTTTTCGATTCCATCCGCTACGATGATGCTCAACTGGGAAGACTCTCCCCACTTGTGAGCTGCCTGCAAAATACCATTCATACAGCCGTAAGATTTCAGGAAATTATCCGTCATCAATAAAATGACTGAGGAGTCATCCGGGACTTTCACCTGTCCCACTTGTTCGGCATAATCCTCGTTGGTCCTTTTAAGAGGGGTTGCTTCCTGTCCGACCTGCCGGAACATGTTTGAAAGTTGGGTGGCAATTGCTTGGTTTTCAGCACTATATAAGATGAGATGTTTGGTAAAATCAGACATTAATATTTAGTTGGTTGTGAGTTTCTAAGTACGCGAAAAAGGAGTAGTTCCGATTTTTCCGGGGTCCTTCGAAATTGGAAGATTTTCGGTTTATGGAAATTGAACGGTCAGGGATTCCGATGTCCAATTTCTTAATTTCGATTAAGTTGGTTGAAGCAGTTCTTTCACAAATGCATCAAAATCTTGTGTGAATTCCTCGAACTGGTCAGTGGCTGGGCCATAAAAACCCGTATGGATTCTTTTAACCTGGTCATTTTTATCTAAAAAAATCATGGTTGGATAAGATAAAATATGGTTTAGCATGGGCAGGGCTTTCACCGCTTCTTTTTTATTAGAAGGGCCAGCCAGCACCATTTCATAGTCCATTCCAAATTTCTCTTTATACTTACGGATGGCATTGTTGGCTTTTTGCGGGTCTTTATGTTTCTCGAATGCCAGGGCGATGACTTCCAGCTCCTCCGTCTTGTTTTTCTTGAGATAGTCGACAAGGAAGGTGGTTTCGTCACGGCAGTTCGGGCACCAAGTGCCCAGTATTTGGATGATCTTGGCTTTGCCCTGGTACTCAGGGTTGTCGAGAGAAATGGTTTTCCCATCCGGGTTTTTGAAAGAGAAGTTCACAGCGTCGTATCCTGGCAGCAGGTAAGTCAACGAATCAGGACTGGTCAATGTAGCATCTGCATCTCTTTTCGCTTCCCAGGTAGTCACATAATGTTTGCCAGAGTAAAAAGCCCCGGTCAATTCGTTTTCGTTGATGATTTTTCCTTCAAATAAGAAAGCATGGGCTCCATCAAAAACCGATAGCCAAAATTTGTCATCCTGCACTGTACCCTCCAGAAACCGGTAATCGCCCGTTTCCGTCATGAATGTTCCAGTGAGCCGGTTGCCCACTTGTTTAAAATCACCGATGGCAGGGTAGGGAGCATCTTCTTTCAGTCCGAAAGTGGTCGCCCATTTTCCCGACAGATCGGTTTTGGGTTCCTGGCGGAGGGGGGTAAACCGATAGGGTTTTCCCTGTTTGGCCACAAATGGGATGGAGTAGTTTTCGCGGTTGAGCACCACCCATTGCCCGTCTATGACATCGCCGGCAAAAGCACCTGTGATGTAGGAATCGAATACCGGGAAATCGATGCGAATGGTATCTCGTGCCCGGTTTACGTTGCGCCCGAACGAAATATCTTCTGCCGGTACCAAAAGCCGCTCCTCTCCGTTGATGATTTCTACATGGAAACTGGTATCATTATCATAAACCACCTCAAAGTTGAAAGGGATAATGCCCGGTTCGACGTCCTCGAATTTCATGTTTACCTTGTCTTCCTGGGGTTTGCCCTTAGGATTGGGGGTGATGAACTGCGGGTTGATTTTCAGCTCTGCCCGCCATGTGCCAGGTGGCAACTTTGTATAGGCGCCCTCCATAGTGATGCAGCCGCTTTGGCAAAAGCAGAAAGCAACTAATAAAAAATATAAAGGTAAATGCCTGAATGACAATAATTTACGTGAGTAAACTAAAAGCCATGTTTGATGCTCAGTCCGATTTGACGGGAGAAGGGGCAAAGTGAAGCGCAAAGGCAGTTTGCTCATATGACCAATTTCTTATATCGTGATTATTACTGGAAAAGTTGCTAACAAATAGCAAAAGCATTCCATATTAATTTCAAATATCTATGAAAGGTCAAAAGTAGGAAATTGTTTTGGGAGAAAATAGATAAAGTAGGCAAGCGGACAGGGAACGGTTTTGGGAGTAGGCGAGTAAGTGAGTTGGCAAGTAGGCGAGCATGTCATTGAACGAAAGGATCGCCTACTTGCCTACTCACCTACTTCGCCCGTTCTCCTTGGAACTGATTCTCTTTGTATTTAAATAGGACATTAAAAGTGGTCAGGCTACCATAGATACGGGTGATATATTGTTGCAGGTTGACTTTTTCTTCATCGGTCAGGCCTTTGCTGGCGTTGATGCGTTGTTCCATGACCCGGAGGCGGTCGCGTACCATGACAATTTTATGGAAGAATGTTTCTATTGGAATTTCTTTGGATTGCAGGTTGGTGTCTTCCGGCTGCAAAATTATTTTTCCTCCGACCCATCGGTCACCAAGTGGAATGACCTGACTGATGTCCGACCATGCTTGCAATACTTTCATCAATGATTTTTCCATATCGCTGAACGACACGCTCGTATCAGCTTCTATCGCTTCTATCACCTGCCATTTATCATATTCCTTTCCGACCATTTTGATGCCGTAGGTAAGAAAGCTGCATTCGTAGGCTGCTTTGTGCAAACGGATTACCACCCCATCGCCATAGGCCGGATGTTTAACCCTTGATCCAATTCCGAGAACGTTGCTGTTGGTTTCACTCATATTGTAATTATTTTAAATGCAAAAATGGATAGTTATAACGAGAAAGTAAATACGTGATGCGATTTTCATTGTTCCAAAACGGTTTTGACTAAATATTGTTAAACCTACCTTTGTGGTTTCCGGCGGACGGCAGCAGGCGGACGGCGGGCAGTTTAAAAAAAATTCATGTACGATTTTATAATTATTGGAAGTGGTTTTGGTGGCAGTATGGCGGCCCGTCAACTGGTGAATGCCGGAAAAAAAGTACTGATGCTGGAAAGAGGAGGTTGGGTCGAGCGGGGCCCCGAAAACTGGACCATGAAAGGCTCACTTGAACTGACTGACAATTACGATAAAACCACACCGCTAAAAGTGGTAAAAGGAGGACAAAAAAAAGTAATGGGGCTGTACGCTTGTGTCGGGGGGCCATCCCTTTTTTATGGTGGTGTTTCTTTCCGTTTTCGTGAATCTGATTTTGAAAAAAATGAAGATATTGAAGGCGCCGGTGCAAAGGGCTGGCCGATAAGCTATCTGGAACTGGAACCATATTATACGCTGGCCGAAAAATTATTGAGCATTTCCGGCGAGAGCGGAGTTGACCCGACCGAGCCGTTTCGCAGCGAGCCTTACCCGCAAGGGCCGCCACCATTGGCGGACGTTTCGAAAAAAATCAAGAATGGTGCTAAGGCAGCTGGCTTGCATCCTTTCCAATTACCACTCGCCATCAACTATGAGGACAAGACGAGAAACACCTGCATCAGCTGCACCACCTGTGATACGTTTGCCTGTGCCATCGGTGCAAAGAATGACCTCGCAACGATGATTATTCCCGATCTGATCGAAAAAGGGATGGAATTGAGAAAGGCTACCGTTGTCCGACAATTGAAAGCTGTTAACGGGAAAATCGCAAGTGTTGTGGCAGTGGACAAAATGACCGGCGAAGAACTGACATTCGACGCTAAAAACGTCGTGCTTTCAGCGGGCGCATTAGGTTCTCCTCACCTGTTGCTGTCCTCAGGTCTCCATGAATTGAATCCGGGAGGTCAGGCCGTAGGACGGTATTTGATGCGCCATGTCAATTCGATCATTTTCGGCATTTTTCCCGGTGTAGCCGATAAGGAAGGCCGGTTCCACAAGCAGCTCGGCATTCTTGATTATTACAACGGCCATCCTTCTGCTAAACTAAAAGGCAAACTGGGCAGCTTGCAACAGGTGCCAACGCCGCCCATGGGGTTGGTGCAGAACGAAGTGCCAGGTCAACTTGGCAAATTGCTGAGTCAGGGAGTGCGGTTATTGACCGGCCTCCTGGCCATCGCCGAGGATCAGCCACAATTTTCCAATGGACTGACGGTGAACCACGGTCAAAAAGATCAATATGGACTGCCGCAACCGGTGATCAGCCACGAATACTCAAAAAGGGACTTGGCGGCACTGAAGGAATTGATTCGCCCTGCAAAAAAGATATTGAAAAAAGCCGGTGCATTGACCCACTATGTACACCACATTCGTACTTTTTCTCATGCAGTCGGTACCGTCAGGATGGGGGATGATCCAACAAATTCGGCATTGGACAAAAATTGCCAGTTCCGTGGAGTCGATAATCTGTTTGTACTGGACGGCAGTTTTATGCCGACCTCGGCGGCAGTCAACCCGAGTCTGACGATTGCAGCGAACGCATTGCGGGTAGGGGAATTGCTGCAAACAATTTAATTCCAAATTGTTCAAGAAAAATGACACTTTTCCTTTGCCTGAAAAAGGGTTTCAAACTATGTAATCTGAGCATTTGCCAAAATAAAAGTGTCATTTTTAGCACTCCTTATTTTTGGTCACCTGCTTCAGAGAGTTTTTTAAAATAAATTAATGCAATTCAAAAAAATAAGTAATCACGAACCGATCCGTCTGGCTTTTTTAGGGTGCGGAAATATTACTCAAAAACACACAAAGACTATCCGAGGGATTGAAAAAAAAGTAGAATTATTTTACGCCAGCCGCACCGAAAAAAAAGCCAGACAATTTTGTGAAAAAAATAAAGGAGCTGGTTTTTTTGGTTCGTATGAAATGGCCATTAATTCAGATAAAATAAATACTGTTTTAATTGCTACTCCTCCGGACAGCCATCTGGATTTAGCATTAAAATCTATTCGAGCGGGCAAGCACGTTATTGTAGAAAAGCCACCTTTTTTTAAATCGTCAGATTTTGATTTAATTGATGCAGAAAGAAAAAAAACGGGCGTACAAGTTATGGTCGCAGAAAATTATTTTTACAAACCACTTTTAAAAAATCTAAAAAAAATATTGGCGGCTGATTTGATCGGTGAAATAAAGTTCATGTATTTCAATGCGACGAAAAAACAGGTGCAGGATGACTGGCGAAACAATCAACAATTAACAGGGGGCGGAGCATTGTTCGAGGGCGGTATCCATTGGATAAATTTTATTTCCAACTTAGGTTTTACCATAAAAAAAATTACTGGATTTCAACCGCAAAAGGCTGATAGTCAACTGGAAAGAAGCATGCAGGTGGTGGCTGAATACGAGGAAGGAATGATAGGTACTTTGTTTTATTCCTGGGAAATCGATGCTTTGCTGAAAGGTGTACGCATGTGTCGTATTTATGGAAAAAAGGGCTCCATTACTTTTGAAGCGAACGGAGTTTTTATATTTGTCAGGGGAAAAAAATGGAAATTTATTTTTCCCGGTTTCACTGATATTGGAGGCTCAAAAAATATGTTCATTGATTTTTTCAAAGCCCTGCGTAACGGCGAAGAACCTGCATTTAATTTGGCCTTGGCAAAACGTGATCTGTTATTCGTGGAAAAGGCTTATTTAATGAAGAATGAAGAATGAAGAATGAAGAATGAAAAATTTAATTATTCTTCATTCTTCATTCTTCATTAATTAAAACTTATAATCAAGTCTTAAAGTGAAATTTCGAGGTGCATTTAATTTTCCTGGCCTGGTTGAATATTCTCTGTTCATGGCGTTGTTGACCAAAAGCGATGCTTTTAATTGCTCGCTGACGAAATAAGAACCCCGTAAATTCCAGATTAAATCACCATTGTTGTGAGTTTCCCTGAATTCCCTCAACTGGGTAGATCCACCTTCCGTATTGACTAATAATAATTCGAAGACGGCGTCAATATTTTCCATAAAACTGGTGTATTGGGCAGCTACTCCCAATGACATTCTTTTGTATTTTGATTCAATGTCCAGTTTGGCCGTATGCCTGTGGCGATATTTTAAGACATTCACACAATCATCCGGGTTTCCGGTGTTGCAGACCGACGAATTTTGGGCGTTCACATAACCGGGCGAGCCCTCCGGTAAATCCAGGCCAAATTCAACGAATTTAGGATCGATGTAGGTGTAGCCAGCCAGGATAGTCGTTTGCAATCCAAACAAACTGCCCCTTCCATTTACGCTGACTTCATACCCTCTGATCTTGGTGTCGCCGATATTTTGAGATTGAAAAAAAGCGTCGAAGGTAGGTGTCACCACAAATGTGAATTCCATCATATCGTAATAACGTGACCAGAATGCAGCCACATCGAGAAAGGCACTGAAGTTACTGATCTTAAATCCTTGTCGAATGCCGATTTCAGACGTCCAGCCGGTTTCAGATTGTAAGTCGAAATTGGGTATGATCGGCAAGCTCCCAAACTGGGTAAAAATAAATTTCTCAGCAATGGTTGGAAAACGATAACCTTGGCCGGTCGAGGCCCGCAAATAGGTGCCTTTGCCGAGGTCATAACTTGCACCCACCCTCAATACCGGCTTCGACTCTTTGATTTCGCCTCCGGGTACTTCACCTTCCACAGTGATCAGATCTGATTCGTAAAACAGTTGCTCAGGTGTTTTCAGGGTATTGTCCTCGTAACGGAAACCAGCCGAAACATTTAACTTGTCAAAAAACTTTTTTTCTAACTGGAGGTAGGCCGCCACGTTGTTATTAACGAAAAGGGTATCGGCATACAAAGGTGCCCTGACCCGAGTGCCGTTATAAACTATACCAGAGGTGACCACCAGGTCCCACTTTTCCATTTTCCGCTGGAACTGATACTCGCCATAAAATACTTTGGAGACATTGGTATTGTCGGCTTCGGCCGAACCCGTCTGGTTGTCTACATTGAAGAACCGGCCAAGGAATTTGTGGCGATTGTTCTTTTTATCAAAATAAGTTACGAACGGATCAATATTATACCGTAGGTTGTCTGAGCTCGAGAGCGCGTTGCCAGGTTCGTATAAATTATTGAGGTTTTTCCAGAAAATGAAAGATTGCCCTGTGGCTTTATTAAAGTTCGTATTGAGCCCGACGGAGAGCCGGTCAGAAATTCTGTACCGCGTATTGAGCGTGATACGGCCCCGGCGGGAAAAGGAACTGTCCTGGGTGCTTTCATTTCGATGGTAGCGTCCACCGGCGACAATGTCAAATTTGCCGATTTTCCTTCGGTGAACGGCCGTGAAACCAGTGGTGTAGGGTTCGAATGTGTCCCACCACTGCAATGCCTCATTTTTTGGTGCTGAAAAAGTCGTGTAGAAAGTAGAAAACTCTGTTTCAGGTTCCGATTTGGCATAAGCAGTCCGAACATTGATGATGCCGTTCAGAGCAGAGGAGCCGTACAGAGCCGAAGCGGCACCCTTAACTACTTCCACCTGTTCAATATTTTCGATAGGAACATCTTCCCATTGCGGAAAACCAGCATCCGCCTGGTAGATCGGCATGTCATCAACCAATAGAAGCACCCGGCTGCCGGCTCCATAGGAAAACCCGGATCCACCTCTGATATTGGCTTGGTCGCCGATCATGTTCACACCGGGTACCTTGTCCAAAAGGCCATCGAGGCTGGTTTGGTTGGTGTTGTTGATCAGGGATGGCTTGATCACATCCAAAGATACGGTGACCTCTCCCAGGGCAACTTCATGTTTTCCACTGGTTACGGTGGCCGTTTCCAATAAATTGGAGCTTTCTGAAAGGACGAAATTCAAGGTGACCGTTTTACCGGCGGCCAGTGTTACCTGCTCCGTTTGCTCCTCGTAGCCTACGTATCGGGCAGCCACTTCGTAATCGCCCGGTGCGAGGGCAATTTCAAAGTTGCCATCCAGGTCTGTGATGGTTCCTTCTGAGCCGATGGCCAAAGTGGCAGCGATTAATGGGGTATTTTGACTGTCGGAGATATTGCCTTTGAGAATGGCGTTTTGCGAAAAGATTTGTCCGACTAATAAAAATGCTAAAAGCGTCAAAAAGGATTTGTCCATAAAATAATGTGATTGGTTGAAATTCAGAGATAGTTGGAAACTGGAAATCGAAAAATCTAATGTAGTTATTTGTCTGTTATGATCTTTCCAATCCATAAATTTCAAACCTCTCGTTTGACTTAAATACCTGTGCATTGAACGTACAAGTGGTTGATATTCAGTGGTTCATCGTTTCAGTGAACAGGCAATCTAAAGCTTATGGAAATGTTCTCGTGGGTACTAAATGAAGAGTGTGCAATGCATGCAAAAACAGAGTGGGTGTGAGCAGGATTTCCATATCCGGTATATCGGAAATAAAATCTTTGCAAAAGTACTTGATAATGTGCGTAGTACGATGCTCAACTTTTGTTTTTACCAATTAAATTTTTGCAAAAAGTCTTTGATAAACCATTTTTTTTGGAGATTTGCTGCACGAAAAAAGAAATACAAGGCTTTTTTCCCACCCAGCCTACACCGGACCCAATAGCTACTTCCTTGTTATTGTTTCAACCAAAATCTTTTTTATATGAAGAAAGTACTACTTACCCTTCTGGCATGTTTGCCAGTTATTTTTGTGAATGCACAAAACTGCACGGCTGATCCTGCATTTCAAGATTCTACAGGTGTTTTTCCTTTGCCTTACGATCCGGATGTATCTCCTGATGGCGGTATCAGGGAATGTGCGGTCATTGGAGAAGAATATAATTTTACCCTGACCGTAGGAGTGGGAGATAGTATTACCGTTTTCGGTCAGCGGTTGGCATTGGATGCAATTACCATCGAAAATGTGACTGGACTACCGGTCGGGGTCAATGTTATCTACGAACCGGCAAACGCCATATTCCCGGCAGGTTCCATTGGGTGCGCAAAGTTGACCGGCATCCCGACCAACGATAACGACCCCGGGCTGTATGATCTGACGATCTCAGCCATAGTATCATTTGAGAATCCGTTATTCCCTGATTTTCCGGTGACCTTTCCTGATACCTCGGCAGCGAGTCTGGCCCCTGGGGAGTACGTCATTCAGGTCTTGGCAGATGCTGGTGATGACTGCATGCCTGTTTCTACCCGTAATGTTTTAGCCGAAAAAGTTTCTCTGCAGGCGAACCCGAACCCCTCTGCCGGGCCGCTTAATATTGAAATAAATGCTGATATATTCGGCGATTTCAATATGCACGTTGTAGATTTGCTCGGCCAGTCAGTCCACCGGGAAAAGGTACGGATCAATCAAGGATTCAATAACTTTCCTTTCGATGGGACACACTTGGCAAACGGATTATATTTCTTGGTGCTGGAGAACGAATTGGGCCGTGTTGCCCAAAAGATTACCATCCAACACTAATTGAGAATATTCATTGCTTTTTTACAAACCTATGTACAAACGCTTGGCGCCTGCGCTGGGCGTTTTTTGTTTGCCGGAATGACAAAAAGCAGTTGGCTCAGGAAGAGGGCAGAATTCGAAAGAATACCTCATTTGTAAAAATGCGACTTCTTTAGTGAATTGTTATTGGAAGACATTTTTAACATTTCATTGTTACCCCGCCACAGAACCCTTGTCTTTTGTTCTTGTTAAGTTGCAGGACTCAGCGTAAATGGATAGAATTTTGTTTGAAAATGTACCTATTGCGAGATTTTCTGCGTTTACGACATACCGCTCCATTAATGCTATCTTTGCCGACATTTCTCGAAAATGGATAAAATATTGAATTAAAACCGACTGCTTTTCAAGGATTTTGAGCATCCTCAAGGAAGCAAAAAGAAGAATGTTTTTTCCTTTTCAAAAATACAAAAACACATATCAAATATGAATCTGAAAAATCTTTTGTTTCTCATAGCGATGGTCCTGCCGGCCATTGGCTTTTCTCAATCTTCCGCCAGTACACCTCCAAACGACTGGCAGCATCTCGACAAAATGAAGGATGGGATCATGGGTGTTAGCTCTGACAAGATGCATGCTGAATTACTAAAGGGGAAGAAGCCTGAGACTGTAATTGTTGCAGTTATAGACGGTGGTGTGGACCCCTTACACGAAGATTTAAAAGACGTTATGTGGAACAACCCTGGTGAAATTCCAAACAACGGTAAAGATGACGATGGCAACGGCTATATCGACGATGTTTATGGCTGGAACTTCATTGGCGGAAAAGATGGTAAGAACGTCCACCACGATCAATTGGAAATCACACGCCTCTATAAAGTATACCGAGAAAAATTCAAGAACGTGGACCCTTCCTCACTGAAAGGAAAGGAACGGGCACTGTACGACAAGTACGTTGAAATGGGTGAAGAAATCGAAACAGAAAGAGAAGAGGCCAAGTCCAATGCGGCCTTTTACGGAGGCATTATGAATGCCATCAAAAGTGTGGTAGACGCAGTAGGAACGGATAGTCCTACGATGGAGCAATTGAAAAAGCTAAAACCAGAGGACGATAAAATGGCCAATTCCATTCAGATCGTCATGGGCATGCTGGCTGAAGGTGAAGATGTAGCAAATACCTTGAAGCAACTGGAAGGAGCCATCGAATACTATGCACCCAGAGCCGAATATTATTACAACCCGGATGTTGAAGTGAGAGGAATTGTAGGCGATAATTACAGCGATAGTTATGAAAAATACTACGGCAATAACGATGTAAAAGGCCCGGACGCCAGCCATGGTACCCACGTGGCCGGTCTGATAGCAGCTGCCCGGAACAATGGGATCGGAATGAACGGAGTAGCTGACAATGTGAAAATCATGGCCTTACGTGCTGTGCCTGATGGTGATGAGAGAGATAAAGATGTGGCGAATTCCATCATTTATGCTGTCGATAATGGTGCTTCCATCATCAATATGAGTTTTGGCAAAGGCTACTCCTGGGATAAAAAAGCAGTTGACAAAGCCATGAAGTATGCCATGAAAAATGATGTCCTGCTCGTACATGCGGCCGGCAATTCTGCTCAGAATAATGATACGGAAAGTAATTTCCCAAATGACAAGTTTGAAAAAAGAGGTTTGTTTGGTCCTAAGAAGGTGAAAACATGGATGGAAATTGGTGCTTTATCGTGGAAAGGAGGGAAAGATGCGGTAGCAGGGTTCTCGAACTACGGAAAAGAAAATGTAGACTTGTTTGCACCTGGGCACCAGGTATATTCTACGATGCCTGACAACGGGTACGAACAGATGAGCGGAACCAGTATGGCTTCGCCCGTTGCGGCAGGAGTGGCAGCGGTTATCCGTTCTTATTACCCTGACCTTAACGCCCGTCAGGTAAAAGATGTCCTGATGAGCAGTACAGTGGCCGTCAAAAATGCCATGGTAAAGAAGCCGGGCACGAAGGATGAGTTGGTGCCATTCTCCGAACTATCTGTTTCGGGAGGAGTGATCAACAGTTTCGAAGCAGTCAAAAAGGCTGAAAATACAAAACCTAAAAAACGGAAAAATAAGTGGCGGAATAGTGGTAAAAAGGCAAAGGACTTTGTCCCAAAAGAAAAGAAAAGCCGGGTGTAGTCCTCTTGGTAAATCTGCAAAACGAAAAGGTGGATCGGTCAGCTGATCCACCTTTTCGTTTTTAAAGGCTACCGGATCATCACATCTTTGACATAATCGCCTCCCAGCGCCCGGTTCATCATGGCTTTGATTTTTTCCCGTTCATAACTCAGCTCCTGTTTCAGGGAAGAAGACTCAATGAAGATATACAACTTCTCCCGGCGGTACCTGATCTCTTTCGTATGATGGTTGATAGTCGTGCCCATCTTATCCCTCCAGGTATCGCGGATAGTGGTTTCGTGGAGTTTTTCCTTCCACTTCATGGAATCCATCATGCCTTTGAGCACATCGCTGAGTTTTTGTTCTTTGTCCATAAAAAGGTAACGAGGGTTGGTCAATTGCAAATGTAGGTTGGATTGGCAGTCGGCGTTACTCTATCAAAAAGAGATTTTTTTTTAATAAATAATAAAGGAATATTAAAAGCAATCTTTATCTTTGTCCCGCTACACAAGTACTCATCCCATCACTATTTTTCCATACCATACCTGAGAGAGCTTCACTAATCCTGATTTCCGTATTTCTATAATTATATTTTCATGCACACACAGTGCAAAGGTGATTGAATTTCCCATTCACCTAACCCATTCAGGACACACTCCACACACATTAACCTGCCCTTTCATGCGTAGCCTTGGAAGGGCATTTTTGTTTTTTGGAGGTGTCAGGGGTCAGGGGTCAGGTTTTAGACTCAATCCTGACACCTGACCCCTGACACCTGACCCCTCCCATCTACCTCCTTTTTCTCTTATTATTCTTGTAATCGAGGAAAATAAATTCACCCAGGCCCTGCAAGCTGCTGTAAAAAGCCTTACCATTATTTGCCCTGGTAAACTGGTCTACAAATTTTACCAAATATGGATCGCGTGCGATCATGAAAGTGGTGATCGGAACTTGCAATTTACGGCAACGCTGAGCCAGGTTGAGCGTACGGCTGATGATCTTGCGATCGAGGCCAAAGGCATTCTTATAATATTTTTTACCTCGCTTGATGCATGTGGGCTTCCCGTCAGTAATCATGAAGATCTGTTTGTTGGGATTGCGTCGTTTTTTCAGGATGTCCATGGCCAGTTCAAGGCCGGCAACCGTATTGGTGTGATAAGGTCCAACCTGGAGATAAGGCAAGTCTTTGATGTCGATCTGCCACGCATCGTTACCGAATACGAGAATGTCGAGCGTGTCTTTTGGATAGCGGGTGGTGATGAGTTCGGAAAGTGCCAGGGCGACTCGCTTTGCCGGTGTGATTCGGTCTTCTCCATAGAGGATCATCGAGTGGGAAATATCGATCATCAGGACCGTGCTGGTCTGACTTTGATAGAACGTTTCCCGGACTTCCAGGTCATCTGGCGTCAAAGTAAACTCGTCAATGCCATGGTTGATGTGGGCATTGCGAAGGCTCTCAGATATTGCTATATTTTCCAGACTGTCGCCAAATTCGTAGGGTTTCAATTCAGCTGACCGCTCGTCTCCTTTTCCGCTGTAATTGGTAGAATGGTTGCCATGTTTGGTTTTTTTCAACTGACCGAAAATATCTTCGAGAGCCTGTCTGCGCAGGGCGATCTCCATCTTAGAAGTCGGGACGAATCCAGGCTGCCCATTCAATTCTCCATCTTTAATATACCCTTGATCGATCAGGTCTTGGATAAAATCGGCCATCCCATAATTCTCATCCGTCAAATTATACTTACGGTCCAGCTCTGTCAACCAGGAAAGGGATTCTTTCACATCACCTGAGGTATAGAGTAAAAGCTCCTGGAACAGCTTCAGGAGTTTATCAAAAATAGAATCGCCCTCATCGGGGACGTAATTTGAAAATTGCCAACCTATCATATGTTAATTGCGGTATTATTTTTAGGTAGTTAAAGGAAGGTGACTGCACAAAAAAACGCACCACTAAAAATGACAATTTTGTTTTAATAAATGCCTGGTTTTAAACTCGATTATTCTTTTCAGGCAAAGAAAAATTGTCATTTTTTGACCTGCTACTTAAGACAAATATAAGCGGGTTTTTGTTTTATGGATCAAAAGTTATTTAGGGCTATCAGCTCATCCTCGACCACAGCTACTATTTTATCTCCTGGTTTTGGTTCAATGATATAAAGCCCGGTAAATTGGCTAAATGCCGGAAGCACCACACAATTATTTGAAAACCAGTAACATGGGAGCCGAAGTTTTCGGCCACCGCCACCGTTGACCAATACGCCGGGATGTAAATGTCCGGAAAAAGTAAATCGGCCGTTGTTCTTTTCCGGCGGATGGTGGGCAAAGGAAAAAGGTTCTTTTTGCCAGCCATCTTGCTCCAGATTGATCTTGTTTTTTTGATAAAATTCTTTCGGTAGAATGTCGTGGTTACCTTCTACCAAAATGATTCTTAAAGAAGAAAAACGACTGCGCCAAACGGCAAATTTTTCCAGCTCCCGGTTTGCATGAGAATGGAACATGTCACCCACAATGATCAATTCCTTTGGCTGGAATCGGCTGACCAAAAATTCCAGTTGTGCCAAGTCCCTGTCCTGCACCTGGTTGGGTACGGCGATGCCCGCTTTCCGAAAATGACCGCCTTTTCCGAAATGCGTGTCCGACAAAATCAACGCTTTTTCCTCTTCCCAGAACACCGCTCTTTCTGCCGTCATTTCCAAATGCTGACCGTCAATTGTTAATTTCATAAATCATCAATCATAAACCAAAAACCAAAAACCAAACTCACCCAGCCTGCAGCTGTAACCGCTTCACCCTTGCCGCCAACTTTTCACTGCTCAAGCTTCCTCTTAAACTATCCACTTTTATCGGAAACGACAGTGGCGTTAGTTTAGACGGTTGCTTAAATAAGATTTCACCATCCGTAATGCGCTCGAGGGCAGATCGCAAGCGAGCTTCCTCCAATTGAAAATCAAACACCTCCTGGTAAGCCTGTTTTAACAGAAGATTGTTTGAGTCATAATCTGATAAAACATTGAAAATCAATGCTGAAGAAGATTGCAGGTGTTTGTTTTTCTTGTATTGGCCAGGATATCCCTGAAAGATAAGGCCTGCAATGACGGCGATGTCGCGAAACTTTCGCCGGGCCATTTCTGCTGCGTTGATACTTTTTTGAATATCATCAAAAAGGTGTTCCGTCGAAAACAGCGCTTTCGCATTTTCCGTGGAAAACGGGATCGGCTGGTCACTCAATAGTTCAAATCCATAATCATTCATGGCAATGGAAAAGGTCAATGGCTGCATTTGCCCCAGCCGGTAAGCAAGTAAAGATGCCATGACCTCATGCACCAACCGACCTTCAAAAGGATAAACAAACAAGTGATGACCATCCCTCGTTTTGATCGATTCAATCAACGTTTCACCTGCTTTTGGAACAGCCGAGCGCTCTTTTTGCAAGGCGAACAGTGGTGCGAGTTTTTTCATTTCAGGTGAGGCAAATTCATCATAAGCTGCCTGACGGTAAACATCGCGCAGTGTTTTACCCAAGTACGAAGAAAGCGGAATTCGCCCGCCCAGCCAGGCAGGAACTTTTGCTTTTTTGCTACTCTTGGCCCTTTTTACGTAAACGGTCATGTCTTTGATTTTCACAAATTCCAAAGTCCGACCTGCGAGGGTAAACTTGTCTCCCCGTTTGAGTTTTGAAATAAACCATTCTTCAATCGTCCCGATATAGCCACGACTTAGATATTTCACCTGCATCACAGCGTCGCTAACAATTGTTCCAATATGAAGTCGGTGGCGCATCGCCGTCCTGCGCTGCGTGATTCGCCAAATGCCATCTTCGCCGATTTCCACCCGTTGGTATTCTTCATATGCATCCAGTGTGCCCCCGGTAGTGATGAAAGCCAGCGTCCATTCCCATTCATCGTAAGTCATGTGCTGAAAACAATGAGTGGACATGATTTCAGGCAACACATCATCCGGCTGAAATCCATCACCAACTGCCAGAGTGCAAAGGTACTGGACCAGTACGTCGAAACACTGCACATGAGGCAAGCGGTGTTCAACTGTTTGTTCTGTAACGGCTTGTTTCAGAGCGGCTGCCTCGGCCAGTTCCAATGAATGGGTCGGCAAAAAGTATATTTTACTGACTGCCCCTGGTGAATGGCCACTACGTCCGGCCCGTTGTAAAAACCTGGCTACACCTCGCGGACTGCCAACCTGAATGACCGTATCCACTGGCCGAAAATCGACTCCCAAGTCCAGGCTCGAAGTACAAACTACCGCTTTCAATGTGCCCTCGCTGAGTGCTAATTCCACCCAGTCCCGCAATTTGCGGTCAATGGACCCGTGGTGCAATGCCAGTACGCCGGCCAGGTCGGGATAAGCATCGAGCAGGGCGTGAAACCAGATTTCAGATTGAGAACGAGTGTTGGTGAAAAGGAGGGTCGTGTTGCTTTTTTCAATGATCGGATAAACCTTGTGCAGCAGCCGGATTCCCAGATGACCGGACCAGGGGAAACGTTCTATCTCATCGGGCAAAATACTTTTGATCGTGGTCTTTTTTTTCTTTTTGACCCGGACCGTCACACTGCCCTCATGGTCGCTGCCAAGTAGCACCTTGCCTGCTTCATCAAGATTGCCGATGGTGGCGGAGATGCCCCAAATACGGAGAGGCATGCCCGAAACGGTGTTGCCGCTGGAGGCGGTAACATTGTTGGCATTTGAAATAGCCTTCAATCTGCTCAGTGCCAATTCCACCAGTACGCCCCGCTTGCTGCCCAACAGTTCATGCCACTCATCAACGACGACTCCTTTCAGGTTTTTGAAAAAATTCTTGTGTTTTTTTGAAGCAATCAATAAGTGCAGGCTTTCTGGTGTAATTACCAGAATTTCAGGCATTTGTCGTTTTTGCTTTTGTCTTTCTGAGGTGGAGGTGTCACCGCTCCGCAAACCTGCGTGCCAAGGCAATCCGATTTCTTCACAGACCTCGGCAATGGCACGGTGAATGTCTTTCGCCAGTGCCCTTAAAGGTGTAATCCAGAGCAGTTGCAAGCCATTCTTTTTTTGGTGTTGCCAGTTGTCATTTTCATTAATGAACTCAATGAGGGTGGGGAAGAGGAGGGCGAATGTTTTACCATAACCCGTAGGGGCATTGAGCAAGCCATGTTTGCCGTCGAGGAAATGCAGCCAGGCCTTGGCCTGAAATGGGAACGGTCGATGGTTTTTGAGTTGAAACCAGTCTAGTGCAACTTTGTATCCTCTTGTTTTTTTCATTCAAATGATTTGCCGTTGCGCCCAATCAGATTCGCTCGATTTATAAAATTTAGCAAACCGGTAGGCTCGATGCCTTTTTCAATTATTCACTCGCCGGAACCACTGGCCGCTGTACCAAATTAAGCAGCGCGTGCACATCTTCCAAACTGTTAGCCTCTTCTGCCTTTTTGTCCCGTCGCCACCGGACCATTCTTGGAAAGCGCAGGGCCACCCCGGATTTATGTCGTTTGGATGGAGCGATCCCCTCAAATGCAATTTCAAAGACGAGTTCTGGTCGCACGGTTCTAACGGGGCCGAATTTTTCTAAAATATTTTTTTTGATAAAACGGTCGACTTCAATGAACTCTTTGTCGGTCAGCCCGGAATAAGCTTTGGTGAGGGTTACCAATTGGTCGCCGCTGCGGATGGCAAAAGTATAATCGGTGTAGAGATTGGCACGGCGGCCATGTCCTTTTTGTGCGGCTGTCAACACACAGTCAATCGTTAGCGGATCAACCTTCCATTTCCACCAATCACCTCGTTTGCGGCCCGTTTTGTAAACGGAATTTTTACGTTTGAGCATCAGGCCTTCACTGCCGATTTCGCGGGAGCGCTCCCGTTCCTGGGCCAGTTCTTCCCAGCTGTTTTTTTCTACAATTGGTGAAATCAATAAGACGGGATGGTTGGCGTCGGCAACTATTTGTTCCAGTTGCTTTCTTCGTTCCTGCATTGTTTTTACCCTAAAGTCCTGATCGTCATATTCCAGCAAATCATAAGCGATGAAAACCAAAGGAGCGGATTCTAAGATTTTCTTGGTGATGTTTTTTCGGCCGATTCGGGTTTGCAGCAAATTGAATGGAAGTGGTGCGCCATTCTGCCAAGGGATGATTTCTCCATCAAGTGCGATGCCGTTTGGCAAATGGTTTAGCAACAATTGGTATTCGGGAAATTTTTCCGTCATCAGTTCTTCCCCCCGACTCCATACAAATATTTCATTTTTCCTTTTGATGATTTGCCCCCGGATACCGTCCCATTTCCACTCGGCCTGCCATTCGTTCAGGTTGCCCAGTTCATGGGGTTCTTCTTCCAATGCGTAAGCCAGGTAAAAGGGATAGGGCTTGGACGCATCAGTATCAACGTGTTCACCGTTGATCAATGAATCAAAGGTGGTCGATTCGGACGTCCATTTTCCGCTGATTCGATGTGCTACGACGGCGGGTTCGAGTTGGTATGTTTTGGCTAAGGCATTGATGACCAGTTGTTTGGAAACACCGATGCGGAAGCCGCCCGTCATCAATTTGTTGAAAACAAACCGCTGCTGGGTGTCGAGACTGCGCCAGGCCAGCAAGATTTTTGCTTTTCGCTCAGGTTCTTCCAGCTCTTTTATATTTATCAAAAACTCAATCCAGAAAGTGAGCGAACGGTCGGAGGAGTGAGTAGGTGCAGGCAGAATGAGTGCAATCGTTTCCGCAAGGTCACCCACATTTTGATAGCTTTCCTCAAAAAGCCACTGTGGCAGGTTGGCTTCTTCTGCGGCCCACTCGCGCAATCGAGTGGAATTGACCGCTCGTTTCGGGCGACGTCCGGTGAACAAGGCCAACATCCAGAGTTTATCTTCTTCTTTTGCGTTTTTGAAATAATCAGTCAATGCACTCAACTTCTCGTTGGTCTTGGTGCTGGATGAGATTTTATATATGAGCTGGGAGAATAATTTCATGTCGCTGGGTTTTCCACTTCTTCATTTCCGAATTCAGTTTTTACTTCTTCCGAATCTATTCCGATCTCATTCAGGTAACGGCTGAAAATACTCGTGTAGCCATGAGTCACAAATACTTTTTCCGCCTCTGTGGCTTTGATTGCTTTGAGTAATCCATCCCAGTCGGCATGATCTGATAGGACAAAACCGCGGTCGACGTTGCGGCGGCGTGCCTGCCCCCGGACCTGCATCCAGCCGGAAGCAACTGAAATGGAAATTTTTCCAAATCTTTTCAACCAGGGAGTTCCCCCGACCGAGGGTGGGGCGATGACCAGGGCATTTTCATAATCCTTTTTGGTCTGCTCTTTGGTCACTCGGATGATTTTCGGTAGTTCAACTCCGGCTTGCTCAAAAGCTGCATGCACGTTCCAGATGGCTCCGTGGGCATATATTTTACCCAAGCTTGAATCTATGTTTTTCAACAAACGCTGGGCTTTTCCCAAACTATATCCGCACAACACACTTACTTTCCCTGCTGCCTGGTTCTTCTTCCACCAATCGTTAATATCCTGAAACACAGTAGCTTGCGGTTGCCACTTATAAACAGGAAGACCAAAAGTACTTTCGGTAATAAAGGTATGGCACTTTACCGGCTCGAACGGGGTGCAAACATTGTCGTTCTGAATTTTATAATCACCACTGGCAACCCAAACCTCTCCGTCTTTTTCAATGCGCACCTGCGAAGAACCAATGATGTGCCCGGCGGGATAAAAAGAAATTTTCACACCATTGACAGATTTCGTTTCACCATAATCCATCGTTTGCAAAGAAATGGTTTGTCCGAGTCGCAGTCGCATGATTGGTGCGGAGCTGTGGTGAGCCAAATATTTTTTACTTCCCCACCGTGCATGATCAGAGTGGGCATGGGTAATTACCGCCCGTTCTACGGGCCGCCAGGGATCGATGTAGAAATCCCCGGCCGGGCAGTAAATTCCTTTCTTGGTAAAACGAAGCATGGAATTAGGAACGGATCAACGGAAGGATGGTTTAGCGTTTTGTTTCCGGAAAGGCTGACAAAAGGGAATACCAGGCTGATATTGGTTGGTCAACCTTCTTAGAACCTGCTCGCATCGCTCAATTTTGACAAACAAAGAAGGCTGCCCGAAGCAGCCTTCCTACCATTTTACCAAAAAACTTACTTAGAAATAATGAGATCTTTAGCGGTGTCGATTACATCATTCAATGGAATGAAATACAACTTCATTCAAGTGATTGAATACAGATTTTGGTTCTCCTTTATCCGTAAAAAAGGAACAGTGAGTGGGAGCAGACTTGATTATAAATTTTTGGAAAACGGACTGTGAAGCAAGAACGATAAGTGAGATAAGATGGAACAAATTTAGGTATCAGTTCGCAAACGATAAAATGTTCGTACAGATAATCTTATTCGCAAAGTGTATTTGGTTGATATTGTAATGCTTAATATTTTTCAGATGCTGGAAGTGCTGCCGGTAATGTTACGTGAGCATTTTGTTTGTAAAAATCGGAGAAGGAAAAGAACAACCTAAGGATGAACGATTGGTCTTTTAGTTGTTGATTTGTCGGCTCGAAACAACCCCTTCACTTTGGGGGGAATTTAAATACCTGTATCTTTCCAGTATGAAAACTAACCAGTAAACTTGCCAACATGAAAAATTACTACTTCACGATTGCTCTGTTTTTCGTTGCCTCATTTACCGCTAAAGCCCTCGACGCAAACATCTCCTTTGCTACCTTCAAAAGCGGAGACAACCCTTACATAGAAGTTTATTTGCACGTGATTGGGTCGACTTCCACCTTTATCATGCTTCCTGACTCTAATTTGCAGGCCAATATGGAGGTTGTAATTCTTTTCAAGCAAAATGAAGAGATCATCAAGTTTGACAAATATCTGCTGAACAGCCCTGCGTGTCAGGCAGCCCAGGATTTCTTTGATGTCAAGCGGTATGGCCTGGCGTCTGGTGATTATAAGCTTGAAATTTCTGTGAATGATTTGAATAAAGCTGATAATGCCCGCAAATACAGCCAGACATTTTCCATTGATTTTAGTGAAAACAGGGTCTATCAGTCAGATATACAAATGGTAGCTTCGCTTCGCAAAGTAACGGACGGTCAGGCTGATTCCCCGATGGCCAAAGGAGGGTATATTTTCGAGCCGCTTCCTTCTCAGTTTTTAGACAAATATTGCGACCGGCTTATTTTCTACAATGAAATTTATGATACCGATAAGCTGGTTGGGGATGATTTTTTGGCCTCTTATTATATTGAATCTGATGGAAACAAATCATCTGCGAAGACCGGGTTGGTTCACAAACGTCGCTCCGCCGATCCAGTAGTCCCGCTTTTATACCAGATGGATATCAGCAACCTGAAAAGTGGCAACTACCGTTTGTGTGTCGAAGTGAAAAATAAGAGCGGTGAATTGCTGACCAAAAAATCCATTCCTTTTCAAAGAAGCAATCCCTACATAAATGCCACCCGGGAAGAAATTGCCCAACAGGTTGATCGGCTGGAGGATGAATTTGTGTCCAAGATGACCGTGAAGGAACTTCGGTATGCACTCAAGGCCATTGCCATGCAGGTAGATGATGTTGACGGAGAGTTGCTCAATACACTGATCAGGGAGGAAAAACCTAAAGCTATGCGATTGTACCTCTTTAGTTTTTGGGCAAAAGAAGACCCCGTTAATCCTGAGGGTGCGTATAATGGCTATATGACGGTAGCGAATGCAATTGATGAAAAATTTAGAAGTGGCTTTGGGTATGGTTTTGAGACGGATCGGGGTTATGTCTACATGAAATATGGAGTGCCCAGTGATGTAGTCACGATTGAGGACGAACCAGATGCACCTCCTTATGAAATCTGGTTTTACAATGAATTTCCCCAGACTGGCCAGAACAATGTAAAGTTTTTGTTTTTCAACCAAAGCCTTGCAACCAATGGCTACCGGTTGCTGCATTCCACTGCACGGGGGGAATTAAACAATCCTCAGTGGGAGTTACAGCTCTACAGTAATTCACCCAATGAAATACAGGGAAGCAATTTTGTGGATGGAACAACTATGCAGGGAAAAATCGGCCGTCAGGCGCGTCGCTTGTTTGAAAGCTACTGACCGTCAGCGGTATAGTTTTTGAAAAAAGGGGTTTTCAATAAAAATAAGTTGAGGAGGTAATTTTATATTTGCCGGCCTGAACTTTATGTCTAATTTTGGGTATAAAACAGCAATAAAACAACGTCTCACTATATTTTGTCAAAGAATTTAGTCATCATACCGACCTACAACGAGCATGAAAATGTCCAAAAAATCATTCATGCCGTTTTATCCCTCCCTGAAACTTTTGATGTTTTGATTGTTGACGACGGTTCACCAGATGGAACTGCTGACCTGGTCAGGTTAGAACAAGCCAAAACCAATGGCCGCATTTTTTTGAAAGAGAGATCGGGCAAGCTGGGTTTGGGAACTGCTTATATCGCTGGATTTCGCTGGGCGCTTGAAAGAGACTATGATTTCATTTTTGAAATGGACTGCGATTTCTCCCACAATCCGAAGGACCTTGTCAGGATGCTCAAAGTATTGAGTGAAAAACAAGCTGACGTCGTTGTTGGGTCAAGATACGTGAAAGGTGGGAAATGTGTCAACTGGCCCTGGGACAGGATGGTGCTTTCCTACGGAGCATCCATTTACACTCGTATGATAACCTGGATGTGGGTGAAAGATCCAACAGCAGGCTTTGTGGGCTATTCAAATAAAGTACTATCGTCCATCGATCTGGATAAGATCAAGTTCATCGGCTATGCATTTCAGATCGAAATGAAATACGCCGCACGCCAATTAGGGTTTAAGATTAAAGAGATTCCAATTACTTTTACCGATCGGATCATTGGCATTTCAAAAATGTCAAAAGGTATTGTTAAAGAAGCCATTTGGGGAGTGATCCAACTGAGGTGGATGAGTTTCTCAAAAAAAAAGAATAGAGTGATGTCTCACTTGAAAGTAGCATCACGCATCAAGGATTGATTAAATAACGTTTAATGGTCCATTGATGAAAACGCTGGTAGGAGGAACCTACCAGCGTTTTTTTTTATTCCTGTATCCCTATCTCCACATTTTACCACAATATCAAAAAAACAGGTCCCAGTTGCATTGTACGTGGTAAACATCTTCCATTTTTTAGTTGAAAATTTCAAAATAAGGGTAAGTCAGTGTCAGGAAGTGGTAATTAAAGTGAGAAAATGTGTAGGCTTAAAAGTCTCCTAACAACACTATTGAATAGTTTTTAAACCAATATGTTTTAGTTTGTTCGATTATTAAAACAATGTGGTTTCGTTTTATTAAATTATCAGTGCGTATATACATGTGGAAAACTTTTTCCCATAAAAAGTGGGAAAAAATGGGCAAGAGTGGAGAGAAGTGATTACTTTTGGACTGTTATTTGACAACGATTGAGATATATGTATCAGCTTCTGGGGGAATTCCCTTGTAAAATCGACAATAAAGGAAGGCTAAGGTTGCCCTCCGGTCTGCTCGACCAACTACCGAACGATGAGCGAGACCTGTTTGTGATTAACAGAGGCTTTGAAGGTTGTCTCAACCTGTATCCCAAAAAAGTTTGGGATGAAAAATCGATGCAAGTTAAGCAATTAAATGCTTTCGACCTAAACAGCCGCATGTTCAAACGGGCGTTCCTGAACGGAGCAGCCCATTTGAAAAAAGATGGTGCCGACCGGGTGAACCTGCCCAACTCCTTGCTGGAATATGCGGGGATCAAAAGTGAGGCACTCCTGGTGGGCGTCGATGAAAACATTGAGCTTTGGTCTGCTGACAAGTGGAAAGAAGTGCAAGAGCAGTTGACAAGCGATCAGTTTTCACAGTTGGCCCAGATTGTTTTGGGCAACAACGGCGGTGGTCAATCACCAATTGCATCTCAATGAAATAACAACAGCCAATGAGCTATCATCTTCCAGTAATGGCCAAGGAGTGCATCGAGGCGCTTGACATCCAGAGAGACGGGTGTTATATCGACGCAACCTTTGGTGGAGGAGGGCACAGTCGGCTCATTTTGAAAGAATTAGGAAAAGAAGGGCGATTGTTGGCATTTGACCAGGACGATGATGTAGTTGAAAACCTGATCGAAGATGAGCGATTCATTTTTTGTCATCACAACTTTCGTTTTTTAAAGCGTTTTCTGCGTTTGCACGGAATTTTGCAGGTGGATGGGATTTTGGCTGATCTTGGAGTCTCCTCCCACCAACTGAACGTTCCTGAACGTGGTTTTTCGTTCCGCTTTGATGCTGCTTTGGATATGCGGATGAATCAGGGGTACGAGCTCACGGCGGCGGCATTGCTGAACAGCTATTCGGTCAATGAATTGCAAAACGTTTTTGGAAAATACGGAGAAGTCAGAAATGCCCGGACCCTGGCACAAAAGATCGTCGAAGCTCGTGGAGCAAAGCCGTTACAAACCATTGCCGATCTCTTGAGGGTGGTCGATCCGCTGGTCAGGGGGCAGCGAAATAAGTACCTCGCCAAGGTGTTTCAGGCCCTTCGGATTGAGGTGAATGACGAAATAGGGGCGTTGTACGAGTTTCTGAAAGATTCATTGGAAGTTTTGAAGCCCAGGGGGCGGTTGGTGGTGCTTTCTTACCATTCGCTGGAAGACCGCCCGGTAAAGAACTTATTGAAAACAGGAAATGTGGAAGGAAAGGTCGTAAAGGATTTTTTTGGACAGATTGAGCGGCCTTTCGAGTTATTATATAAAGGTGTTAAAACGCCCTCGGACAGAGAGATGGCCGAAAATCCGAGGTCAAGAAGTGCTAAACTAAGAGTTGGAATAAAAAAATAGAAGGTTTTGGGTTTCTGGTTCATGGTTCTTGGTTGGTGAAGCCAAAAACTGAAAACCAAAAACGATGAACCAAATAGCAAGTTTGATGGCAAGGAAAAAAGTTGCATACGGGAATTTTTTAGCCTTTGGAAGCATGGGTGCCTCGCTCATTCTAAAGAACTTACCATTCGTATTCTTCCTTGGATTCCTCACCGTCATTTATATAGCCAACGCACATTTTGCGGAAAAACAGATTCGGCAGATACAAACCCTGCAGCAGGATGTAAAAGAACTGAAGCGCCAGTACAATTCGCTCAAATCTGAAAACATGTTCAAAAGCCGTTTAGCGGAAATTGAAGATGATGTAAAAGGTTTGGGGCTGATCAAAGAGGCTGGCAGGGTTAAGCGAATCATTGTTGAAGATTAAATGCTATTGGTTATGAGCCATTGGCGGTTGGCAAAAAGCCAATTTCCAAAAGCAAGTAGCCAAAGGCCAAACAGATAAATGGCTTTCACTGTCAAAAATGAAGTATTGGTTAGGGTCTATGCCGTGTTGGCGGTCGTAGTGTTGGTGGCGTTAGTGATTGCTCATCGAACTTTTCAGATCTCAGTGGTGGAAGGAAAGGAATGGAGAGAGAAAGGAGAAGATCTTTACATAAAAGAGGTGCCAGTTGAAGCAGAAAGGGGGAATATCATTACAGAAGACGGGAATTTGCTGGCTACCTCGATGCCGCTCTTTGACATTGCTTTTGATCCAAATTCTACCGGGATGGACTCGGCCGATTGGAATCAGCACATTGACAGCCTGGCTTTTTGTATTGCCACCTTTGTCGATCCTTCTTTTACGCCTGGTGGCATGCGCGAATTTCTTGAAGAGCAAAAACAGGCCATCAAGGAGTATTTACAAAAGTCAAGGAACGAAGGTAAACGCTATTTGATGATTAAAAGAGGGGCAACAATAAAAGAGAAGGAGCTTATCAAAAGTTTTCCGCTTTTCAATTTAGGCCAATATCGAGGAGGGCTGTCCATTCAGTCGAGGTACAAAAGGGACCGTCCTTTTAGTTTGTTGGCAAACAGGACGATCGGTTATGTACAGGGTGACTCCATCAATGTCGGCCTGGAGGGCTTTTTCAACGAGTACCTCAAAGGAGACGTAGGGACGCACCTGATGTACCGGGTCGGGAGAGGAATGTGGATTCCGATAAACAACCTTTCGGAAATAGAACCTAAGCCGGGCCAGGACATAGTGACTACCTTAAACATGGACATACAGGGCATTGTGGAAAATGCTTTGTACAAAGCCATGTACCGGCACAAAGCTGAGTTCGGAACCGCTGTGGTGATGGATGTAAAGACTGGCGCCGTCCGGGCACTGGCCAATTTGGACTGGCGCAAGGACGGTACACTCTGGGAAAATTATAACCATGCCGTTGGGACCATCGTGGAACCAGGATCGACCTTTAAACTGGCTTCACTGCTGGCCCTTTTGGAAGACGGGCTGATCAATCTGCACGACAGCATTGACCTGGAACAGGGGAGGACCATCTACTACGATGTTGAGCTGGAAGATGCGACCCCTCACACGTTGAATAACACTACTATCGAGAAAGCATTCGCCATGTCTTCCAATGTCGGCGTTTCTAAATTAGTCTATGAAAATTACGCTACACAGAACAGTGCCGATCATTTTCTTGACAGGTTGCGCAGTTTCTATCTTGATTTGCCGACCGGTATAGAAATAAACGGAGAGCCGGACCCCTACTTCAAACGGGCCTACAATCAGGAAGATGGATGGAGCGGGACTACATTGCCTTGGATGTCAATTGGTTATGAACTTGCATTGACTCCTTTGCAAATCACAGCTTTTTACAATGCAGTGGCGAATAATGGCACTTATGTAAAGCCCATCATCGTAACGGAGGTGCAGCAGTTTGGTGAAACCCTCAAGCGTTTTCCCGTGACCGAAGTGAAAGGGAAAATTGCTTCCAAAGAGAGCATCGCTCAAGTGAAGCATTTATTGGAAGCTGTGGTTGACAGCTCTTATGGGACAGCCAACAAATACCGCTCGGAACGTTTCAGTTTTGCGGGTAAAACCGGTACTACTCAGTTGGGTTACCAACGTTTGGAAAACAAAACCAGGGTGCGGGGGTATCAAGCATCGTTTGCTGGTTATTTCCCAGCCGAAGACCCAGTCTATACCTGCTACGTCCTGATCAGCAAACCTAAGAAAGGCGGATATTACGGAAGTCAGGTTGCGCTGCCGGTGTTCAAGGAAATAGCCGAAAAAACTTTCCGTACGAATTTGGAACTGTACCCGATTGTGAACGACCAACCTGTAGCGGGTTTGAACAAAAGAAAAATGCCTGATTACGATGCTGGACACATCGGAGATATAAGAACGGTGTTAAAGGAATTAGACGTTAATTATCATCTTCGTTCTGACAGTGATTGGGGCATACTGAGGGCTAACGAACCAGATTCTTTGAAGATCATTAAAAGGCCTATTGCCGACACCAGAATTCCCAATGTGCTGGGAATGGGGCTTCGTGATGCCTTGTTTTTATTGGAAAACAGAGGTTTGAAAGTAGAGATCAACGGTAAGTACGGACGAGTCAAACAACAGTCCATCCGGCCAGGAACAAAAGCAAATGGTCAAACAATTTGGATAAGGTTAGGATGACAAAAATCAATCATCCTGTCATTCAATCAGGCATTCATTGAAGCATTTAAAAGAAATACTAAAAGATATACAACCCGAAACAGTCATCGGCTCAAAGGAGCTGAAAATCAGCCAGATAGACTTTGACAGCAGAAAAGTAAAAACGGGCAGTTTGTTTGTGGCGGTGCGTGGAACAACGTCGGATGGTCACCAATTTATTGGTAAAGCCATCGACTCAGGGGCGGTCGCCATTGTTTGCGAACGATTACCTGAGCATCTCGTGAAAAAAACCACTTACATCCAGGTTGCCGATAGTGCCGAAGCTTTGGGGTGGGCCGCTTCCAATTTTCATGGGCGCCCATCAGAAAAACTGAAGCTCGTAGGCATTACCGGTACCAATGGGAAAACGACCACCGCAACTTTGCTCTACGACCTGTTTCTTGCTTTGGGCTACAAAACTGGACTGATATCGACCATTGAGAATAAAGTGAACAAACGCAGCATCAAATCCACCCACACTACGCCTGATGCGGAGTCTATTAATTTACTGATACAACAAATGGTGGAGGCTGGCTGCGATTACGCCTTTATGGAAGTGAGTTCCCATGCAATTGCACAAAGGCGTATCGCTGGCCTTTTTTTTACCGGAGGCGTTTTCACAAACATTTCACACGAACACTTGGATTATCATAAAACCTTCAAGGCATATATCGAAGCCAAGAAGATGTTCTTTGACAACCTGCCAAAATCTGCATTCGCACTCACTAACATGGACGATCGGCGAGGCGATGTGATGTTGCAGAATACGGCGGCCAGGCGCTACACTTATGCACTGCGTAAAACAGCTGATTTTAAAGTTAAAATACTTGAAAATTATTTGACTGGCCTGCACCTCGACCTGGATGGAGCCGATTTTTATGGCCGCTTGATCGGGGATTTCAATGCGTATAACCTTTTATGTGTTTACGCTGTGGCTTCCTTGCTTCAACAGGACAAACAAGAAGTGTTGACGGCACTGAGCAACCTAAAAGCTGCCGAAGGTCGATTTGATTATGTGCAGAGCAAAGAGCGAAATGTAATCGGCATTGTTGATTATGCCCATTCACCGGATGCATTGGAAAAGGTGCTGAACACCATTTTCAATCTTAGAAAAGGCGGAGGCAAAATCATCACGGTTGTTGGTTGTGGCGGCGACAGGGATCGCAAAAAACGGCCACTGATGGCCAAGGTTGCCTGCAACTACAGCGACCAGGTGATCTTTACTTCCGACAATCCACGTTCGGAAGATCCCGATGCGATCATCGCTGAAATGGAAAAAGGCATTCCGCCGTATGCCATTAAAAAAGTGATTTCGATTACCAATCGCTTGCAAGCTATCAAAACCGCTTGCCGCCTGGCCCAAAGTGGCGATGTCATTTTGGTAGCAGGAAAGGGCCACGAAAAATACCAGGAAATAAAAGGGGAAAAGTTCCCTTTTGACGATAAACAAGAATTATTGAATTATTTATGATCTATATTTTATGAATTAATAACCAATCATAAATTATAAATCATAAATACCCTAGCGGAAATCGGAGGGATGACCGCATTCACCCGAAAGGGAAAACAGGGAAAAACAGCGGGGCTGAATAATAGGATCATAACAAAAGTGCCATTCAGATATATTCCCATGACATAAACACACTTTTAAACTTTTGACGATTCCTTTTTAATTCATCCTTGGGAGGCACCCGCTGTTTGAACTGTTTTATCAAAACGAAAAACGACTTGGCTATTCGCCTTTAGCTCCTGGCTATAGGCAATGCCAACGGCCGATGGCCGAACAAGATAAAGGCATGCTGTACGAACTGTTTACATGGTTAGAAGAAAATTGGAACTTCCCGGGAGCGGGCTTATGGCAATATATCTCGTTCAGGGCCGGAGCGGGGATGGTTTTCTCGCTGATTATCAGCATGTTGTTCGGAGGTAGAATTATCCGCTTCCTGAGAAAACTCCAGGTGGGTGAGGACATCAGGGACCTCGGGCTCGAGGGGCAGATGCAGAAAAAAGGAACCCCGACAATGGGAGGCGTCATCATTATCATGGGAATCGTCATTCCCGTTTTGCTGGTGGCAGACCTGACCAATGTTTACATTTTGGTGATGCTCCTGGTAACGACCTGGATGGCCATCATTGGGTTTACGGATGACTACATAAAAGTCTTCCAGAAAAATAAGAAAGGACTGAGCGGTAAAGCAAAAATCATCGGTCAGGTAGGGTGTGGACTGATCGTTGCGCTGGCCATGATCACTTCTGATGAAATGGTCGTGCGATTGGACAAGGAGAAGGCAGTGGAAGAGTTGAAATATGAAGTCATTGGTGAAGCAATTCCTGCACCTGACCTGAATGGTGATACCATTGAAATGGTCAACGCTAAAGCTTATCTGACCAACGTGCCTTTTTTTAAGGACAACTACATTGACTATGCGGAATTTTTACCTTTCGAAAGAGAAAAGGACATAAAATATGTTTGGCTGCTTTTTGCTCCTTTGGTGATCATTATCATTACGGCAGTAAGTAACGGCGCCAATTTGACAGATGGGTTGGACGGACTGGCAACCGGAGTGAGCGGTGTGGTTGGAGTGACCCTCGCCATATTTGCCTATGTATCGAGCAATATCATCATGTCGCGATATCTCGGCGTGCTGTACCTGCCCGGTACCGAAGAACTGGTCATTTTTGCCATGTGCTTTTTGGGCGCATGTATCGGGTTTCTTTGGTACAATGCTTACCCGGCGCAAGTGTTCATGGGCGATACCGGTAGCCTGACCATTGGAGGGATCATAGCAGTCATGGCCATCATGCTGCGGAAGGAATTATTGATACCGGTTTTGTGCGGAGTGTTTTTGGCAGAAAATCTTTCGGTGATGTTGCAAGTCTCCTATTTCAAATACACCAAAAAGAAATATGGAGAAGGCCGACGAATATTCTTGATGTCACCTTTGCATCACCACTACCAAAAAAAGGGAATGCCGGAAACAAAAATTGTTATTCGTTTTTGGATCGTAAGTATTCTTCTGGCAGTGGTCACTATTCTGACTTTGAAAATTCGGTAAAAAACAAATGCTTTGAATTAAATGAAAAATACGATTTACATTCTTTTTATTTTCCTGGTTTTTTCATGCGAAAAAAAAGAAAATAAATTAGAAAGTATTTTAAATAAAATGGAATTGAGGCTGAGTGCAGAAAATTCCACAACGGTGGAACGGGATGAAAATATTAAAGGTTTAGGTTTTCGGAGGGTTTTGAATATTGATTTCATTAATTGTAAAAATATTGACCTGATGGACCGGTCTTTAAAACAGGAAATGAGGGTGATGGTTATTGAAATAAAAAACAATATCGAAGGCTCGGAAAATATCGATGTTTATAAAGTGAAATTAATCAAAGACCCCAACGATAAAACCCCGACTAAATCCGGACTCAATATTTTTGAAAAAGGATTTACATTCAATAGGGAAGAACTTTTTAATTGAAAAATAAATCAACAAGGAGTTTTCAAACAACTTCCAATTCAAAAATTAAAACGGACAACTCATTCAAATTTTTTTAAAAAAGGAAATTACGCCTATTCAAATATTTTTTTCTATTTAAAAATTAAAAACAGCATAAGAATCAAAAATTAAAACGCTCTCACTCAAAACTCAAAACTTGTTAGAAACAGTCTATGAGATAATTTAAATACAGACGAACAAACCATGAAAATAACAGTATTGGGGGCAGGCGAAAGCGGTGTGGGAGCCGCACTCTTGGCGCAAAGCTTGGGCTTTGAGGTTTTTGTCTCCGATACTGGTAAA
Organism: Bacteroidota bacterium; assembly: GCA_039819485.1. Lineage (GTDB taxonomy): Bacteria > Bacteroidota > Bacteroidia > Chitinophagales > Saprospiraceae > UBA6168. The sequence continues at coordinate 26,795 of JBCBRY010000017.1, read as the reverse complement.
ATAAAAGAAAACTACGAGAGAGAACTTGCAGATAAAGGCATTCCAAAAGAGGAAGGCAAACATACATGGACAAACATCTGCGATTCGGATTTAATTGTTAAAAGTCCGGGTATTCCTGATGCAACCCCCCTTATCCTCAAACTGATTGCTCAGGGAATACCGGTCATATCCGAAATCGAATTTGCCAGTCGCTACACTACGGCTGACATCATTGGCATTACGGGGAGTAACGGGAAAACTACAACAACCAGGTTGACTTACCACCTGCTTAAAACTGCTGGCTTTAATGCCGCCATCGGCGGCAATGTCGGAGTCAGTTTTGCCCGGAACATCACAGAGAATAAGTACGACTATCACGTGCTGGAAGTGAGCAGCTTTCAATTGGACGGCATCGTGTCCTTCCGACCTAACGTGGCCATTTTACTCAATATCACACCCGACCACTTGGACAGGTATGAGTATAAAATGGAAAACTACGTGCGGTCAAAATTTCGGATCGCGATGAACCAACGGGAAAATGACATGCTCATTTTGAATGCAGATAACCCTGCTATTCAACGGTTTATGAATTCTGACAGATTTCGTAAGTCCGATCACCTGCCACGCATGATAAAGGTATTCGAAGATTTTGGAAGCACCCGTTTCCTCAAAGTCGGTGAATCTGAATTCGACATGCAGCAGTGCGTGTTGAAAGGACAACATAATTTTTTCAATGCGACTTGCGCCATTTTGGCCGCCAAGTCACTTGACATAAAGGACGCGGACATTCAGCAAGGTCTGAACACTTTTGTAAATGACCCGCACCGCCTCGAATTGGTAGCCAATATTAATCATGTCGATTACATCAACGACAGCAAAGCCACCAATGTCGACAGCGTTTTTCAGGCTTTGCAAGCCATGGAAAAACCCATTGTCTGGATTGCAGGCGGAACTGATAAAGGCAATGATTATTCGCCTTTGTTAAAAGTAGCAGAGGAAAAAGTGAAAGCACTTATTTGCCTCGGAAAAGACAACCAAAAATTACTGGAAGTTTTTTCCCCCCTGATTAAAAACATAGAAGAAACCAGAAGTGCAAAGGAAGCGGTGGAACGAGCGACCATTTATGCAGAAAAAGGAGATGTGGTTCTGCTCAGCCCCGCTTGCGCAAGTTTTGATCTATTTAAAAATTACATGGACAGAGGTGAAAAATTTAAAGCCGCTGTTTTTTTAATGGAAAATGAAAAATGAAAAATTAATAACATTCTTCATTCTTCATTTTTAATTCTTCATTAAATAGTGAATATCGGAGCAAAAATATACGCAGAGTTAAGAGGTGACCGGGTCATTTGGATGATCCTGGCGGTGCTTTCTATGTTCAGTATTTTGGCAGTTTACAGTAGCACCGGCACATTGGCCTGGAAAATAGGCGGCGGCAATACGACAGCATATCTGACCAAGCATTTATTCATTCTTGGCTTAGGATTGTTCCTGGCATATGTAGCTTATCTGACACCTTATATAAGGTTTAAAATGTTAGCGCCATTTTTGTGGTCAATCGCCTTTTTATTGTTGGCATATACGCTAATGTTTGGTGTGGAAATAAATGATGCCCGGCGGTGGATCAGAGTGCCTTTTATTAATCTGACTTTCCAGACTTCTGATTTTGCCAAAATGGCATTGATCCTTTTAGTAGCGAGGGAAATGACCAAGCACAAGGATTATATAAAAGACTTTAACAAAGCTTTTATTCCGATCATTATCCCGACCCTGTTGATCTGTGGATTAATTGCTCCGGCAGATTTATCGACTGCGGCTATTTTATTTACAACCTGCCTGATCATGATGTTTGTCGGGAGAGTGGATTTAAAATATATCACCCTGACCATCTTTTTGGGGATTGTTGTTTTTGCCGGATTAATCGTGACTGCCCAATTGATGCCCGACTTGGATGTCATCCGGTTGGACACATGGATCTCAAGATTGGATGGATTTTTCAACCCTCCCCAAGGTGGTGGAATTTCACAAGTTGACCAGGCAAAAATTGCCATTGCAAATGGTGACATCATCGGATTGGGGCCAGGGAACAGTATTCAAAGAAATTATCTGCCAACTCCATACGCCGATTTTATTTACGCCATTATTTGTGAAGAATATGGTTTGATCGGAGCCTTCTTGATTTTGAGTCTGTATGTGCTTCTCTTCTTCAGAACAACACGTCTTGTGACCATTTCTGAAAAATCTTTTGGTGCAATGGCAGCAGTTGGTTTGAGTTTGAACATTGTCATTCAGGCACTGGCCAACATGGCAATAGCAACCAACCTTACTCCGGTAAGTGGGCTTACCCTGCCGATGGTAAGTTGGGGAGGGACTTCGGTTTTATTTACCTGTTTGTTTTTTGGAATCATACTCAGCGTAAGCAGCAATATAGAACAAGCAACGGCGCGGGGTGCAGTTGCTGAAGCAGTCACAGGTAAAAGTGATAACAAAGAGGAGAAAAAACAATTGGACAAAGAAGGCCAGTCAAAACAAGGAGGCAGCGATCAGAAAAAATACGACAACCGGAGTGGAGGTCAGGATAGAAGGTACGACAACCGAAACCGGCAAGGAGGCGACCGCAGAGGCGGGGGCGGCTACAACCGGGACAACAGAAACCGGGGAGGAAACAGAGATAACCGTGGCGGCGGCTACAACCGGGACAATAGAAACCGGGGCGGAGGCGGCGGTTACAATCGTGACAATAGGAACCGAGACAACAGGTATAGGGACAATAGAAACAGGGACGGAGGCAATCGTAATTACGACAACAGAAACAGAGGGGGAGGAAACGACCGAAGGGATAACCGGCCTCCAAGAAATTAATCATTCAATCAGAATGTCATGAAGCCCAAATAATTATGAAATTATGAAATTAATTATTTCAGGTGGTGGCACCGGCGGACATGTTTACCCTGCGATTGCGATTGCAGATGCAATTAAAAAAATAAAGCCGGAAGCGGACATTTTATTCGTAGGGGCGGAAGGCAAGCTGGAAATGGAAAAAGTTCCAAAAGCTGGCTACCCAATCAAAGGATTGTGGATCAGTGGCTTCCAGCGAAAATTGACAATCAGGAATTTGCTTTTTCCAATTAAATTAATCAGCAGTTTATTCAAAGCAAAAAAAATCATCCGAAAATTCAAGCCGGATGTGGCTGTCGGAGTTGGAGGATATGCCAGTGGGCCATTACTAAAAATGGCCGAACGGAAAAATATCCCAACCGTTTTGCAGGAACAAAATTCTTATCCCGGCGTGACGAATAAATTGTTGGCGAAAAATGCCCATCGGATATGCGTCGCCTACGACGGCATGGAACGCTTTTTCAAAAAAGAAAAAATTGTGCTGACAGGCAACCCCGTCCGGGCTGAATTTTTTAAAAATTTAAATCAAAAAAAAGAAGAAGCATATAACCATTTTGGTTTTGATAAAAATAAAATATCAGTTTTTGTTTTTGGTGGTAGCCTTGGTGCGAGAACAATTAATCAAGCCATGGCTGCCAGTTTTAATTCTTTGAAAAACAACCCGGAGGTGCAGGTATTATGGCAGGTCGGAAAATTGTATTTAGAAGAATATAAAAATTCCGAAACTGCAAAATTGCCGACCGTAAAAACCATGGCATTTATTGACCGGATAGACCTGGCCTACGCTATGGCTGATGTGGTGATCGGGAGGGCCGGAGCGTTGAGTATTTCAGAATTGTGCCTGGTTGGAAAACCGGCAATTTTAATTCCTTCGCCAAATGTAGCGGAGGACCACCAAACAAAAAATGCCTTGGCTTTGGTCGAAAAAAATGCAGCCGTGTTGGTACACGATTCAGAAGCCAAAGAAAAAATGATGTCAACCGCCATTGATTTATTAAATGACGAAAATAAAAAGCAGGCACTGGCTGAGAACATAAAAAAATTGGCCAGGCCAAATGCGGCGGAAGACATTGCTAAAGAGATTTTAAATTTAGTTAGTAAATAAATTGTGAGAATGCAAGAGATGTCAGGTTTATTAAACCTGACATCTCTGAGGCCACGGAAAAAATGAATTTAAACCAAATAAAAAAAGTGTACTTCCTCGGAATCGGAGGCATTGGCATGAGCGCGATTGCCCGTTATTTCAACAGCCGGGGAATACAAATATTTGGCTACGATAAAACAGAAACAACCCTGACCAAAAAGTTGGTCAACGAAGGGATGACAATACATTACGATGAAGACCTGTCGCAAATACCCGACGGTGTTGACCTCGTCGTGTGGACTCCAGCAGTGCCCAGGGATCACCGCGAACTTCAGCATTTTTTGAGTACTGAAATTCCGGTAAAGAAAAGGGCCGAAGTGTTGGGCATTATCAGCCGCAACAACAGAACGGTCGCCATCGCAGGCACGCATGGGAAAACAACTACGTCCTCGCTCGTCACGCACTTGTTGCGGACGGGCGGGATCGATTGCACGGCTTTTCTGGGCGGCATCGCCCGGAACTATGAGTCAAATTACGTCGGTGGAAAAAGCGACTGGGTTGTCGTTGAAGCGGATGAATATGACCGCAGTTTTCTTCACCTTTCACCCAATGTGGCAACCATCATGTCAATGGATCCGGACCATCTGGACATTTACGGAGATCTGGAGAAAATGCATGAATCGGGTTTCAAAGCTTTTGTGCAAAGAGTTGATATTAATGGAAGTATTTATGTGAAAAATACTTTGGCACAATTCTTTGAAAATCAAAATGTTGAAACGTTCGGCGTAAACGAAGGAACATACCGGGCCGAAAACGTCCGGGTAGAGGATGGTTGGTTCGTATTTGACTTCGTAGCTCCGGTTGCTGGCATTAGTTGGGAGGCTTTTCCCGATGTAAAAATCGGGAGTGTCGGCAATCGGAGCCACGGAGAAATACGATGGAAGGACATTAAAACTGCCATGCCCGGCAGGCACAATGTCGAAAACGCCGTGGCAGCAACTGCCATCGCCCTGCAACTGGGGGTTACCGAAGACGCCATCCGCACAGCACTGCAAACATTCAAAGGCATCAAACGCCGCTTTGAATTCATTCACCGCAACGACAAGACCATCTTCATCGACGACTACGCACATCACCCGACTGAAATAAGAGCAGCCGTGGGAGCAGCGCGTGAATTATATCCCGACAAAAAGTTGACGGGTATTTTTCAGCCACATTTATTTTCTCGTACACGGGATTTTCAGGACGGATTTGCGGAAGAACTGGATAAACTGGACGAAATATTTTTAATGGATATTTATCCGGCGAGGGAATTACCGATGGAGGGGGTTACGTCCGATATTATTTTTAATAAAATGAAAAATAAAAATAAATACCGGGTGACACTGAACAACGTAGTGGACCATTTAAAAAATAAAAAAGTAGAGGTATTGATGACAATTGGAGCCGGAGATATCAATACCGTAATTGATTCGGTAAAGGATCATTTAACGCATAAATAAATGCAAGTAAATGCACAAACATATCAATCCTTAAAACGCATCGCCATCGTCGGTGGAGCAGCTCTCTTGATCTTGTTGATCACTGCAGCCGCCTCCAGGAAAAAAGAATTGCCGATCGAAGCTACGGTTGTGAATGTGGACCCATTGGCAGGAGGCCATTGGTTAATTGACAGTGCAGATGTGATCCAAATAATCGAGCGAAGTTTTGGAATGCCGTTGAATGAACAGGCCGCCGGTTTAATCGATGAAGAAAGGGTTGAACGGATTTTAGAAGAAGATCCCTTTGTGAAAAATGCAGAAGTATTAATTGCGGCTAATAGTCAGGTAAAAATCAATATTGAACAACGTGTTCCCATCCTCCGCATTTTTGACAACCTTGGAGCGCAATATTATTTGGATGAATATGGAAACCGGATGCCCTTGTCGCCCCATTTTACTGCGAGGACATTGGTCGCCACGGGTGACATACAACCACATACACCAGCATTTTTTGAACGGGATCGTCATGAGTTTAAAGACCTGTTTGAATTAGCTAAATATATTTTGGCGGATAAATTCTGGAACGCCATGATTGAGCAGATTTATTTTAACAAAAGAGGTGAATTTGTTCTCATCCCAAAAATTGGTGACCAAACCATCATTTTTGGAAAATATGAAGATGTGGACGATAAATTTTTCCGTCTGAAAACTTTTTATGAAAAGGCGATGAACAAAGAAGGATGGAAAAAATACCACTCCATCGACCTCCGCTTTGAGGGGCAGGTGGTGTGTGAAAAAAATTAATTGGTTTGAGGTTTTGGGTGCTTGGTTTCTGGTTAAGCAGGAAAAAACAAGCACCCAAAACCCCAAACCAAAACCATAAGAAATTGAGATAATTAACTTTTTAATCATGAATTTACCAAACAACCCTCAACAGCAGGAACTGGTAGTTGCACTGGATATAGGAACAACAAAAGTATGCGCCATCGCTGGCCACTTAGATGAACATGGCCGCCTGGAGGTCCTGGGAATCGGAAAAGTAGATAGTGAAGGTGTGATGCGTGGTGTGGTTTCGAATATTGAAAAAACGGTACGCGCCATTTCCGATGCCATTGCACTTGCCGAACGGGCGGCCGGGACTCAATTCCGGATTGCTCATGTTGGCATCGCCGGGCAGCATATCAAAAGCCTACAACACCGTGGCATGCTGACCCGCGACAGTCTCCACACTGAAATCAGCCAAACCGATATTGACCGGTTGGTGAAAGACATGTACAAGCTCGTATTACCGCCGGGTGACAAAATCCTCCATGTACTGCCGCAAGAGTATACAGTGGATGACGAGCAGGGCATTGTCGATCCAATTGGTATGTCAGGGGTTCGTTTGGAGGCTAATTTTCACATCATTACCGGGCAGATCACGGCTACGCAAAACATTGTGAAATGTGTACAACGTGCCGGGCTGCAAGTGGCCAACCTGACTTTAGAACCAATTGCAAGTTCTTCTTCTGTCTTGAACGATGAGGAAAAAGAAGCTGGGGTGGCACTCGTAGACATTGGAGGTGGAACGACCGACATCACTATTTTTAAAGACGGAATTATCCGCCACACGGCCGTTGTTCCTTTTGGAGGGAATGTGATTACCAAAGACATCAAGGACGGTTGTAATGTCATGCAACAACAGGCAGAGAAACTCAAAGTGAAGTTCGGTTCTGCTTTGGCGGAAGAAGTATTTGATAACCGCATCATCACCATACCGGGCTTCCGGGGGCGGGAGCACAAAGAGGTTTCTGAAAAGAACCTGGCCCGCATCATTCAGGCGCGGGTAGAAGAAATCCTGGATTATGTGGTGTGGGAAATCCGCCGCAGTGGTTATGAGAATAAGCTCATTGCCGGTATCGTACTCACGGGGGGAGGTTCATTATTGAATCACATGGATAAGCTGACGGCTTACTATACTGGCATGGATACTCGCATCGGGGTTCCAATTGAACACCTGGCCCACGGCTACAGCGAAGAACTGAGCAGCCCGGTATATTCGACGGCCATTGGTTTGTTGCTAAAAGGGATCAAAGATGTAGAAGAAGGCAGGGTTGTCTACAACCACTACGTGGAGGAAGCACCGAAAAACGATCCGGAAGAACGTGAGATGATGGAAGCAGAAACCGCCCTGGCAGAAGAAACAAGGAGCGATAATAAGTGGTATGATTCAATTTTTCAAAAAACGAAAGAATGGTTTCAGGCCGAGCCTGACGCTGAATTTTAAATGATTTATTATTTATGGTTTATAATTTATGATTCATCCCCAACCAGAATAAATCATAAATCATAAATCATAAATCAAACCCAAGCAGTTATGATTTTCAAGCTAATGGACGAAAGTAATGAAACCCCCATTATCAAAGTAATTGGCGTCGGCGGCGGGGGCAGCAATGCCGTCAACCACATGTTCAAACAGGGCATCGTAGGTGTTGATTTTGCCATTTGTAACACAGACAAACAGGCAATGGAACAAAGCGAAGTACCCGTAAAAATCCAACTCGGACCTACTTTAACGGAGGGCCGTGGTGCAGGTAGTAAACCAAATATCGGCAAACTGGCCTGTGAGGAAAGCATCGAGGAAGTGAAAGCTTACCTTGCCAACAATTGCAAGATGCTGTTCATCACCGCTGGCATGGGTGGAGGAACGGGTACCGGAGCTGCTCCGATCATCGCCAAAGCTGCCCAGGAAATGGATATCCTGACCGTGGCCATTGTCACTTTGCCTTTTACTTTCGAAGGAAATAAAAGAGTGACGCACGGTCATGATGGATTGGAGGAACTGAAAAAGTACGTTGATACCATCATCGTGATCTCAAACGATAAATTGAAGGCCATTCATGGTAACCTGACAATCTCTAAAGCATTTTCAGAGGCGGATAGTATTTTATCAACTGCTGCCAAAGGCATTGCAGAGATCATCACTGTTCCAGGTTATGTGAATGTGGACTTTGAAGATGTCAATACCGTCATGCGTGGCAGTGGTGTTGCGATCATGGGCACTTCAGTTTCAGATGGTGAAAACCGCGCCAAGCGTGCGGTGGACGAGGCACTGAATTCGCCTTTGTTGGAAGACAACAATATCAAAGGTGCTCAGCACATCCTGGTCAATATCACTTCAGGAACCAGAGAGGTGACTATGGAAGAAATTTTTGAAATCACCGAATTTGTACAAGAGGAGGCTGGACAGGGTACCAACCTCATCTGGGGTAATTGTTTTGACGAAACACTGGAGGAAGCTATAAGTGTGACCATTATTGCTACGGGCTTCGAACAAAACAGAGGAAACAAAACTTTGAGAGGTGGTAGGCCCGCCTCCAACGCCACCCAGGTACGGGTGTCACTCGATGAAGACATCCAGCAAAAAAATGTTTTTCAGGCATTGGGAATTGACGATGACAGCCGAAATGCGAATACCGTCGATTTTCCTGAGCTGGGAATCAGCCGCAGAAAAGACCCTTACATCAGGGAACCACGCGACCAGGAAGAGGCTGACCGCCGTCACCGGATGGAGGTAGAGCGTCGCCGCAAAGAAAGATTATCTCAATTGAGCCAGCGGCCAAAACTTAATAACCCTCAGACGGTCAATGAGTTAGAAAACCAGCCAGCTTATCTTCGCCGGGGTGTTAGCCTTGACGAAACACCTGATTCTTCCGAACCAACTTACTCCAAATTTGTCGTGACGGAAGAGGACCAGCCACGCATCAGGGAGGGAAATCGCTTCCTTCACGATGATGTGGATTAAAAAAGGTAGATGGTATCAGGTAGATGGTAAAAGGACTGTTTTGGTAATGTCCGTTGACCTTCTGCCAGCTACCCGCTACCAGTAATTTGCAACTTAGTTTTAGCCATCATAACTTGCTAAACCATGATCGGACTTGGGTATTTATTTGCCCAAGTCTTTTTTTGTTGAAAAATAGTAAAATGTACACGTTCGTTGTTGGCATAAAGTTTGACCTCCGAAAATGCCTTCCCATTGCTCAATTCCCCTCTTGATTTAGTCCTGAAACTGCTTGAAAAAGATTAAGCTGGATTGATATTTCAGGTAACTAATTGAAAATCAGGATTTTAAAAACAAAAATTACGGACACCCACTGCTTTTTTTTAAAAGCAATCAATTACTTCCTTTCCCCAATTCTCAATTCAATCTCATATTTTATTGGTTTTTTTCTCGTCCGTTTTAACAAACATCAATTTTTGTTGATGGAATCCCCCCGGTAGCTCCTTCCTCGTTGGTTGAAAAAAAGCACATAGACCCAAATTCATAAGAAAGATTTCGATTTGAACTTTACAATATACCTGCCCGGATTAAAGCGGTCACACAAAACCGATTACTGACTGCTCCAGGCAAGACACAACAATTATTATGAACAAAGGGTTACTCACTTTTATTTGCTTTTTATTGGTCACCATTTTCAGTTTTGGGCAAAACCCAAATGGTGATTTGCGTATTGAGCTGTTGAATTACAACAACTTAGCGGTCGATCGCTATGCTTCGTCGTCCACCAGCTCCAGTCCGTGCGGTGTTTATATTGCAGTAAAATTTTGCAATGATGGCGCTAACGATCTCAATGATGTTTTTGCCTTTATTGGTGATTATGGCAATAATACACCTGGCGTGTACCCAACTACAACCGCCTCCGGCAGTGTTCCCTATTCTGGAACGTTTTCATTTTCACAAGAAGCTGGAGAGTCGGATGCAACTCGTTTTATCGGTAGTATCCCTGCCGGTGAATGTGTAGTCCAATACTGGTATTTAGGTTACAATATCGTTGATGCCAGCGGCAATATATTGACCGGAAGCTATAGCAACCGTGACGATAATTTGTCTTTGTCATATGATGTATGGGTGACTGCTGACGACAATGGAACTCCTCGTGAAGCCTCAGATGGCCAGACCCTGACTTTGAGGCCGAACCAGAAGATGAATGGAAGTAGAATTTGGCCGGGAAATGCGAATCACGTCCCATCCGTTTACCAAGATGCTTTTTCACAGTATTCATTAGGTTGGCGCCAACAGGCTGGAAATGACGAACCAGGGTCGACGATTGTAGTGGAAGGAGTTTGGTTCAAAATGCCTAAGATCGACCGGGGGTTTGACAATGACGGCGATTACCAGAAGGACTATAATTTTATGTTTCAGCCGGTGGGCAACCCGAGCCTTTACGACCCCTCCTGTTTCAGGTTGGTCGGTACAAATGGTCTGGTAGTTATAAAATATACCGATGGATCTTTTTCCGAAATAGAGTTTGAAGATGAGATGTGTTTTGAGGATATCCCCTCCAACAACAACGCGGCATTTGGTCTGGTATTTTATGAATTTGCCCCTTTGAATGGCCCTTGCAGTACGGATCTTACTCCATATATAAGTCAGGCAAAAGGCAATCGACGAGAAAGGTACAATGGAGACTTTTCCACAGAGGTGCCGATGACTTCATCTGCCTCTTCGGTCAATTTTCAGGTAAATGCTCCCGGGACAACAACCCCGTCGGGGCTTTTTGAAGTTGAACTGGAATTGACCAATTCGAGCGGCGTGGCCATTGGCCATCCGGAATATGGAGCATCGCTGGTTTTTCAGCAGGAAATTCCAAGTGGAGCCTATTATGTGGCAGGATCAGCCGACAACGACAATACCTTGCCTTCAGGCACCAATGCGATCGTCTTGTATTCTACCGACAACGGAGATAACTGGACAGAAACGGAACCTCTGACAGCTCAGGCAGTGACGAATATCCAATGGTGGATTGACAGTCCTATTTCAAATGGTGACAATGTAATTGTGACATTTGACCTATTTGTTTCACCTTCCTATATTGATGCTACTCTTGTGACCACCGCGGGTATTTCAATTGGTAATGCAACAATTTTCAATACTGATAATGCAACTATTGCCATTGATCAGGGAGTTACCATTTCTGATATTATTTTCCTGGATAATGGTGCAGGCAACGTTACCGTAGGTGACGGAGTCCAAGAAGGTAGTGAACCTGGACTTGGCAATGTCACCGTAACTATTTACAATGACGTGAATGGAGATGGCGAACTGGACAATGGCGACTTACAGGTTAGCCAAACGACTTCTGCAAATGATGGAACCTATGAGTTTACGGGCTTGGCGGCCGGTGATTATTTAATCGAGGTTGATCTGAGTGATAGTGATATTCCCTCGGGCTTTACCAATACCACGCCTGCAATTTATAGCGTGAGTTCAGGTGGCAGTCCGTCAGCCCCTTTTGGGTTTATAAATATGATTGATATCACCAATACATTGGTTAGTAGTTCGACTGTTTTTGAAAATGATTATGTCGACTATCAATTGCAAATACAAAACCTGACCTACACAGAAGATACCGATAATTCAAGTACCGTAATTGCTTGGGCCAGCCAATTAGATCCCGGTAATGAGTTTAATTATTATTCCAATAACCTGCTGGGCCCTCCGGATGTACAATTGTCCTGGCCAAGTTATTGGAGCAGACAAGCGAAAGTCAGAGACTTTGACTTCAGTGGAGAAACGGGCACAATTGAGAAGGTAGAAATCATCATCTCCATTTGTCTGGATTATTCAGTTTACAACGATTATCTACAGGTTTCCTTTCGGAGAGAAGATGGCACAACAGCCTATGCACCCAACCCGGTCCTGAGTAGCAATTCAACGCCAAGTTTAAATGATTATGTAGGCCCTCCAAACATTGGATGGTTGATCTTGGATGTTACCGATGAGCAAGACTGGGATTGGAGTATTTTCGATTCCAATTGGGCCATAACGATGGATGGGACCGTTGTCAATTCAAGTGATGGGTCCATCCAGTATACCGATGCAATAGGTGTACGTATTACTTCTTCTTGTTGTGCCAGCACCAACGGCGAACCGGGCAACGAATGTGCGACCATTTCTCAAATGCCTGTTACGTATGAATATGATGACAACCAGTTCCAATTCATCTCTGCTTCCGTTACACCGGATCAGGTGGCTAATGGTGAAATAATTTTCAATAACATCGGGCCAATCTATCCTAATGAAATTCAGACAGTTGATTTCCAGTTTCGGGCACTTAACCCAAGTGCTGGAGCAGGTAATAATCAGGTAATAACCAATGCCATAGTCGATTTTCAGAATGACTGCAGCGGATTGGTTGTTACAGACAGCGCACAGGCCGAAACCGTAACTATTGAAAACCTGGGTTCCGTTTCTGGCTATGTATTCGGAGACGTAGATGGTGATGGATGGATACCTACTCTTGGATATGAGTCGGGCACAGATAACTTCTTGCCAGGTGTGGAAGTTCGTTTGTACGGTTGTTTTGATGATTACAATCCAACCGAGTTATTATATCCGGCTCCATATGATTACAAGAGCTGTACCCACCATTGGAACGATGGCCACTGGCAATTGGTGAAAAGAGATACCACCGATGAAAATGGGTTTTACTCCATGTCGGGTATCAATAATGGCTACTACTACATGGAAGTAAACCAAACGACGGTACCTAATGCTTCTGAACAAACTGCCGACCCTGATTATACAAATGGCGTTGCCAATGGCTGGGCTGATGGAAGATGGAAAGATCCTAATGAAGATTGTCGAGACGTCGGGATTATCGGAATCGGCAACGATCATGCAAATATCAATTTTGGATATTACGTAGCAGCTGCCATCTCAGGCATGGTCTGGGATGATGTGAATGGAGATGGCGTAAAAGATACCAATGAACCCACAATTCCAAACGTGACCGTTGAACTTACTCACAGTGGATGTACTCCGGGAAGCAACTGTAGCACAGTGACCACCAACGGTCAGGGAATTTATAATTTCAATGATGTACCTGCTAATGTTAACTATGCAGTTACGATTGATTTAAACACCGTACAAGGTGCTGATTCCTGGACAATTACCTATGAATCGGACGGGACAATTGATAATTCAAATGCTGTTTCGGTGGCTACTGGTCAACAAATTTTCGACGTAGATTTTGGACTGCAAGCGAGCGGTGATCTGGACATAGCAGGTACGGTTTATTATGATTGGTCCGGCAACGCACACCAAAACTCAGGGGACGAAGGCATCCCAAATGTAATGGTCAGGTTATACCGGGACAATAATGCCAATGGCGAGATCAACAGTTCTGACCAATTGGTGAATACCTATATTACCGGATCAGATGGCTCTTACGCATTTAACAACAAACCATCCGACAACTATATAGTGGCTGTCGAAGAAAACACTTTAAATATTTTTCCCCGCCAAACGGAAGACCCAGACGAGTATGGCCCTTGTACTGTTTGTGACGCCAAGACTGCCATAGCGATCACCGATGATAGTTACAACATTAGTGTGAGTGACGTTTGGAACTACGTGAATTCAAGCTGGTCTGGCTGTGAAATATGTGATGAAGCATATACCTCTACCAGTGATAATGCTTACGCAAATAACAATTTGGATGAAATCACCTTTACAGACCCTCTGGGCAGCTCTTCAGTTTGTGTGACTGAAATCGCCATTAGGTTTCGGGTGGCGGCTTCTGATTTAGAGAAAAGCACTTGGTGGAGTTACACGGATCAGGTTAACCGCGACTACCCAATCGAGCTAAATGGAGTTCAGATCGGAACTTTCGACCCGGTGGAAAAGCCATTTATCTGCTCTGTGTGTGAAGACATAACAGTCATTTATCCTGTCGATTTAAGCACCATTCCTTACAATTATGGAGGCACCAATACCCTTGATGTAAATTTCTTTTCCGTTAACGATCCTTTGCCGAGTAGCCAGGAACAAGACATCTGTGTTGCCGATATTCGCATGGAGTTCATTGCCACCAATTGTGTCGTTGATTACACCGACCTTGATTTTGGCTACCAGCCAACTGGTGGCACGGGTGAAATTGAAGGTTATGCATTCCTTGATGAAAACGGCAATGGCCTGGCCAGCAATGATGAACCAAGGCTTGGCAGCATTGAGGCAAGGTTGGAAGCTGACCTTAATAATGATGGCGTTTTCTTCTGGATCGAAACCACCGTCACCGATGCCAATGGTGATTTCAGTTTTGACGAATTGGTTGATGGGACTTACCGGGTCATCATCAGTGAAACGGATACCGATATTCCAACTGACCACAATGGGGCATTGGCTCGTCTGACGACCCTCGGAACGCAAACTGTCGTCGTGTCATCTGGTGAAATGTTGGAAGTAAATGCATCGCCCTGCGCGGACGGTTGCCACGACGAACGTCCAGCCTTTGGATTCGCCATGCCGGGTTCGGCAATTGGTTATGTATTTTCCGATAATAATGGTGACGGAACAGTAAGCGAAAAAGAACAGGGGATAGGTGGTATCCAGCTCTTCATTTGCCATGCCGCAGATGGTTATTGTAATGCAACCAATGCGCTGGATACGGTCAGTACCTCCAATGGAGGAATCGTTCCATTGGGCTTCTTCGAATTTATTGGATTGGATGCCGGGTCTTACACCATTGCAGTGGATCAGGCCTCTCTGCCAAATGGTTATCTGCTGACCGCCGATCCAAATACCAACGGCATACCTTGTTATTCTCCACTTGATCTTACTGATCCTGATTACGATTTGCTCAATACGAATTGTGATCATGCCGATGTCGGGATCAACATTGCTTTGGGCAGTCAGTACGCAGGAGCTTATTTTGGATACCAACCTCCCGGAGTCGTCGGAGGTACAGTTTGGTTTGATGATGACGGGGATGGACTATTTGACATTGAAGAAGATGGGATAGAAGATGTGACAGTACAGATTTCAAATGTGACACCCGTAACTGTTGAATCAATTATTTACAATCCGGGCGAATACTCATTGTTGGAAAGAACAGATGATTTTGGAAGCTATGTTTTCATAAATTTACCAGATGCCACTTATGACGTAGAGGTAGATGTTTTAACGGATTATGATTTGACTTACGACGCTGACGGTGGACTGGACGGCATTACCCGGGTAGTTATTAATGCTGGCAAGGTAACCAATGCGGATAACACCTGGTGTACGGATACTGATTGCTCACTGGATGTGAATTTTGGAATGGCTCCAAATTTTGTGAACACGTTGGCCGGAGTGGTTTGTCTGGATGAAGATGAAGACGGCCGCTGTGATACAGGAGGAGAAACATTCCCAGATGGAACCATCGTGAACATTCTCGATCTAGATGGCAATGAATATGGTGAAACCACCGTGGCGCTCGATGGTACTTTCTTTTTCGATGATTTGCCTACGGCTGATATGGTTGTTTCTGTTTCGAAAACCGTAGCACCTCTTCGCCTTACCACCCTGACTACTTCGTTAGGGGATACACCTGCTTATGATATTGAAGACAGTGAAAATAATGCGATTCAGTTTGTGTCAGTCAGTGGCAATGTGGTGGATATGCACTATGGCTTTACTTTCAGTGATACCTTCGATTTGGGTGATTTACCTTCACCATATATATCGAAAGTAAACCGATCAAATGCCGGGCCTGCCCACATCATACCTGCCAGCCCGACACTTTATCTGGGGGCGTTGATCGATGCTGAACCAAGACCAAGGCTAAATTCACGTGCCAGAGGTGATGATAACGATGGCTTGGACGACGAAGATGGTATCACATTTACTGATCCAAGTACCTGGACAGCGACCTCCGGAGGTGGTTCACTTACTGCCGATGTTACCGGAGATGGGTACCTGATCGGTTATGGTGATTTTAATAATGATGGCGACTTTGATGATGCGTCGGAAATGATTATCAATGAACCAGTTAGTACCGGTTCTATCAACTACAACTTTGATGTGCCAAGTGGAACCGTTCTGTCCGGTGGGCAAGACTATTATTTCAGGTTCCGCTTGTTCAGGTCTGCTCCGTTTTCTCCCGTCACAGCGTACAATGGTATTACTGAAGAAGGGGAAGTAGAGGATTATCGGGTTTCCGTTTGTAAAAATGTGACTATTGCCGGTGAAATTGGCGGGGTGGAAATCGGCTGTGATGCTTTTGATCCAAATGAGATTATCGAAACGGCCCCAGCCGAAGGAGGAGGTGGAGATTTGGAATATGTCTGGGAAGAAAGTACAGATGGCGGCCTTACATGGACGGTGATCATCGGGGCTACTGGCCAAAACTACAACCCTGGGAATGTCTCCGGAACGAAAAGGTTCCGTCGGGGCGCCCGTCGTAACAAGTGCACGGATTATCAATACACCAACACTATTTCAAAAACGGTTGTTTCAAATTATACCGATGCTGGTTTGATTGCAGGTGATGAAGAAAACTGTGGTATCTACGATCCTGGTATCATCCTGAACGTTGTCGCACCTAGCGGCGGAACTGGCACCTCGACTCCTATTTATCAATGGGAACAATCTACAGACAATCTTTCCTGGAATCCGATTTTAGATGCAGATGAAGAATATTTTGATCCAGGGGTCATCAGTCAAACGACCTACTACCGGAGAACTGCCCGTAAGTCTCCATGTGGCGTATTCCTGATTTCAAATGTGATTACAAAAATGGTTTCAGTAAACTATGTGGATGCCGGCCAGATCAGTGGAGATGAGTCCGTGTGCGGCACATTTGATCCAACTGAAATCACCAGTATCTCACTACCAAGCGGGGGAGTGGATGGTTATGAAACCTTACAATGGGAAGAAAGTACCAACAGTGGCGCTTCTTGGACTGAAATTGCCGGTGCCACCGGCGAAACTTATGATCCCGGTTTGATTACCCAAACCACCTGGTACCGTAGGAAAGGAAGAAGGGTACCATGTGCAGTGTGGATTAACTCCAATGTGGTGATGAAAACGGTGAAGCCGTTTCCTGTAGCCAATATTGTTACTTTCCCGATCAGTGCTACTGGTTTCCTTTGTGAACTGACGGATTATGAATATGATGCGGAAGACGCCGGGCCCAATGTCGATTATACCTGGGACTTCAGCGCATATGGTTCTCCAAATACCGCCCTGGGACAGGGGCCTCATTTCATTGAATTTGATGTGCCTGACGGGGTTGCACTTACCTCGACGCTCGTTACTTTGATGACTGAAAAAGATGGTTGTGTCTCTACTGACAACCGGCCACTGACCTTGCGGCCAGAAATTGAGATCACAGATGTCGTAACTTTTGATCCTTCTGCCTGTCAATTGAACGACGGGGCCCTGGTCATTCAGGTGACCCACCCCGCCGGTACGAACGTGGAATACAGCATCAATGGCGGACTCAGCTGGCAAACCAGTAATTCCTTCCCGAACCAGGGAGCGGGGGTCTATGAGGTACAGGTTCGTTATCAGGGAGGTGATTGCGCCGAATCATACGGAGCGGTTGCGTTATCCGATCCTCCACCGGAAGCAGATATTTTGCTCTCAGCCATGGAGGAGTGTACCGGCCAGACCGTTGTGATTGAAGCGATACCAATTACCGGAAATCCAGTTTTTACCTGGACTTTTGGCAACGGTGCTATTCCGAGTACCATCTCGGGCCAGGGACCACACAGTGTTTATTTCACCAACGGTGGTTTTGCGAGTATTGCCGTCACGATGGATGAAAACAACTGCATCGGGGTGCGCGATACCATTATTTCAATTGTTGACAACTATAATGACGGAGGAACCATCCTCGGAGGTGAAACGCTTTGCAGCACCTATGATCCTTCTGAAATCGTTGGTGGTTCCAATCCATCCGGAGGAACGGGTGGTACCTTGATCTATCAGTGGGAGTACCGTGAGGCCGATGGCTTTGGTGGATATGGTGCATGGCAAGATGTTGCAGGGGCCAATTCCGAATCATATGATCCGGGCATTATTTCAGTCACAACTGAATTTAGGCGTAAGGCCCGGCGGGCGCCATGTACGGACTGGGTGGCTACGAACAGCGTTATCGCCCGTTTGGTTGAAAAACCACAACTGGGAGATGACACTTATTATACCGTCTGCCCTGGATTTCCACATGCCGACAATGTAAGTAGCAATGACTTCAATTTGGTCAATCCAACGTATACACTGATCGTTTTTCCAACCAATGGAACACTCGATTTTGAGACAGATGGCGAATTCATTTACGACCCAAGTTCCACTTACTGCGGTACTGATGAGTTTCAATATATGGTTTGCAATGACGGAACCAGTTGTTGTGATACGGCGCATGTTTTGATTGACCTGACAGACACCAATCCACCCTCCATCTTAAACGTGCCAGATGACATCGTCATCAGCTGCGATGATCAAATACCGGTTGCTGATGCTGTTGATATTATTGAAGATTGCCAAACCGTTTCTATCGGAACGGATGAGTTTACCACGCAAGGAACGGATAGCTGTGCCTTGAACAATTATTTGATTTCTCGTATCTGGAATGGCGTTGACTATTGTAGCAATACCGCTGCGGCCCAACAGACCATCACTATTCAGGATGCTACTGCTCCCGATATCTTCCGGGTGTATACGCTGCCAAATGGAAAGAAAATGGTCGCAGGAGTGATGGAAAATGTTTCCAATTATTGGAAAACGGTTATTCTACCGATCCAGTTTTCATCACCGCCGGTCATTCTGGCACAGGTCACGACGCGGCACGACTTTACACCGGTGTCCACAAAACTGCGGAACGTATCTACAACTCAGTTCCAGTTAAGGTTGAAAGAAGAAGAAGGAAATGATGATATACACGGAATGGAGAGTGTGGCCTGGATCGCATTTGAACCAGGTACTTATGATGGAACCAATCCTTTCGAAGTAGGAAGCTGGTTAATGTCAAGTACGCCGGGTACCGGTACTTTTTCTGAAACCTTTGCTTCCGCACCTGATTTCTTCGCAACGATTCAAACAAACAATGAAAATGATCCGGTGACGTTGCGTACCACCAACCAGTCTGCAACTGGTGTTGATATTTGGCTGCAAGAGGAAACATCTGCGGATGGGGAAACGGACCATATCCTGGAAACGGTGGGCTATTTTGCCATGCAGGCAACCGGAAATATTACCAACACAGACGGTGATATCATTGGAGAAATTGGCAGGATAGATTTGACTTCCGGCAGCCACATTATTTCATTGGCAAATAAATATCACAACCCGGTTGTGGTGGTAGGTGCCCTGACTTCGAATGAAAACGAACCAGTCACGGCACGGGTCACTTCCGTTTCAAGTTCCTCGTTTTCTGTTCAGCTTCAGGAATGGGATTATCTGGATGGCGTACATATTGCTGAAAACATGTGCTTCCTCGTCATTGAAGGCAGCCTGCCATTAAGTAAAACTGTTGCCTGCGATGAAATACCTGATCCTTTGAAAATTGGTACGGAGATCATAGCAATTGATAACTGTGATGCGACGATCAAATTGATCATGACAGAAGATTATCCTGGTTTTAACTGTTTGACTGATACTACATACTCAAGGACCTGGTCTACAGTGGATGATTGTGGAAATGTGACTCAGCTGACGGAGACCCATATCCTGGAAGATATTGTCCCACCAACTTTTTCTGCCCCCAGAAATTTGACTATTGTCTGTTCAGATGATAAAGACAATTTACTGCTGACCGGGGATGTTGATGATGAAGAAGACAACTGTTCTGTATTTGTCTCCATGACCTATTCAGATGATGAAACTTCTTTGACTGGTTGCAATGGTTACATCGTGCGGACCTGGCGAGGGGTCGATGATTGTGGAAATATCACCGAGAAAGTACAGTACATCTATGTTTCCCCAGAGGAAGACTCTGATAACGATGGTATTGTGGATTATTTCGATCATGATGATGACAATGACGGTATTCCCGATGTAATTGAAACAGATGAAGATTCCGACGGCGACGGAGTGCCCAATCACCTCGACCTTGACTCCGATAATGACGGCGCACCCGATTTGATAGAAACCGGAAGGGTGGATACAAATGGCGACGGAGTCATTGATATCGTTGGTGAAGAAAACTGGGATACGGACAACGACGGTTTTGCCTATGGCTATGATGGCAACGATATTGATACCAGCCTTTTGGCCTCCGTTGTTTTCGACCCATTGTCACCTATCAATGACCGGGACGAAGACACGGTTCCTAATTATCTGGACCACGATAGTGATAATGACGCCATCCCGGATTTGATAGAATTAGGAGGAGTGGACACGAACGGCGATGGAATTTTTGAATATCCTGTTCCCGGTGATCCAACTTCAATGGAAGATGCCGATAATGACGGTTTCAATGACGTATATGATCCGGACATAGACCTGGTACCGGGAGATGAAAATCCAGATGCTCCATTGTTGGTCTATGATGGAGAGGATTATACCGGAACTCATGAATCCATTGTGCCGGATTCTGATGGAGATGGTGTTCCTGATTTTCTTGATAATGATTCGGATAACGATGGTACTGGTGACCTGATAGAGGTTGGAGGAATCGATATCAACGGTGATGGACGTTTGGAGTTGAATGCCAATTTTGTAGACTTGAACGATGATGGCTTCAGCGATATTTACGTGACCTTTCCTTTAATCCTGACGGATGAAGACGGTTCCGAGGAAGATGGCCAGCCAGAAGATACAAATGGCAACGGCACCGCCTACGAAGATGGAGATGCAGATTATGATGGTAGCCCAAACCATACAGACCATGATTCAGATAACGACAATATTCTGGATATTTTGGAAACCGGCCTGTCTGAATATGACGGCGACAATGATGGAGTTTGGGACAACTGGGTTGATGACAACCTCAATGGCTTCGACGACGTTGCGGAGGCTACCGGCAATATCATGACCGAGGACGACGGAATCATTACCGATGGTGTAGCGGAAGATAGCGGGGATGATGATGAAACTTCTTACCTGAGTGCACAGCCTGACGGGACTTTTGCAGAAACCAATAATACCCCTGACATAGACGACGATGGTGACGGTATCCTGAATTTCCTGGATGAAGATTCGGACAATGATCTATTGCCCGACTCTGTAGAGGACAGCAACTTCAATAATACCCAGGACGAAGGCGAAACGGACCTTTACAATCCTGATTCTGATTTTGATTTGATCCTCGACGGAGTAGAGGACCATGACCTGAACGGTATTTTCGATCCGGGTGAAACCGATCCATTGAATCCTAATACTGATGGCGATCAATTTAATGACGGAGAGGAAGATGTCAACCACGATGGGGTCGTAGACCCAATCGAAAGTGATCCCACAAATGCCTGTGACCCAATCATCAACGAAGCCTGCCGGGGCATTCTTCTGGATGTGAAGATTAACCTGATGGGTGCCATGATCGATCAGGATTCTCTGGGCAAAATGAGGGATGACCTGCGCTACAACGGAAGGTTGCCGGAATATGAGCCATACAGTGGTCTGCCTCACCTGATCCATATCGGACAAGATCAGTTTCCGAACCTGGGAGATGTGATTGGCGGAGGATTTGAACAAGACAGCAACGCTGTTTACAATCCTTACGGCAACCCTAACGAAAATACCTTTGGTATTTACAAAGAATGGTGTAACCCATATAATTTTTACATGACGGGCAACGATGCACCGGTTGATTGGGTCATGGTTGAGTTGCGTTCTGCTGTGAACAAGGATAGCGTAGTCGCGACCAGGGCGTGCCTCCTGCAAAGGGATGGTGACGTCAGGGATGTGGATGGGATTTCCTTCCTCACATTTGAGCGGGTGCCAAGTGGCAGTTATTACATTGCTGTGCGCCACCGGAATCACCTTGGTGTAATGACCGAAAACCCGATGTTGCTATCACCTTCGGTAACGACCATTGATTTCACCGATCCAGACACTGAAACTTTTGGAGATTACTCCAGAGTTGAAATGAGCAATGGCAAAATGGCCCTCTGGGCAGGCGATCTCAACGGTGATGGATACATCATTTACCAGGGACCCTGGAACGATGTGCTCAACCTGTTCTCCAGTATCGTTCTTGCGCCGGGGAATGAAGATGTCTTGGCCAATTACATAGTGACTGGTTATGACATGTCTGATTTCAACATGGACGGAAACGTCATTTACCAAGGCCCAGGCAACGACAAGGCTAAGCTCTTGATCAATACCACACTGGCTGCTCCAGATAATACGCTGGGACTTGCCAACTTCGTGCTGATTGAGAAGTTGCCATAACAACTACGGAAATAGAAACTATGAATAGCAAAGCCTCGGCAGTCTAGCTGCCGGGGCTTTCTGTTATAGCCTGTTTTTACTCCTGCAAAATTTTCTTGCTAATTTATTTTTGGTAAAAATTCTGAGAATCGGTTCACCTACATGACATTCTGCATTATTGACAAATAATCTGTGCAATTTGTCTATTTTGACTGCTGATTACTGTGCTACAGAATTCTTTACAGAGTTCCCCTTTAAAAAACCTCCTCACAAATTAGGTGCGCTCGATAGTCCACCTGATTTGTATGAATAGGTTTGCATGGTCAGTGCCTGGACAAAATAAGGAGCGCTAAAAATGATACTTCTATTTTGGCAAATGTTTGATCTCATGGTCTCCAAACTCTTTTTCAGGCTAAGGAAAAGTTTTATTTTTTTGACCACCTGCTTACTTATGTCTATTCAATTCATAACAAATCAAATAAAGATCAAATGGAAGATAAAGTCGCAGTCATAACCGGTGGAAATGGAACCCTTGGCAGTGCCTTTGCCAAAGGGCTGGCAATGGCGGGGGCCACCGTTTTCATTTTGGGAAGAAATATTGAAAAATCGAAGTCCAGAGTTCTTGAATTTAAAAAATTGGGCTTGGAGATAATGGCCGTACAATGTGATGTGATAAATGAAGACTCGGTGAACACGGCTGTAAACGAAGTCATTGAAAAAGCAGGTAGAGTTGATATCTTGATCAATGCTGCCGGCGGCAATATGGCAGGGGCCACGATTCGGCCGGATCAATCCATATTTGATATTTCGATCGAACAGTTTCGAAAAGTCAATGATCTGAATTTGGTGGGGACGCTCATTCCTTCCGTAGCTTTTGCAAGACCGATGATCAAACAAGGCAAGGGATGTATCATCAATATCTCGTCCATGGCCGCATTACTTCCTTTGACGAGGATCGTTGGGTATTCGGCATCCAAGGCTGCAGTTGACAATTTTACACGGTGGATGGCCGTGGAAATGGCTACTAAATACGGTGAGGGAATTCGGGTCAACGCCATCGCACCTGGGTTTTTCATTGCTGATCAGAACCGGCGATTACTGACCAATAAAGATCACTCATTGACAGCCCGTGGTAAAACCATCATTGGCCAAACCCCGATGAAAAGATTTGGTGAGCCGGATGAATTGATCAGTACTATTCTTTGGCTCTGCGACGACCGGTCATCATTTATCACTGGCATAGTGGTTCCAGTGGATGGTGGGTTTAGTGCATTTTGCGGGGTTTAGGCAGGTGATTCAAAATCGAAAATGACACTTTTCCTTTGCCTGAACAAGAGTTTTAAGCTCTGGAAACTAAGCATTTGCCAAAATAAAAGTGTCATTTTTAGCGCCCTTTTTTTGATCACCCGCTTACTTAGTTACCCTCGTATAATAATTTTAACAGCGTTCAGGCTTATGAACAAACTCATTCAAACATGGCGATGGTATGGTCCCAAGGACCCTGTAAGTTTATCTGATATCCGGCAAGCAGGAGCCACTGGTATTGTAACCGCTTTGCACCATATTCCCAATGGAGCAGTGTGGACTATAGAAGAAATTGAAAAAAGAAAATCATTAATTGAGGCATCGGGATTGATATGGTCAGTAGTGGAAAGTATTCCCGTCCATGAAGATATTAAACGAAGATCGGGTAATTATTTGGCTTATATTGAAAACTATAAACAAAGCATCCTCAATTTATCGAAATGTGGAATTCACATCGTTACATATAATTTTATGCCCGTATTGGATTGGACTCGTACCGAATTAGATTATTTGATGCCTGATGGTTCCACTGCCTTGTATTTTGAGAAAAATGCTTTTGTAGCTTTTGACTTATTTATTTTAAAAAGAATTGATGCAGCAATTAATTATAGTGAAGAGGAGCGGAAAAAAGCTGCTCAACGGTTTGCAAAAATGACCGATGCGGAAAAAGAAAGATTAACGGAAAATATTATCGCAGGGTTGCCGGGAGGTACAACAGAAGGCGTTTATAATTTAGAAAAATTTAGAAATATTTTATTGACATATAAAAATATTGATGCCGGAACATTACGGGATAATTTAATTTATTTTTTGAAGGAATTAATTCCGGTTGCTGAAAAGGCAAATGTGAAAATGGCCATTCACCCGGATGATCCACCTTTTTCTTTGTTAGGTTTGCCAAGGGTGTTAAGTACAGCTTCTGATGTAAAATATGTTTTAGAGGCAGTAGATTCACCAAGTAATGGATTGTGTTTTTGCACAGGTTCATTTGGTGTCAGGCCCGATAATGACCTGCCTGATATGATCGAAAAATTTGGACATAAAATAAATTTCATTCACCTCCGGTCTACAAAAAGAGATACCGCCGGCAATTTTTTCGAGGCCAATCATTTAGAGGGCGATGTAGATATGTTTGAGGTTATGAAAAAATTATTGATCGTTGCGGGACAACAAAACCGATCAATTCCGATGCGTCCTGATCATGGGCATAAGATGCTTGATGATTTAAATAAAAAAACAAATCCGGGCTATTCTGGGATTGGCCGATTGCGTGGTTTGGCTGAATTGAGAGGATTGGAGTTAGGGATACTTAAATCAATGGAAAATAAAATAGAGATTAATTGAAATTAGAAATTAGGAATTTAAAAAACCGTCTTGTACTGAAAGTCGACCAATTGATAATTTCTTAATTTCCAATTTTTTGATTTCGAATAAAGTCTGATGATTAAACCATTTTTAGACGAAAATTTTTTATTGCAAAATACTACCGCAGAACGTTTGTTTCATGAATATGCTAAGCATCAACCGATTATTGATTATCACAACCATTTGCCGCCGGACGAAATTGCAAACGATATTAATTTTTCCACAATAACTGATATTTGGTTAAATGGTGATCATTATAAATGGCGAGCCATGCGTGCCAACGGAATTGACGAATCATATATTTCTGGTGCGGCAAATGAAAAAGAGAAATTTTTGAGGTGGGCCGAAACAGTTCCCTACACTATGAGGAACCCTTTGTATCACTGGACTCACATGGAGTTGCAAAGGTATTTTGGTATTCAGGAATTATTGAATCTGGGCACTGCTTCGGCAATTTATGCACAAACAAATGCAGATTTGCAGACGGCGGGTTTTTCAGTAAAAAGTTTGCTCCAAAAAATGAATGTGGAAGTGATCTGCACCACTGATTGCCCTTCGGATGATTTAAGTTTTCATAAAAAAGAAATGAATGGCGGTCAGGGATTTAAAATGCTTCCCACTTTTCGTCCTGATAAATTTATGAATATCAATGATGATGGTTTTTTAAAATACATTGAAAAATTAGAAAACATAACTGGGGGGAATATTTCCACCGCGGACGATTTATTGGCTGCTTTAGAAAATCGAATAGCGTATTTCAATGCACTGGGCTGCCAGCTTTCCGACCACGGTTTGCCCGGTTTAAAGGTTGCTGTTTTGAGCGACGTAAAATTGGATGCAATTTTTAAAAAGAGAAAAAAGGAAAAATTAAATAACCGTGAAGCTGCATTTTTTCAAATGGAAATTTTATTTCAGCTTGCCAAAATGTACCACCAAAGAAAATGGACGATGCAGTTGCATCTGGGGCCTATTCGGAATAATAATTTTCGTTTATTTAAGCTGATCGGTGCCGATTCAGGGTGTGACAGCATTGGCGATTATTCGCAGGCTGAAGGGTTGTCGTACTTTTTGAACAGATTGGATGCAGAAGAGAAATTGCCTAAAACTATTTTATACAACCTTAATCCCTCGGATAATGAATTGTTCGCAACAATGGCTGGTAATTTTAATGATGGAACTGTGCCAGGAAAAATCCAATGGGGTTCTGCCTGGTGGTTTTTGGATCAGAAAGATGGAATGGAAAAACAATTGAATACCCTGTCAAACATGGGGCTGTTGAGTCGGTTTATCGGTATGTTGACTGACAGCCGTAGTTTTTTATCCTTTCCCCGGCATGAATATTTTCGAAGAATTTTATGTAATTTAATTGGCCGTGACGTGCATAATGGTGAGCTGCCAAATGATGTCAAATGGCTGGGCCAAATGGTAGAAAATATTTGCTATAAAAATGCTAAGATGTATTTTAAATTTTAAATAATAAAGTTGTTCAGAAATTAATAATTGTAATTCGTTCAATCTGTTTTTCCTCCCCCCGGCCCCCTCCAAAGGGGGAGAAATGCACTTTCTTTTC
>JBCBRY010000016.1:0-98387 GCA_039819485.1 Bacteroidota bacterium | reverse complement strand
TTTTGCCAGTTGAAGCTGGTTTATTTGGTTGTTGGAGAAGATTTGTAAATTAATTCCTGGTTTGCCATTGATGCGTATATAACTGATTTTTTCTTGCTCTTCATTGCTGATAGTCGCTATGTCCTTAAGGTACACCGTTCTGTTTTCCGCAAGGGTAATGATTAAATTCTCTAATTGTTTTTTGACATGCTCAGATGAATTATTGCCCCATTGAGTATAGACCAATCGGTTTTTATGATCGTAGGTATAACCTATGTCCTTTTTACGAAAATTTTCCTTGATAATTGCTGTAATCGACTCATCAGTAATGGCCAGTTTTTTGGCCATGTTTTCCTTTAACTTTATTTGCCACTTAAACTTAGGCACACCTGACAGCTCTATTTTTTGAATGCCCTTGATCAGGGACAAAGGCTGGATTATTTGTTGGGCAGCTTGTTTTTCAAGTTCTTTAGGAGAAAGCTCTGACACCAGTGTATAACTCAATATTTTTTGATTATCTCTAAATTTGCTCTCATAGTGTATTTCGGGAAAAGTTATTTCCTCTTTAAACAAAGGATACAACCGGCGGATCAGTGTTAATATCTCTAATTTCTTTTTATCCATTTCAACATAATCATTGAAAGATAATTCAAGGGAGGCTCCCGCTGCTCTTGATACAGCGGTAAGCCTTTCCAAATGTTCCAATTTGGCAAATGCCCGTTCAAAGTGAGTGGTTATTTCACTTTCAATCAATACTGGTGGAGCGACCCCTTTAAAACTAAAATGAACACTGAGTGTAAAACTGGAAGGAGAAGGGTTAAACTGAACAGATAAATATGGAATCAACAATATTCCAATAAACGAACCTAGTAAAATCAGCATCCTAACTTGAAATGTCCATTTATTCATTTGGTTGCGATTGAGAAAATACTGGGTTAACTTTTTCCAAGTGTACCAAATAAAGGTTTTGATCTACAATAATTGTATCTCTTGATTCGAGCCCTTTTTTAATGGTATAATAATCAGAGTTTTCGTGTTCTATCTCGACATAATTCCAGTGGGCATGCCCACCCTCGTAGGTAAATACAACTTGCTTGCCTTGCTTATCCACTACGGCCTTTTTCGTTACGACCAGTTGGCCTGGAATTTCCTTTTGTAAATAAACCTGTACTTTCATTCCTTCCAATAAATACCTGTCCGTATTGTCAATAGAGGCCATCACTTCTAACATACCAAATTCATTCACTTCCGGATTAATAGCTGCAACTTTACCCCGGTATTTTTTTTCTACCTGGTATAGAGGTTTAATCAGAAGTGGCATTCCCGGTTCTATTTCCATTAGTTCGGTTTCTAGTATCGGGAAAACCACTTGTAAGTTCCTGTTGTCAATGATGGTACAGAGTTTCTTATATCGACTGCTATAATTGCCTGCTTGCGCCTCCAGGTTAGCGACAACACCAGAGATGGGAGCATAAATCCGAGTTTGGGCCAAATTATGGTTCGCCAACTTTTTCTCATTTTCATATCCTCCAATATTATACTGGATTGACAACCGTTCTAATAATTGGGGAGGAATGGTGTCCTTTCCCAACTCATATCCCAGGGAAATCAATTTTTCTTCTATCTTAAGTTGCGCTTGCTGCATTTGTTGCTCGACTTTTTCGAGTGCCAGTCGATATTTAACATCTTGAAGTTCAGCTAATAATTGTCCTTTTTTCACATACTCCCCTGTCCGGATATGAATAGCAGTAATTTGCTCATTAATTTCAAAGGCAACATCGGAACGGAACCGGGATTTTATTTTACCCTGTGTTATGATTTCACGATTGAAATCTTGTTGTTCTATAACACTTATTGGTACGTTCATAATTTTTTGTTCTTCTTCCAATGATGTTCTCTCCGGCATACGAGTACTGTTATCCATTGGTGAATTACAGCCGATCATAAAGAGGCCATATAAAATGAATTGGATCAAAGCATTAAATTTCTTCAAGGTCAAAGCTTTTACAGGAATTCTGGTTTAAGTTTGGCAAAAATCAAAACAGGGTTGTCGTTTCTGTCGAGGTTATTTACCAACTGAGTAAAATTATTGTTGGGGTCAGCAGTTATCTCTGCTCTGATGTCCGCTGACAGAGTTTCAAAATAATTCAGTATTTGATAAGGTTGGAAGCCAAAAACCAAATAATCTTTATACCTGCAGACCGGTCTTACAAACCTAAATCCAAGATTAATTTCATTCGGTTTAGCACGGTCTATCCCGTGGAATACATAAGATTTGTTTTTTTGATTCTTTTTATCGTAGAAATTCCAATAATATCCTCCTCTGTAAGAAAAAGTGTAAAGCAGATGATTTTCATAATCAGCAATAAAGCTAAACTTTGTTACATAATTGGAAAGTTCATTGTTCAATACAGTTATTTTATCAGACATATCCGTTCGAGCCAGGTTTTGCAGTGATTCTTTGGGTGGCCAAACATCTGAGGCTTGAACAATATACTTGGGATCAACCCCATTTTCAGAAACGGAATAAATGACGTTGTTATATCTTTCTGTATAAAGTAATTCTCCGTTCGAAGCCGGGTAAAAGGGCTTGTTGTCCGTTATGTTTAAGTTGCACAGGTAATCAGGAATTAAATGGTATGATTCCTTTTCTCCATTTGTACTGCCAGAAAAGTGGATGAAATTGCTTTCGGAATTTTGGCATCCGGCGTTAGACCTGTAAACGTATTGGTCGTCTTCTAATTTGTAAAAATATTTATATGGTTGTGATGTATTTACGGATTCAATAAACGCTCCCGTACCGTTATCATATTTAAATATTCTTTTCTGCAAATTGTCAATCAACTCAATCATATCATTTGACTCATCCACAAGAAAATCATCTACACGATAGTAGGTACCAGGCCCCCTTTGCTTGCCAGAGGATTTATCTATATTAAAGAGAAATTTTCCGGATCGATCAAAAATATGAAATGACCTGTCTAAATCTCCTTTGAACAAATATATTTTGTCATCATTTACGTGCGTCGCAAAAATATCACTGGCCAAGCTTTGCGGTGTAGTTTCTAAAGGGACATATTCTATCTCGCTAAATATTTTGTCATAATTTATTTCTACGGCTTCATTGATGTTTAAATTGATCACCTCTGAAGTTGCTCCTGAAGAAGTCATTTCCTCTGGTTGGCAGCTATATAAAAAACAAAGGATGACAAAGAAAAATATAAAACGATGATTTGCTTTTTTTGAATAAATGAGAATCATATCGATGCAAATAATTTTACAAAGAATGGTCAAACAATAAATTCAACTGTATCCAGGGATTTATTATTCAACCATTCCTGAATGAAAGCTTCACCAACGAGCTGAAAAATACAGGTGAAGCATTAAAAAGATAGAAAAAAACCTTGCGTTGATTTAAAGTTGCCCATAATTAAAAATAGAACATTTTATTACTGTTTTATTTATATACTCGCAACTGTTGGGCATGGTTTTTAACTATTGTCTAAAACAAACAGGGAGTACATTCTATGGAAACCCAGGTCCTAATATTCCCATGCCATAACATTCATCAACACAAAAAGTCTGAGTATTAGGGTGGCATCCTTCATGGCCATAATCACACCTAATGATTTGAATGTTACAATCTGGGTAACCGAAATCCTCGCAATGGAAGAATGTCCACTTAGACACTTGCGGAACATATCCATCCCCATAAGGATTTCCGCCGCCACCGCCTTGATCACTACCGTCCTCACCACCACTACCGCCACTAGGCTCGAAGACACAGTTGTCACAATTAGCGCCAGGACACTCCGGACAATTGGCGATGCTGCTAATCGGCATAAAAAATACCAGCGTTAGCATGGAAAGCATAAATACTTTAATTAATTTTTTCATAATAAAAAAAATTTAAGATTAGAGAATTGGTATCTGCCCTTTATTGCTGAACGCAATCAAGAACATTGACCGTGTTTAATTTCTTGAAACAGTATAAAATTTTCACCTCTGAACCGGAGGTGTACATGCCAGCACAATTTATGTTTTATTAAAAGTCAAAACACTATCAGATTTTATTTAAAACAGTGCTTTTTGCTTAAATAATCTGCCCTCATCAATTCGACAATTCAAACGATGTTTTAATTATTCACACTCAAAACCAATGAATTAAATTATACCTTTTAACGTAAATTATTAACTGTGCGGAACAAACAAGTAACTCTGTAAAACACCTACTATTGGCAGTTTACATAGACAACCAAATATTTCTTTAAAAGAAAGAAATCCAAAGATAAATCAGTAGAAAGACAGAGATAAATAGATAAACAGAGTGGATTGAGATATATGTCTCTGTTAGTTTTTTAAATTGGGAAACATATCTAAACAATCAATGCTTTTTTCACTTTGTTTGTTGTCATCTTATCATGGAAGATTGCCTGGCATTTATTGCCCAGCACAATCAATTAAGATCTTTTATCTCTCGGATACCTTACCAGCCGAAACATTCCTCGCTGCAAAAGCCCTGCGTTTCTGGCATACAGGTTCCCGATCCATAATCACATCTGATAACTGAAACATGGCAATCGGGATAACCATATTCTTCGCATGATACAAATACCAATCTTGCGAAAGGCACCCAAGTACCACCACCACCACCGCCGCCGTTGCCGCCATCCTCATTACCTCCACCACCATTTCCGGGGTCAAGGACACAATTGGCACAATCGGCTCCCGGGCATTCCGGGCAATTTGCAATACTGCTGAGTGGCATAAAAAAAATAAAGGTGAGCAAGGAAAGCGTGAATACTTTAATTAGTTTTTTCATACTTAAAAAAATTTAAAATTAGAGAAGCGGCACTCCGTCCTTTATTGCGGGGTGCAACAAGGACGTCAACCATTTTAATTAATTAAAATAGCGCGTAAATTTTCAACATTTAACTATTGGGGTAAAACCCAATAGTCAACTTATTTAGAAAGAGCACTTATTTAAACTTATTAATTATATTTCTAACGTTGTTCAATATTTAAAACAAAAGTATTTTCACAGTATTTATTTTCCAAGTACAAACTAATAACTATGCAGGTTGAACTAATAACTGTGCAAGATGTCGTCAGGTTTACACTCAAAAAAATTGGCTTAACAATTAATATGGCTCCGTTTTATTTTCAAAAAATATTAATTGAACTTAAGCAGGCAGTCAAAAAAAGGAACGCTAAAAATGACACTTTTATTCTGGTAATATTTGATTTTCAAGTCTTAAAAATCTTTTTCAGGCAAAGAAAAAGTGTCATTTTTTTTGACCACCTGCTTACTTAATAAAGAATTATCATTAAAATACACATTAAAGACAATTCCATTATTTTAAACATTTAAACGAAGCTATGGTCTATTTGCATCCAGGTTAAAAATAAATTGGGAAGAAAACAATAAGAATGGAAAGTTGAACTTATTTGTCCATGTATTATTCTATAAACATCAAACGTCAAAAATATACCTGCAAGTAGCACTCATTTATTTTTATATAAAATCCGTATTTTAAAAACCTGTGGCAAAATTTACGCAGCCTGGTAATCCCTAACTGTACTGATTGGTAAACATGGGGACAGCCCTGTATGTATGGCAGTCGCCAACTTAACGAACATTTGACCCTATGTTGATCAATCAGCACACCCAACCCCTACCTCAACGGCCACTTATCACAATGCCTTAAAATCTCCCGCTTGGTGAGTTTAGAACTTTCAATGATGTCGAAAAACTTTTTCAGGTACTTACGGACCGACTTTCTGGAGTATTTGGCGAAATGAGGGAAGTTATTGGCGAGGTCCATGATGGCTTCCTTTTTATCCAAAAACAACTGGATGGTTTTCATGGTCTGTTCTTTGTCCCGGCAGTAGCCTTGGTAGTACCGCTCCGTGACACTCGTAATATCCAATTTGTCGTGAGGAACGGCATAAGGGGTCTTTACCAGTCCAGAATAGTCGAAATCGTATGGAAGGGGGATCAGGTCGGCCGTGCCGGGAATGCCACAGACTTTAACATTGTGGGAGTTGAAGAAGTACCAATCGGTGTTGCCGATCATGAACTGGAACATGGCAAACCGCTCGCCAGCATCGGTGTTCATGAGGGAGGAGCCGAACTTTTGGTTTTCCAGGATTTCAGCTTCAGTCCGGTCAGCCAAATTTTTCGGATGCTCAATAAAGAATGCAAAGCTTTCATTGAAAGCTTTTTTGCTGTCCCTGGTATCGACATATTTGATTTTGGCCAGCTGCACTTGAAAACTCTGATCGGTGATGAGGTTGTACAACTTGTAACAGAGGTATTCCCGCAGCACCAATTGTTCATAGCCTTTCCCGTTTCTGCATAGGATCACCATTTTCAGTGTGCGCCTTTTGTCCAGTCCTTTAGCTGCCAACTCGTCTTCATCGAACCTCATCTTGATGGGCGGTATTTCACAAACGACCCGCCGGATATTTCCGCGGGGACGGATCTCCGTTTGCCAGACTTCCTCGGTCCCGTCGGCCTTCTTGATGGTCATCACCGCTGGCTGATAGTTGTTCTTCTTTTTGTATTTTACAATGTCTTTGAAATTGGATTCAAGGGTCACTTCCAAAAGGTCGTCTTGCTGCAAATGTTCGAAAATGGTCTTTTGGGTAGCCACTTTAACCAAAGTAGAATCGGCCTGAGCCTGGCCGGCAATTGAAACGAAGAGGCAAATCCAGAAAGTGAAAAGTAAAGATATGATTGTTTTCATGGCACTAAATTAAAAAACAAAAGCTGACTCCCCGTGGGTCTATTTACTTTTTAAACAGAAAAGGAATTTTAGT
The DNA here is from genome assembly GCA_039819485.1 of Bacteroidota bacterium. GTDB lineage: Bacteria > Bacteroidota > Bacteroidia > Chitinophagales > Saprospiraceae > UBA6168. The sequence continues at coordinate 91,586 of JBCBRY010000016.1, read as the reverse complement.
AAAAGAAGAATGATAAAAGACAAATTTAGAAGAAAATTCAATTTTTGCAACCCATTCCAAACTACCTTCCTTTGGCCCCTACAAAAGTCAGAACTGCCTGGTTCTCTGGGCCTAAGCACTCCGGGCACCCAGATTGCCGGCTCTCTCCAATTTAATTTACCATGTCACAAAACAAGGAAAAAAGATTCGCAGAATAAAGAGGTTGGCATGATAGTTTGAAAAGGGCATGTACTACCAAAACCCAATTGAACAAACTACGATTAGAAACTAACCATACTCACTTTAACAATTGCTTTCAATGAACACACACAGCTATTTACCAGCTTTCCCTATCATCGTACTCCTGCTCATTTCTACCCATCTTTTCTCTCAACATGCCAACCCACAGGTCAAGGTAGTCAGCGATCATGTCGTTGAAAACTTTTCCAAGAACAAAGCTTATTCAATCGAGAATGTAGGGCTCAACGCCAGTGACTTCGCCAAAACCAGAAGCACCGCTGCCCGTCTGCGCTTAAAGGAAAAACTGAGAGATGCCGACAAGGTCCGGCAGGAAGCTTTCGAGCTGATCAAGAAAAGTGAATCAAAAATCAGAGCAGCCAAACACCGGTTGGCAGTTGCGAAACAAAATGGGACCCTTTCTCCACAGTCCATCCGCCAACAATCAAAGCACATCAACAATGCCGAGCAAAAACTCCAACAATTGAAGGACAGCATGAAATCACTCACCAACCTGAAAGCCGGGAAAAATTCTTGACGCCTCCCGGCTTCCTCTGCCTCAATAATCATTTCAAAAAAATCAGTGCCGTATATTTTTTAAAAACAAATAGGAGACTTTCCCGTTCCAAGTCGTCTAATCCATAAATTGGTGCTTGAATAAAATTGATCAAAAAGATGCAAAAGATATTTTCGGCTATTTCCTTTTTTGCCCTGCTGCTGGTTATTTCCCTGTCAGCATGTCGCAACAATGCATCCCGGACAGCCGCTCAGAAACACAAAAAAGTAATTGAAGAAACAGCCCGCTTGGACTCTCTGGCACAAGACCTTGACGAAGCAACCAAATCCATCCAGGAACAGGCCAGGGAACTGGAAAAGGCCCTTGATACATTGGAGTAGACGGGTGGGCAAGTTTTCAGAAAAAGTTGCGCCCCTTCGGTTTCGAAGAGGCGCTTTATTTTTGGCCATTTGAATGTACCGCCCGTAAAATGATGGAGCAGCCGGACTGGTCAATGCTGGTACATCTTAGCTTTCCGCTTTTTCAGCAATTTACCGAGGGTATCAATGGTCCGCAGCACGGACATTTCAAAAGTATCCGCGCTGGTCTTTGCAAACAACTTCGGGCCGGGCACGCTCAATTCGATCTCGCATGTATTTTGCTCGGAGTTCGCACCTTTGTCTACTTTGAAAAAGACATTGGCGTGATTGGCCCAGGGATATTTTTTTGCTAATTTTTCTAATTTTTCCATTACAAAATCCTCCATCCATTCATGGTTTTTCATGTGCAAGAACTGATATTTAATAGTCATACTTCTGTGGTTGGTGATGCGTGGGCAGTGATTCTTCCAATTTTCAACATCGACGGCCCACGTTGCGTGATTTAAAATTTGTTTTCACTACAAATAAACCGCTTCATCCAGGACGTCAAGATGACTTCGGACATTTCGAGTACTGACAAAAATCAATATTTCAGGCGGGAGGTGGGCAGGTGATATAGTGGACGCCGCCGCAGGACTGAGTTAACAATAAACAATTCAAGTTGCGAACAACTTGTACGGCCCCAGCGGTAAAACCGTTTTAGAACGGTGTTACCGCTAAACCCTCCATTATTGTCCATCTTTTTTCTACATCGCAACTTGAATTAAATAATTAAAACATCTCATTTCTGTCATTCCTACATCATTCATTTGAAAAAATCAAAAAGCCGTTTGGCGGCAGTGGTCAGGCGTGGTAATTTAGCTGAAATGCTTTTCTTGTGGCGTTTTTCTGAAACTTTTAATTTTTACAAATAGAAGTTGTTTGAAAATTTCTGTTGAGTCGAAAATGATAGGATTTGCGGCCAACAAGGAGTTTTCAAACAACTTCATACACTAAATATGCATACACCTGTACGATTGTTGACCACTTTTTTGGCGCTCTTGTTTTTCACCGGCCTTTTGGCACAGCGAAAACACGACCTGCATTTCGGCAGCCACATAACCGACGCTCCAGTCATCTGGAAACCCCGGGATGGTGCAGAAAAAATGATCCCCTGTGATAATTCCCGAAGCGACAGTGTCGACATCTTGAACTACGCCATTGACCTCGACCTCCGGGATTTTGGCAATTCTATCACCAGCAACTGTACCATCACTTTTACCGCCAAACAGGACGACCTTGACTTCCTCCCATTGGATTTGCTCCGGTTAAACGTCGACTCCGTTATTATGGGGAGCAACCAACTGTCCTATGATTATGACGACCTGTTGCTGAACGTGCATTTGCCCACAACAATGAATATTGGCGACACCTCAGATATAACCGTCTTTTACCACGGCCAGACAACGCCCGATCCATTTTGGGGCGGGTTCAAATATGACCAGGGCGTTGGTTACAACCTTGGGATCGGACTGTCTTCTGACCCGTTCCCGATGGGCCGCAGCTGGTACCCCTGCTTTGACAACTTCGTGGAACGCTCCAGCTATGATATCAGCATCACAACCGGTAATGGACGAGCTGGCTATGCGATCGGTGATTTCCTTGGCGAGGAAGACCTCGGCAACGGAGACATCAAGCGCAGTTACCGTTTCAACGAACCTAACCCCACTTATCTTACCGCTGTCGCCGCCGCAAATTATATTGAACAACATGATGTACACAGTGGCGCCTATGGTGATTACGCAATCCTCTTGGTGGGGCGCCCGGCCGATGCTGCCACCATGCCGGAGGCGTTTAAATATTTGCCGCAGGCGATCGATGCCATGGAAAGATGGTTTGGTGCGTACAGCTATGATCAAGTCGGTTTTATAATGACCCCTCAGGGTGCGATGGAACACTCGGAGTTGATCGCTTATCCATTTGGCTTTCTTGATTCCCCCGATACACTTGGTATTTACCGGTTGATGGCACATGAACTGGCCCACATGTGGTGGGGCAACACGATGACCTTGTCATGCCCGGAAAATATGTGGATCAAAGAAGGAAACGGAGAATATGCCGCTTACCTATTTTATGAATATACCTTCGGAAGGGAGTTTTTTATCGACAGATTAAAGGACAAACATGCGAGCGTCATCCGAACGGCCCACACGGACGATGGCGGTATCTACCATCCACTTTCAGGTATTCCACAAGAATATACTTATGGCACCCACACTTATGATAAAGGGGCTACGGCCATGCACAACTTGCGCACTTACCTTGGAGACGACCTGTTTTCGTCCGCAATGACCTCGTTGCTTGAAGCCAACCGCTTCAGCGCCATTGACGCCCAGCAGATGCAAGAGCAGCTCACCACATTCTCTGGCATCGACATGAGCCATTTTTTCAACAACTGGATCTACCAGCCCGGATTTGCTTCCTACGAAATCGATTCCGTCCTGTACGAGCCCAATGGCAATGAATGGAACGCCACCGTACATGTGCAGCAAAAGCTTTCCAACGCCATTACGCTGCATACCAACACGCCGATGGAGATTACTTTTTTTGATGAAAATTTCAATGCACACCATGCTCAGTTCATGGTATCGGGTGAGTTTTCCGAAGCAACCGTCTCCGTGCCTTTCCTGCCTAAATTCTTTACGCTTAACGACCGCCACCTGTTAAACCTGGGTCGCTTACAGGACCGGATTACAATAAAAGAGGCAGGCGATTTCTCCCTGAGTGATGTTGGATTGGACAATGCAGTGAATGAGGTTCTGGAAATGCCAGCCGGTGATTCTGCAATGCTCAATGTCATCCATCACTATATCGCTCCTGATCCGGAGCCAACACTGCCCGAACTTCAACTTTCAAACACCCATTACTGGAGTGTGGGCGGCATAATTCCCGGCGGTTTTAAAATGAAGTCGCGGGTCTTTTTCCAGTCTGCTTCCCCAACCGATCTCGACCACGACCTGCTGCAAAACGGTACCGACGACCTCATTCTCGTCTGGCGGCCAAATACGACTACTCCGTGGGCCGAGTACCCTTATTATGCCAAACAAAACATAGGCAGTTTTGCCGGCCGAATAACCATCGACGATATGTTGCCGGGCGAGTATGCCTTCGCCGTTGGGGATGCCCCCATTGCCACATCAGTCGCCGATGTCCGCCAAGACCTCATCGTCGACGCATTTCCCAACCCGTCCGTAGATTTCTTGAACGTCAATGCCGTCTTGCCCGCAAGTATGGACGTCCACATTTCTGTCTATGACGCACTCGGTCAAAGGGCCCTGACCTCTACCGAAAATGCACTTGGTGGACAATTAAATACCTCGTTGGATGTCAGCGACCTGCCTTCGGGTATTTATTCACTGGAAATAACCGGGGAAGAAGGAGCCATTCGTAGCGTGGAGCAATTTGTAAAAAAATGAAGTTCATCATTGTCGATTGCTAATTGTCAATTGACAGTTACTAGTCTTTAATTTAATTGGGGGATCAACTTAATGGATCCCCCAATTTCTTTTTCAGAATTGAATTAATATTCTGAAATTCACGGCCGAACGAACAACAATTAACTTGAATAAAGTGAATTCCCGCACCGCAGGTCGGGAAATCAGCAACCAACAATTAAAGCCATGTTTTCAGCAGCAACCTACCAACAAAGACGAACCAAACTCAAGCAACAAGTCGGCTCCGGCATCATTCTCCTTTTGGGCAACAATGACGTCGGCATGAATTATAAAGGCAATACTTACCACTACCGGCAAGACAGTAATTTTTTATATTTCTTTGGCATCTCCCAGCCCGGCCTCGCCGGTATGATCGACATTGACAACGGCCGGGAAATCATCTATGGAGATGAACTCACCATGGAAGACATCGTCTGGATGGGCTCGAAACCTACGCTAGTCGACAGGGCCGCCAAGGTCGGCATTGAAAACACTTTTCCTTTCAAAGACATGATTGATTATGTGAAAAATGCCGCCAAGGAAAAGCGCCCCATCCATTACACCCCACCCTACCGCCACGACAACATGATCCTGCTCACTGAAATGACGGGCATCAAACAGGGGCAGCTACAAAAAAAATCCTCCGTCGATTTGGTAAAAGCCATAGTCGCCCAGCGTTCCTATAAATCCGCCGAAGAGATTGTTGAAATGGAAAACGCCGTCAATATCACCGGCGCCATGCACATTGCGGTCATGCGCGCAACGGCGGCCGGCAAGCGCGAGTCTGAGCTGGCAGCCATCGCCCAGGGCATCGCCACCGGCATGGGCAACGGCACCTCCTACCCCATTATCTTAAGTAAGAACGGCCAGGTACTCCACAACCACGAACACAGCAATATTTTGCAGGGAGGACAATTGGTGCTCGGTGACTTCGGCGCAGAAAACCGCAATTTTTACGCCGGCGACATCACCCGCACCACACCCGTCTCCAAGAAATTTACCCAACGTCAAAAAGACATTTACAACCTCGTACTAAAAGCAGAAGTAGACTGCATCAATATGTGTGAACCAGGCACCACTTATCAGGAAGTACACCTGGAAGCCGCCCGTATCATGGCCAACGGGCTTAAGGACCTCGGCCTCATGAAGGGCGACATTGACGAGGCAGTGGACCAAGGCGCACACGCCCTGTTTTTCCCCCACGGCCTCGGTCATATGATCGGCCTCGATGTCCACGATATGGAAGACCTCGGCGAAGACTATGTCGGCTACAACGACAAGGTAAAACGCAGTAACCTCTTCGGCACCGCCTACCTCCGCCTCGGCAGGGAACTCGAACCGGGTTTCGTCCTGACCGTGGAACCGGGCATCTACTTCATTCCCGAACTGGCTGCCCTCTGGGAAGCAGAAAAGAAATTTATTGACTTTATCAACTACGAAGAAATTGACAAATGGATGGGCTTCGGCGGTGTACGCATCGAGGACAACGTGCTGATTACGGAAGAAGGAAGGCGCATTTTGGGGAACCCAATTCCGAAAACGGTAGAAGAAGTAGAGGCATTAAGAGGATAATCATGACTCCGGAGCGGTACAGTACCCGCTCGCCTCATCCTATGATCGAAACAAGCGGGTATTAAAATTTATTTTTTGTTAGTCTGGAAAAGTCAATTCCTAAAAGCTTGATTTATTATTAACCAAATAAGTGGTTGTATAAGTATTCCCGTTGTGCCTAATATTCAGGACATCATCAATATGAAAAAGATATTATTATACGCTCTCGTTTCGCTATGGACCTGCCAGAGTTGTCAGCCACTGAGGCAATTAGAGAAATTTCAACAATACGATCATCATCCAAAATTCATTTATTCAACAACGCTGGAATATACAGACGATTCCTGGAAGACAATACAGCATGACACCCTTTCATTTAATGATATTGGATTATTGGAAAGCCATAAAACAATTGTTTCATATCCAATGCATAAACACATCGAAAGAAACAACACATATAAATTTTCCAAAAAAAAGGTCATTGTTAAATTCGAAAAAATCCGTAACAATCAATATTCCGAACATACAGTTACACACAAATATGACAAACACAACAATAAGGTTCGGGAAGAATACCAAAGTGACATTGTTCATTCAATTGTACATTTTAAATATAATAGCAATGGCGATGTCGAAGAAAAAGTTAGGCATAATGATAAAAAAATTGGTCTAATCATCAGATATGAGCATGATTACGATAAGATGGAAATGACTCAGCGGCACTATACACCAGTAGGAGACCTTGTCTCAAGCATCAAAGTGTCATATGATGAAAAGGGAAATGAAATATCCAAAGTGTCAAGGAATGAAGATCAAGAAATTACCATGCGATTAGAATTTACCTATAATGAGCATGGAGACGAAACTTCCATGAAAAAAACATTTTTTGAAGATGGTGTCTTAAAAAAAACTATTCTCTTGGAAAGAGCATATAAATACAATGCGCATAATGCATTTACAGAAAAGAAATTCATAATGAACGGAAAACCAGATCGGCTGCTGAAAAAAGAATTTGTTTACTAAGAATAAAGACGCCCGGAAATCAACTAATCCCCTGCCCATTCCTGGCAAAAAAATGAAAAAACTGCAAAGATGGCCTTTGCATCTATTTATCCCTTTTAAATAAATGAAGTGGAGAAAAAACGAGAACCAACACAAACTTCCTATACATCTTAAAACAGCAAAAAACGGATTGATAAGCAGCAAAAATTCCAGGATTTTTGTGGTATGAAAAAAATTAGCAACCACTATCACATCGTAGAGCAGGTCATAAAATTCTTGGAGAAGAATCAATCGCAACAACCATCGCTGGAAGACATCAGCAAACATGTGTATTTAAGTAAGTTTCACCTGCAAAGAATATTTCAAGATTGGGCGGGAATTACACCTAAACAATTTTTGCAATACCTAACCACAGAACATTCAAAGTCATTGCTGCGGCTTGGGAAAAGCACCCTGCAAACCTCTTATGAAGCAGGCCTCTCTGGCAATGGCAGATTGCACGATTTATTCGTAAAATGTGAAGCCGTATCGCCCGGGGAATTTAAAAACCGAGGAAAAAACCTGGCCATTGAATGGGAAGTCATACAAACCGCATTTGGAGCCACTTTAATTGCTGAAACCGACAAAGGCATATGTAAAGTCAGCTTTCTAAGCAGTGGTGCAAAACCCATTGAGGAATTATTATTAGATTTTCCCTATGCCAACTTTAAAAACAGGTTGGGCATAAACGGTAATCTGCTAAAAAAATACTTCAACACCTGGCACATCCCAAAAGAAAAAATAAGTATTCACTTCAAAGGAACTCCATTTCAGATACAAGTTTGGAAAGCACTACTGCAAATTCCTGCCGGAAACCTCGTGGCGTATCAGGACATTGGAAATAAAATTGGGAACCCAAAAGCAGTTAGGGCAATAGGAACGGCCATCGGCAAAAACCCCATCGCTTATTTAATTCCCTGCCATAGAGTCATCAAGAACAATGGATTCATGGGAAGTTATCGTTGGACAGGTGAACGGAAAAAAATCATCAATGCTTATGAGGCCGCTCTATTTCAATAGACGGACAAAATTTTAATTAAAAATCAATTTAAAATGAATTACGATTTTATTATTTCTGGCATTAAACAAAATGAGGTACAGCATTTATTTGGCCTCACTGAAAAAGAACGGAAAGCAAAAGGAATTAAAAAAATCACGGTTAATGAAAAACCAGGTTTTCCCTGTCGAGTAAGTTTAGCAGATGCCAATATTGGTGAAGAAATAATTGCCTTCAATTATGAGCATCACAAGGCAAATTCACCCTATCGTTCATCAGGTCCCGTTTTTGTTCGGCTCAATGCAGATGAAGCAAGGCTTAAGGTGAATGAAATACCTAAAATGTTGGTGCATCGATATTTATCCTTGCGTACATACAATAATAAAGGGATGATGATTGAGGCAACAACAGTCGAAGGAAAAAACCTTGGAGGTTCTATCCAAAAAATATTTAGCAATGAAAAAGCTAAATATATTCAGGTACATAATGCCAGGCCTGGCTGCTATAATTGCCAGATTGACCGGATTTAAAACCGAGCAAAAAATAAAACATGCAGGCGATCGAATTAAATGACAAATAAAATAACACAACTTGAAAATAGAAATTTCAGAAATCTGTACCCAACTTATTTTTTGACAAAACACTCACGGTGAAGTTTATTTTCATTTAAGCAGCAATTTCCGAGTTCGGGACAAAACTTTGTTTTGATAAGTTTTACGGGCATGTTCTCCTCCTAACCGCCTCCAGAGGGAGACAAGAATGGATTTAATTTTCCCTTATGGAGGCGGTCAGGGGAAGGTTTTTACATCCAAATGATCATTGATTGGTTTGCCCTGTACTCAGCAGAAATTTATCACGAGGTAGATTTTAACGCCCCTTATTATATCATTTAATTTTGTGTGCTTAAGTACTTACTTGGACAAAAATAAGGAACACTAAAAATGACACTTTTATTTGGGCAAATTTTTGATTTCCAAGTCTCAAAACTCTTTTTCAGGCAAAGGAAAAGTGTCATTTTTTTTTTGAACACCTGCTTACATGGACAAAATAAAGAGCGCTAAAAATGACACTTTTATTTGGGCAAATGTTTGATTTCCAAGCCTCAAAAATCTTTTTCAGGCAAAGGAAAAGTGTCATTTTTTTTGAACACCTGCTTACATGGACAAAATAAAGAGCGCTAAAAATGATACTTTTATTTGGGCAAATGTTTGATTTCCAAGCCTCAAAAATCTTTTCCAGGCAAAGGAAAAGTATCATTTTTTTTGAACACCTGCTTATGCGGTTCAAAATAAATATTTAAATAGAAAACTGCGGTTGAAAACAACAGACCGCCTCATAATTTCAGGCTTTTCTGACAATATCTTAAAAAAGCACATTACCTTTTCGGACACTTCGGTATAAACCCCTGTAAGTAGTTTCCAACTGCCCTCCAACTCCTGGAATTACGGAGCCATCATCATAAAAAAACATGGATTGCAAAGGAAGTCAATTCAATAATTTTGCAAAAGGAACAAATGTAGTTGAAAATAGCTCCATATAAGTAGGCATGGCGGCCGATGACTTCCGAACCAGCATTATGAACACCAACCGTACTGGTCTTTGACCGCCGAGACAAATAGTTAAATTAAAAAGAGTTGAGCTGTCAGTAGTTCAGCTCTTTTTTTTGCAGTAGATCAAATCTCCCTTTTCGTCTATGATCGATTGACTGTTTATAGTCAAATAAGTAAGTTTGTTGGCATCAATATCAAACAGCTGACAGCGACCACCTAAAAATGAAAAAATTACACTTAGCCTTAATTCTCCTTTTACCGTTAACCATCTTTTCTCAAACCAAACACGTAACGGAAGTGATAAAAAATCCCTTAGAAGATCCATCCTGCCTTGTTCAAAGAACAATGAATGATGGGACACCAACCATTTTTCGAAATAAAAGTTTTTCCGATAACTTCAGCAGACGAGTCAATGATCATCAGATTCAATCTTATATAGATTATTTAATCGCAAATAACATTTGTGGTGAAAATGAGATCATTAGCCAGTTCGAAAAACTTGAACCCGACTTGAAGCGGAAACTGACCAGGAGCTTTGCGTTCGTAGAATGTAAATCCTTCAAAAAACTATATCTTTTTCAAGCGGTCATCCGTGAATACGACAAAAAAAAGATGAATAATTTATTTTGGCATGAGATCATAATTATTCAAAAATTAAAAGGGTACCAAAAAGAATTTAAACAGTACCTGCAGACCCATGTGGACAATCAATCATCCCAGACTGCACCGGGCAAACTGATTGCTTCACTTGATATTGAAAATGACCAGAAACTAAAGAAAATCGGTTTTGAAAAGCTACTGAAATTCCACTCTAAAAATGGAATAATTTATTCTAATTATAGAATTACTGACATTTTAATTCAATTTCTTTCAAAACCAGCTACAAAAGAGTACGGCATCGAAAAAGCATTAAAAATACTAAACCCTGAAAATACATATTTAGGCAAAAGGAAATCCCATTGGCACAAACTCCTCCTGGAACTCCATGACCACCTTCCAGCCAACGATTGGTGCAAGATCATTGAGCAACAAGACATCATCTTATTTGACGAATATTTCGGTGGCTACGAGGGAATCACTTATCTGTTTGAACTTTATTCAAACATCAAAGGGATGGCTTCTTTATTTATTTACGAAGATAAACTCGATAAAGAAAAAATAACCGACCCTGGCATGTCAATGGGTTATTATCAAACCATTGGTTTGGTCATCAAGGGCTTTCGAGCCATTTTAGAGAGCCCCTCCGTCAATGCAGATGACAAAAGAAAAATCCTGACTTTATTAAATGACAACTCCTTATTTAAAGTCGAAGGTTATTTAAAGCCGAATATTATAACCACTTATTTTTTAGCAGGTGCTTCCTTTGATGATATATGTGATAAATTTCCTGATCCAAATGACCAAAAATATTTTTTAAAGATTCGAAGCATTGGACCATTTGACAAAAAATCATTATTTAATTCGATTTACAGGAACAACTTAATTTCCGAAAACAATTTCAAGGCAAAACATTGTAAAACAAGCTACGCAGGCAGCTGCTTTCCTTACAATGACTTTCTGTTAAGGGGCACACTAAAAAACCTCGGAGTGACGGTTGAAATGGATGCGGAAATAGGAAGAGTACCAATTCCTTACGATGAAATATTAGACGAGTATTTAAGCACGGTAAAAGATTTTTTACCAAATTATAAAATTAATTTCGAAGCAATAAAATTGGAAAACAGGAAATATGAATACCATTTAGAATTCATCACAGACAAATATATTTATGCTGTCAAACCAAGTGATTACGGCGACTATTACCATGCAAAACCTGTAAGGGATCTGATTAACACTGTTCTTTACGATCAAAATTCAAATTTGCGCCTGATAGAACTCGATACCAACGACCAGGGAACATTCAGCATTTATACGGAACCTGAAGACTTAAAAAACTTGTACAATGAGTTTAAATTAGCATTAGATATTTTAAGATAAAATTATTAACTCCATTTGCCAAACACGATCTGTGTCCGGCATTTTATAAATCAGTATGAAAAGATTTATTCTTCCAACCGTTTTTTTATTTGCAACATTTGTTTGCCAATCACAAACAGGAAAAGAAATAATTGACTTTCAATTTGAAGGTGTAACCATAAATGGAATTTTAAATTTCCCAAAAAATACCAGGCCTAAAGGAATCGTCATGATTGTTCACGGTTCCGGCAGTACAAATGCCGTGGCGCAAGAATGGCATTTAGATATCAGGGAATCCATCATCAAAGCTGGATATGCAACTTATATGTGGGACAAAATGGGTTGCGGAAAAAGTGGAGGCACCTTTAATTATAATCAATCGGTTCAAAGCAGTGCGTCCGAAGTTTTAGCCGCAATCGAAGCTTTGAAAAAAAGGGGGATTGCCGGAGCAGATAAAATCGGTTTATGGGGCATAAGCAGAGCTGGCTGGATCAACCCAATCGTCATCAATCAATATAAAAACATTAAATTCTGGATTTCTGTAAGTGGTGTTGACGAGAAAGAAAATTTTAATTATTTGCTCAAGCAAAACCTGCGTATCAATGGCATGCCTAAAGACTCCATTGATTTAATTATCGAGGAATTAATAACCGGGGCAAAAATCAGTCACGCCGGTGGTAGTTTTGAAGAATACATGAAGGCCACTTCCCATCTAAGAGCGAATAAATTTTGGTCGAGGTTCACGAATGGCGGAATAACGGAGGAAGGATATTATTCCTTCCAACCCGTTTTCATGAAAGAAGAACTGGATAAAAAAGATGGGCTGAAAGTGTACATTAAAAATTTTGCATCCATCTTATCAAATGTGGATTGCCCGGTATTGGCATTTTTTGGAGAAAAAGACATGAACGTTGACTGGGAAAAAACCAAATCTTTATACGAACAAACACTGGCCCGCAACACCGACCTGACCGTCAAATCATTTCCTGATTGCAACCACAATATTTTTAAGTGTTTTACAGGAGGGTTTTACGAGTTTCAAGATAATAATTTACCTTGGACGCGGTGCGACGGTTTTCTTGATACAATGACAACCTGGTTAAATAATCTAAAGTAAAAGAATAGTCTGTTCCAATGCTCTCCACTTTTATAACGACGAAATCAAAGTCTATTTAAACCAAAAAAAATCATGCTTGATCAAAATGAATTAAAAAAGAATTACAGAAGATATGATGACAATCAAATTCGCAGGATTGCAAAAAACGATGCCAAAGCCCTGAGAGATGAAGCGGTTCCCATCTTAATTCAGGAAATAAAAAAACGAAATTTAGGCGAACACCTGATCCGATGGATCAATGCAGAAAGAAGAAAATTGACTAAAAGTGAAATGGATTCGTTAAAAAGAAAAGTCAAAGGAAGCACCTGTGAAAGTTGCCACAATTACGGCCAGTTGAAAGGATATAAATTCACCTCAATAACGGGGCTCCTGGTCACCACAAATATTTCAAGTTACGAATTGATCATCTGCGAAAAGTGCGGAAAAAAAAGAAGGCGAAATTCAGCGATTTGGACAGCATTTTTTGGCTGGTGGTCAGCTATGGGATTTTTTTCAACCCCATTCGAACTGATGGATAAAATAACCGCTTTTTTCCAGGAGGAAAAGCAAAGTGAAGAAATCATTGAATCATTTATCAGAAATAATCTCAGAATAATTACAGCCGGACAAGACAGTCAGGCTATCATTCAAAAGACATTAAAAAAGTTTAATAATTTTAATGGCAAAAGTGAATTTTGAAATAAACAAACTGAATAAAAAAGAACTTGGCAATGTCGCACAAAACATCAAAAATAACCATCCACATGGTTTCCAGTCTCGACGGCTTCATTGCCAAGAAAGACGGAAGTGTTGACTGGCTCCATTCAACCGACCATTACGAAAAAGGCGTAACGCTGAGTGAGGAAGACATAGCAGCATTTATTGAAAAAATAGACTGCTATGTGATGGGCTCCCACACTTATGAACAAGCACTACAACTTGGATGGCCTTATGGCGATGTACCGGTTTTCGTATTGACCCGCCGCAACCTGACAAGCGACCGACAAAATGTGGAATTTTACAAAGGCGACTTAAATAGGTTCGTCAACGAACGACTCAGGCCAAATCACCAAAATATCTGGATGGTAGGCGGGGCAATGCTCACCAAAGAATTTATCCGTTTAAAATTAGCAGATGAAATAATTGTCTCCATCATGCCGGTGATCCTCGGTGGAGGAACTCTATTCTTTGACTTCGTCGGTCGGGAACAAACATTGCATTTAAAAGACGTGACGGCTTATAAAGACGGCATGGTTGAGTTGTGCTATGAAATAAAAAACACCGCACACCAACCTTGAAATGTCCGTTCATTACGTTGGGCCACTGCGTTAGATTTTTAATTACCTTTACTATTCCACTTGTAACCACGAAAGATGTTCTTAAAAAAATTTCATGCAGAGGCCGCAAGGTGCGCAGAGATTTCCGCAAAAGCCCCTGCGTACCTTCCGACCTCCGCATGAAACATGAAATTTACGCACAGATCATTTTCACCCAATAACAGTACGATATGAAAACTCTTATCTCTATTCTCTGCTTGTTCTTTTTACTCAGCATCGACCTCCACTCACAGGCAGGCACCCCTGACTCGACCTTTGGCACCGACGGCATCGTGACCGTTGATGTGATAGAGGTAGAAAACGATTTTGGCATTACTTCCACCTTGCAGCCGGACGGGAAAATACTCACTGCCGGGACCTTGTTTCTGGGCTTAAATACCGTCGACATGTACCTCATGCGCCACCACCCAGACGGGACGCTGGATAACAGCTTTGGGAATGGTGGAATCGTCATCTCTGATTTTGCGGGCAGGAATGAAGTCAGCCGGGAGATCTTCTATTTACCGGATGGAAAAATTTTAGTGGTGGGTGATGCGTGGGTGATGGGTGAAGTTTCTATGATCTTCCTGGCGCGTTACCTTTCTGACGGAACACTCGATACCACTTTTGGCAACAGCGGCTACGTCATTACAGAGCTGGCCGACCACCGCTTATTCGTCGCCAGCGCAGCCATGCAGGCGGATGGCAAGCTATTGGTGACCGGCAGATCAATAGACAAAATCAACCTGACCGACGATTTCCTGTTGGCCCGGTACCTTCCAGACGGCACGCTGGACGCCAGTTTTGGCAACAACGGCATAGTGTTCACGCCCATCCAACACATTGCCCAGGGACGGTCTGTCCTTCCGCTTCCTGACGAAAAAATCATTCTGGTAGGTTACCTGTCTGATTTTGATACGGCCGACATTGTGCTGATGCGTTACCTCCCCGATGGCACCATCGATGCGGATTTTGGCACCGATGGCAAAGTGATCATCGACATGATCGGCAGCATCACTCCGCTTGAAGCAGCACGCCATGCCGTACTCCAACCAGATGGGAAAATACTGGTCGGTGGGGCTGCCAACTGGAACAACGCAAATTTCAACGCTGACATAGCCATGTTGCGTTTTAACAGCGATGGCACCTTTGATGACAGCTTTGACAACGACGGTGTCAAGATCCTCAACCTGGGACCTTTCGATGAAATCAGTCGGGTAACCCTCCTGCCCGATGGTAAGATTTATGCCGCCGGGCCTGTTACTTCAGAGGACTTTGAGCGTTTGTGGGTGCTTACCCGGCTGCTGCCCAACGGCGAAACGGATACCAGCTTCGGCACCAACGGATATGCTGCTCATAATTTCGGCTCTATCTCCATCGCTCAAATTGGAGACCTGCTCATCCAACCCGACAGCAAGGTTCTGCTGACGGGCCATTATGGCCAAAACGGCAATTACAAAAGCGCACTTGGCCGCTTTATTGGCGACTTCAACATGGCAGTCAGTTTCAGCACGGTAACCTGTCCGGATGGCATGGACGGGTTCATTTCTATTGAAGCAACGGGCGGCACACCACCTTATGAATACAGCCTGAACGGCGTGGATTTTCAATCGGAAAACACATTTAACAATCTTGGCCCTGGCACCTATACGGTTACGGTGAGGGATGCCGATGGGACTATTGGTGTCTATACTTCCATTGTTCTGGCTGAACCTCAGATTCCCGAAATTGAATTAGAATTCAGCGGCAATTCCATTACGGTCAATATTGTCCCTGCCAATATTTACCAATATTCCATTGACGGTGGACTGACCTTTCAGCAGAGCAACATTTTCGTTGACTTACCGAATGGCACCTACACCATTTTAGTGGAAGACGACGCGGGTTGCCGCTATGAAAGCGATCCTTTTGAAATAGATTTTGTCCCCGTATATGAGACAATAAATAAAATAGATTTCGACATTTCGCCCAACCCAAATAATGGTTCTTTTATATTAAAAACAAATACGCCATATACAGGTAAATATAAATTAAGAATTACTGGTGCAACTGGTAAAAATATATACGCAACCAGTTGGCGACATGATGGATCGTCAGAAATGGCGATTGATTTAAATTTTTTAAACAATGGAGTTTATTTATTTTTTTTGGATGACGGAAAAAATATAGGCGTGAAAAAACTGGTGGTCAAAAAATAACCAGCTTTACTATGGGTCAATTAAATCTCTGTTCAAACACACTGTCTTCTCTGCGTAGCTAAAAAGAATCAAAAGTTACGCAGAGAAATTTCACTTGCCTTTTAATTAGATCACCTGCTTAGCTACGCAAAAATATTCATCGCAATAAATTTTTGCTGCGTGCAGGGCTAATTAATTAATGATAATTTGGCAGTAAAAACCTCCCCCTAACCCCCTCCAGAGGGAGACAAGAACGGATCTAATTTCCCCCTTTGGAGGGGGTTAGGGGGAGGACGTACTCGCAAAGTTTATCCAAATAATTATTTCCCCGAACTCAGCAATTGCTGTTTAAATAAAAACAATCCTCATTGCGATCGTTTTTTTCAAAAATTAATTGGAGCCCCTGCTCAAGTCAAACACCTTTATTAATTTATTTCATAACGGTTATTAAAAGTTCTCAATCTGAATCCTCGTAGAATTTCGGTCCATCCCCTAGATTTGCCAAAAAAAATGATTGATCCGAAATATTTAAAATTAATATTGGCCATTGACCAGCAAGGCTCCTTAAACAAAGCTTCCAAAGAATTAAATTTAACCCAATCAGCTTTAAGCCACCAACTCAGGAATTTAGAAGAATATTTGGGCATAGATATTTTCCACCGCACCGGCAATCAACTTTTTTTTACGGATGCAGGCAAAGAATTAAAAGACCGGGCTGAGCTGATATTAGCCGACCTCTCCGCACTTGAACGGAGGATGCAGGAAATAAAGGAATCACAACTTGCAAAATACATCCACGGCTACAGTAAAAAAGAATCACAACGACTGATGGACCAGGCCAATACCGTAGCTGATTATTTACATTATGATTCCCTATGGGAAAACGGAGCGAAAATCCTGGAAGTTGGCTGCGGGGTAGGTGCCCAGACCGAAATCATCGCTCAAAAAAACCCTGGTACAAAGATCACATCCATCGACATTTCCCAAAATTCTTTAGACATCGCCCAGTCAAGAATAAAAAACAAGGGCATCAAAAATGTTGAATTCCGACTACAGGATATTAAAGAATTAAATCCAGGAAAAGATGGCCTTTTTGACCACCTTTTTGTTTGCTTCCTGCTAGAGCACCTGAGCAATCCGTTGCATATCTTAACGCTATTAAAAAAACTAATAAAACCGGACGGAACTATAACCGTGATCGAGGGAGATCATGGGTCTACCTTTTTTTACCCCGATGATCCATTTGCGAAAAAACTGGTGAATGCGCAGGTGGAACTGCAACAAAAGAGAGGTGGAAATGCCAACATTGGCAGAGAATTATTTCCATTATTAACTCAGGCAGGATACCAAAATATTACCGTAAGCCCAAGACAGGTCTATGTTGATAACAGTCGGCCCAAACTGGTGGAAGGATTTATTAAAAATACTTTTACCGCAATGATTAGCGGCATGTCAGAGAATATCATTGCGGAAAAGATCGTCACCCAAAATGAACTTGAAAAAGGCATAAAAGGCCTTTTGCGAACCTCTGAAACCGATGGCGTATTCAGCTATACTTTTTTCAAGGCCAAAGCAACTGTTTGATCACGGGAGTATCAAAAGTTTCCGCACTGCGCCGGGTGCCTCTCCTACATTTAATTCGGGACGAGTTCGGAACAAGCTCTGCACTAGCGAGTAATGTCTTCAGGGAATGCCGATAAGGGTGCCAAATTTCGATTTCCACAAATTCGAATTAAGTCCATTATCTTTGCAGCAACTTTTTAATTAAACCAAAAAATCTCAGTACAGGACAAAACTCAACATTGATAATTTATGCCTGAAAATCCTCCCCCTAACCCCCTCCAAAGGGGGAAATTAAATCCGTTTTTTCCCCCTTTGGAGGGGGTTAGGGGGAGGATGTACTCGTTTTGTTTTTAAAAATTAAATTTTGTCCTGTACTCAGCCAAAAAATATAAACATGTCTATCTCTAATTTCTTAAAAGCATCCCCAGTCTTCTTTTTCCTTTTCCTATTTAATGACAACGTTTTTGCTCAAACCCAGCTCAACCGCCAACATAAGTTCAAGGATGGCATTTATTTATCAGCAATGGATTTTCGGAACGACCGGCCAAGCATTCCGCCTGAAGATTTCACTTATGAAGAAAAGGAAATAAATACCCAATATGCCTTTCAAAGAGAATTAAATAATTTCAAGATAGTCGGCGCAAAGAAGAAGATGTCCCGGCAAGATGTTAAAGATGAAATATGGGGAATATGCATTGACGGTATTCCATATATTCATCAGCGGTTGTTTTTATTGGACAATGATGCCACGGAGCCTATGGGCGATCAAAAAATGTTCAAAAATTACCATGTATTTACTCGCATTACCATGATTGGCCACATCTGTACCATTGCTTTTGAAGGGTATAGAAAGACCAATCCGGTCAAGGAAGCCTTGATGTATACTGGTGACAATAGCCCGTATAAAAATTATAAAACAAAAAGAAAACTGTTGGACCTGGACACAGGAGAGCTGATGAATTTTAATGTCGGCAATTTAATGGCCTGCATCGAGGATGACCTCCAATTATATACTGATTTTAAAAAAGACAAAAAGAAGAAAAAAAAGATGGATGAATATATTATCATGTACAATCGGCGAAACCCGATTTATTTGAAATAAATTCAACGAGGTTGTGGAACTGGGGCAGCAAGTAAGCAGGTGGTCAAAAAAAATGACACTTTTCCTTTGCCTGAAAAAGAGTTTTGAGACTTGGAAATCAAACATTTGTCCAAATAAAAGTGTCATTTTTAATGCTCCTTATTTTTGTCCAAGCACTTATTTTCAGTGAATTATTTCATCCCAATCCACCTCATCATTGTGGGAATGGGTAAAGCCCATTGCCCGTTCTTTTTTGATGGTTTCCTCATGGCGAAAAGCCATCACGTAGGTCTTTCTCCATTCGTCTGAAACATTGCCGGCGGAGCCGTGAACGATGCGTTCGTCGTGTACTGTGAGGCTTCCCCTTTTCACTGGTAAATAGACGACCTCGTCGGTCGGCTTGCTTTCGATGACGAGGGTGTGCGATTCCTCCCGGCTGATACCTTCACTTTCGTTCCCACTGTACTGTTTGGGTTTGTGACTGCGGAGTTCCGGTTCTTGGTTAGAGCCGGGCACCACTTGCAGGCAACCATTTTCGATGCCCGAATCACTCAGCGCAAGTGAGAAAGTGGCGGTCCAGGTATTTTCCGTTTTGGGCCAGTAGCCGAGGTCCTGGTGCATGGAAAATTCCGCTTTATCCTTGTTGGGTTTTTTCGCTAAAAATTGCTCGTAGTCCATCGCCGAACGGCCATCGGGACAAAGTTGTCTGGCGATGTTATTCGCCACCTGATAAAAGATATTGTTGGCCAGTTCGGGACGGTATTTGCTCGGCAACATCGCATTGACCAAACGAAATTCCTCGAACGGCGTGCCATATGGCTGACTCATATCACAAAAGTCCCTGCCCATATTGGGTTCCTTGCCCATGATAAAATGATCGAACCAGGGATCGATCAATGCCATTTCAGCCTCCGTTAAAACATCATGTAAAACAAGGTAGCCCTGCTCGTTGTATTGAACTATTTCTTCCGGAGTCAAACGATAATTATTGCCTTGGCGGCGATGTTGACCGGATGTAGGATTGGTGATGATTTTCATGGTTGTATTTTTTTAGAGGTCAGATCGCTTTGCTGTCGGAGCGCTGCGCTGTCAGAAGTCAGACCGCTGCGCTGTCAGATCGCTGCGCTGTCGGAACGCTGCGCTGTCAGAGCGCTTTGCTGTCAGAGAGTTGGATTCAGATAAAGTATGCTCTGACAGCGAAGCGGTCTGACAGCAAAGCGATCTGACAGCGCAGCGCTCTGACCTCTGACCTCTGACAGCGAAGCGATCTGACCTCTGACAGCGCAGCGGTCTACCCCCCCGCTACCTCACTTCCCACTCATGCACCCCTACCGAAACGCTGTCTTGGGCGACCATTTCCAGGCGGACCTTTGTGGTTTGCACAGGTTCGAAATGCACCTCGTTCCAGCCGTCTTTTACGACAGGGAACCCACCTGCCGACCCAACGGGTTTCCAGTTGGGATCTGCTGTTTCGCTGGGGCCCTCCTCCCAATAGAGCAGTTGCCACGACTTAGGAATACGGCAGCCGCCCTCACTATCTGCATCGTCGAACCAATAGATCCGCACCGTGCCGATCTGTTCTTCTTTTTCAAAATTATATTGCAGCCATTCTGTCGTACCGAATTGGGGCCACCAATGCACGAAGGAGCTTTCCTTATCATCGGAATGGGCCGGCGGGTACTGGTCGGCGACACTGGCCACATCGCCTTTCATTCCGTCCGAACCTACAATTTCACTTAGCGTCGCGATGGCCGGCTGTGACAATGACCGGGCCGCCGCCATCTCCGTTGGCAGCCATACGAGCATGTTATCCTTGCCCCGGTTGGCCCATGCGTAGTACGGGATGGCCTTAAGCGGTAAGTCGATGGTACCGCCAAAGCTGGCCATGCCCTTTTCCTGAACCAGACTGCCGGGAAAATTCAACACCTGCACACCGCCCAACAAATTGTTTTCGAATTGAGATGTCACTGCTGACTCTTCGTCCAGCAATACGCTGTGGATACGGTCATCGCCCTGGTCTTTACCTTCCAGGCAGTACACCAAAGGGCCTCGCTGCAGTGCCACCCGCCCCCGGTTAGCTTCCACATTCTCATGGGCTTCTGTGAAATGAACCGTATTGGGCAACACAACCTCGACCACATCACCTTTCCTCCATTTCCGGTTGATGATCGCATAACCACTTTCCATTTTCACGGGCAGGTCTTTTCCGTTCAGCCGCAGGTAAATTCTGTGCTTTTTGGGGTCTTTGTTTTTAAATGAATACAGGTCGAACGGTACAGCATCGGCCCTTGCCCAACCCGGAATTCGGATTTTCAAAGTAAAAGTATTTGGTTTGGCAGGTTCAACATTGATGGTCACTTTGCCATCCCACGGATAGTTGGTTGTCTGCCTGATTTCGACGGGAACAAACTGTAGGCGGCTGTTCACATTTTGCACTTTTGTTTTACTGGAAATAAAAAGGTTGACCAACACATCGTTGCCATTTTTTGCATAAATATAACCGGGGATGGATGGAAAGAACCTCGCCACATTCGACGGGCAACAGGCACAGTCAAACCACGGGCTGCGCTCTGTATTCTTCCGCGACTCGAGAGGGTTTGGATAAAAAAACCGTTCGCCTGAAAGAGAAAGACCAGCATTCAGAGCATTGTACAAAGTGCGTTCCAGCACATCAACGTATTTCGCATCACCTGTCAATTGGAACATCCGCTGGTTCCAGAGCACAAAGGCGATGGAGGCACAGGTTTCACTGTAGGCGCTGAAGTTCGGCAGGTCATAGGGCGTGCTAAAGCCTTCGTTCGAGCCTGATGAACCGATGCCACCGGTCACATACATTTTAGTACCCACCAAGTCTTTCCAAATAGCATTCAGTGCAGGCCGGTATTTTTCGGTGCCAGTATGTGCCATTACATCGGCCATGGCGGAATACATGTAACAGGCCCGCACGGCATGTCCGGCAATCTCGCGCTGCTCTGTCACCCGCTGATGGTTTTGCATATAAGCATTGCCATAGCCCCGTACATCCAGGAAAAACTGGGCGAGTTCGAGGTATTTCCGTTCGCCGGTTTCTTGATAAAGTTTCACCAGTCCGATCTCTATTTCCTGGTGGCCGGTGGCTTTTTCCAGTTTGCCCCAGCCAAAGGTTTTTTCGACGAGGTCGGCATTTTTGATGGCCACATCGAGGAGTTGGCGTTTGCCGGTAGCCTGGTGATAAGCCACGGCGGCTTCGTACAAGTGGCCCACATTATAGAGTTCGTGACTGTGCTGGTCCACCCTTTCCCAACGGGTATCGCTGCCCCGGTGAAATTGCTCTTTGGTAGGTTCTTTCACCTCCCCTGCCGCTTTTTCTTTATCATAGATCGAGCGCCAGGTGTAGAGATAGCCATCGGGTTCCTGCGCAGCCGCAATTTTGCTGATCAGGCTGTCAGCGTAGGCTTCCAGTCCCGGGTTCGGGTTCAATTGCAATGAGTAGGCCACGCCTTCCAAAATCTTGTACACATCCGAATCGTCAAAAGCATATTTGGTACAAAAGGCCCCTTCTGCCGAACCACCCGCAATTTCAAAATTTTTGATGCGGCCGGTCTCTTCCGACTGCTGCAACGTATAGGGAATGGTCACCTTTTGCACCACGTCCAAACGAGGCTTCCAGAAGTTATCGGAAATCTCCACTTCCGTAAACGGTATGGGCTTCACGGGATAGCCAAGCGACTGGGAAAAAACACTGCCCGCCACCAGACAGGCAAGGAAGGTGAGGATGGATTTCATGTAGTTCTATTTTGGATTCAAAGAAAGGGAATGAACGGGGAAACTGGAAATTAAATTTTGGCGGGAAGGGGATATTTTATCTTGCTGTAATAGCCGTACCATAATGCATTCCTAAACTTTTTGAAAAGGTTTTGGAAGAATCAAGTCTATTCCCTTGTGCTACCTGCACAGACTACGGCTCAGCTACGTCGCCAATAGGCTGTAGAACGGCCATAACCTTAAGAGCGTACCAGAAGCATTGGGCCATGGATCACTAAAGCCGTTGGATACATATTCCCAAAAGCACTGAATAAGCTATAAATTCCAGTGGACTAACTATCGCGTGAATAGTATATTTACACCACTATACATGGAATAAATTTTCATATAAATAAAGCGTTAAAGAGCAGATAAATACTTACTATTGCCATCTTTCCAAACTATTGGTTGTCAAAAATTTTACGCTCGAAAAACCATGATAATTTGTTCGCATCATAGGAAATATGTTCGTCATTGATTTTGGGTATCTGTAAGTTTGAACCATGAAGAAATAACAAAACAATCTGAAAAAATAGATTTGCTTACTTAGCCAATCAGGGTATTTAAGAAAATCATCTGCTGCGAAGGATTGAATTGCTAAAATTGGTTCAACCACTTAAAATTTATAAACATTTACTCAATAAACATTCAACGATGAATATGTTTGACCAATCTTAAATTCTTGTAAATATGGAAAAAAAACGAAATGCCATTAAAGAGACCATCACTCAATTTATCTTGATTGTATTCAGCGTGGTACTTGGTTTATATTTAAGTGAAAGAATTGAAGACGGCAAAAAAAGACAGGAATCAGATGAACTGTTGGCAACAATAAAATCCGAAGTGAAAGACAACCTGACACTTTTAGAAGATTGGCTACCGTATCATCAGGAGATAAATAAAAATTTAGACAGCCTTTCAAAAGATGCAGGATTCATAGAAGAATTTATAGAAAATAAATATGCCCTTCTTGACAAGCTATTGACCAGGGGTAGTTTTATGAAACGGTCGCCAGCCAGTGACGCATGGGACATTGCCAAGTCTCATCCGCGCATTGTGAATATTGAATATAAAAAATTATTGGTTCTGTCTAAAATATACAACCAACAAGCGGCAACGTTCGAACCTGCCACAGAGATGTTTGAAATATTCAACACCAAAGATGTCAATAAGGAAAAGGATGCAAGATCAAATCTGTTTTTAATGTCCAATCATTGGCGTGAACTTGTTGCCCGAGAAGAACAGTTGATGTATTATTACAAAGCAGCAAATGAAACATTTGACCTAAAAGATGACCAGAATCTTGACAACTAAAACAATTACGAAACAGAATTACATGAATTTGATTGATCCACCCGGAGAGAAACCGGTTTTTTTTACTTACGAGGAAACACTTTTGGCCATATATTCTGAAAAGGTGAAAACAATTTTGGAACGGGAAAAAGTGACAAACATAGAATTTGAAGAATATAAAATAAAACATAAAAACTGATGTTCACAAAGTACAAAACGGTTATAGCGTCCATGCACTATTTTTGTACAATTCTTTAAATACGTCCAAAAGAAACAAAATGGAATTCAAATATTTTATAGACAATCACTGGAAAGTTTTTTTAAACCACATATGCCATTTTCATCCCCTGGAACAAAAATTATTAAATGATTATGTTTATGAATTAGATTGGAAACTGATCAGCAAGAATCGAAACATCAGATGGTCCCAAGAAATTCTGGAAGCCTATGAAAACAGGTTTCTTTGGCATGAATTGGCTTGGAATGAAAGTATAACCTGGGATACTAATCTCATAAAACGATTTAAAAAAAGATTAGATTGGTATTATTTGGGGCGCAATGTCAATCTCCCGATAACTCCTCAATTCATTCAAGAGCACAAAAAGCACATTTTTATAATTGAGACAAATAATTATTTAACTGAAGAACTAAAACAGATATACGGAAAGGAATTGCTGCCAGGTTTAAAATCCCAAAACACCCCGAAAGCAACATTGACTGAACCTCAACTCTCAAACCTGAAAGAAACAATGGTGAAAGAGAAAAAGTTAATGAAAAATACTTTCGAGAATTTATACAGCGAATACATCCTCCCAAATTTAGGGGCAGAAAATTTACAGAAAATATTTAAAACCAAATTTGACTATGCCCAGCGCTATTTCAAGCTAAAACCAATCGAGAATGACATACACGGTTTAACCCCTGAGTTTGAAATCAATGGAAAAAATATATTTGGAGAGTTTCGGGAAGGGAGAGGACTATTCGAAATAAACAATCAATTAAAACTAATCAACGGATCGTTGCAGGAGGGCCCTCCGAGACTATATGAATTACCCAGGTTTTCTGACATGTCTTTCTATCCGGTCCTATTAATGAGTCAAAATTTAAAATCAATCATTGAGCAGTTCAAAATTGCAGACCATAAATTTATTCCTGTAAAACTATCTCCGAAGAAAATTAAAACGGACTTGCAATTTTATATACTACAAATTAAATACGACTCCCTTTTAAAGCAGGCGGATTTTAACGAGCTACAATTTGAGGCGTTAACAAAAAACGACTGGTTTGGAGAATATGAATCAAAACAACTGAAAAAAGGGGCTATCAGCAACTACAGCTCCATCAAACTCTTTCAGGAAAACCTAAAATCACAAGGGTTTCAGTACAGTAAAATGTTACCTTTGAAATATGAGGTGGATACAGATGACGACCTATTTACAATTGAGCATGATATCATAGTAAATGAATTTGTGAAGAATGCTATTGAAAATAAATTACCAAACCAAGTGCTGTTTGAATCCGCCCAGGCTTGGAATATAAAAGTGCCCCAAGAAAAATACGAGAAAAAGAAACAAAGTACAATCTTTAATGATGCCAATATAATAAGTTCAAACATTGAAACAACTGAAGAATTCACTTTCTATTCAAATAAATTATCCAGGCTTGAAAAAGAGGATAAACCATTTTCAGCGCAGATTGTCAATGATGAATTCCAACAGAAACAGATTGAATTAAACGTAATTTTACCTGAATCATTTAAATCGAGATACCGAAAGAACCTGATTTCTTCAGAAGAATTCGAATTTTTGACAATCAATGAATTTTATACACAAAATGAATATTCTGACAGGATACCTGAAACGTACAAATCAGTGATCGTTGCTGAAAATGGAAGCGGTGATGCCCTCGGGTTAATTCTCCTAAAAAATGATGACCACCGGCTTAGGGAAGATTTATTCGAATTCAACCATGAAACAGGGGAAGTAGAAAAATACTAACAACAAGATAGCAGAGCAGTAAATGAACTACTACATCAAAGAATTAGAAAGAATAAAAGGAATCTGTTTCTCAAACAAGATTCAAATTGATTTGGCAGTCAACACAAAGAAGTATATTGACGCAAATTTTGACAAAGAAATAAACCTGGATTTACTCGCCCATTTGCAGTTCACATCCAAATACCACCTGGTAAGAGTTTTTAAAAAATACCACGGAACTACACCCCGACAATACTTAATAAACAAACGTATCGAGAAAGCAAAAAAAATGTTAAACACAGGTAAATCTGTCTCAGACACTTGCTACGCCGTAGGGTTTGTAAGTATTAATTCATTCTCGAATTTGTTCAAAGCCAAAACGGGAACAGCTCCCTCCGTTTACAGAAGAGCAACTTTCGATAAGTCGAAAACCTGAATTTGGTCTATCTTGCCGTTTTACTCACTAAAACTCAAATTATGAGAATCAGAATAGTAAGCATTCCTGTAAGGGACCAACAAAAAGCATTGGATTTCTACACAGAAATTTTAGGCTTTGTGAAAAAAGTGGACACCCCTGTGAGCGAGGGAAACCGGTGGCTGACCGTCGTTTCAAAATATGAACAGGACGGCCCCGAACTATTGCTCGAACCCGCACCCAACCATTTCGAACCTGCAAAGGTATTTCAGGAAGAATTATTCAAATCAGGCATCCCATGGACACAGTTCTATGTTGACAATGTTCAGGAAGAATTTGAAAGGTTGACAAAGTTAGGGGTCGAGTTTAGCCTGACCCCAACAGAAATGGGTACCGTAATAGTGGCTGTATTCAATGATACCTGCGGCAACAACATCCAATTAGTCGAAGAGAGGTAAACAATTCCGCTTGCAAAGTATATGGCGTTCGTTGAAGGCAAAAGCCCAATTCGTCGCAATCACGCACAAACAAAAACACAACTTATGGAAAAAATAATAGCCTCCCTGATCATAGTTTCGATGGTCTTTAGTTGTTCAGAGCCAAAACAATCCGACACCGAGATTTTGGCAAACAAAAAATTACAAACTGAAAATGACAGCCTAAAAGCTGTCATCGCCAATAACATGACCGACACAAAAAAGCAAATCACCACTTTCCTGACTTTTCAAGAAAACAATGCAGAAGAGGCAATGAATTTTTATATAGAACTATTTGAAAATTCCGAGGTCATTGATATTCAACGCTATGGAAAAGATGGCCCCGCAAAGGAAGGAAGTGTCTTTCTGGCCAGGTTTCAACTGAACGGAAAGGAATTCCTTTGTAGTGACAGTTATATAACGCACGAGTGGACGTTTACACCCGCTGTCTCAATGTTCGTGGATTGCCATTCTGTCAGCGAACTGGAGCGGTTGTTTGAAAAACTATCCGAAAACGGCGCCGTGATGATGCCTCTCGACAATTATGGTTTTAGTCAAAAGTTTGGATTTGTAGAGGATAGGTTTGGAATTTCCTGGCAATTGAACTTACCGTAGAAATGAACATTCAGATCAAGCATCAAATATTTATCAGAACCAATGACATAAATAGGGAGAGACCGTCAATTTGGTTTCTTCACGGATTTGCGGATTCCGGCTTGGCATACAAAGAAGTATTTGCTTCACCGATCAACCAGGAATTAAATATTTATGTGATCGACTTGCCAGGATTTGGCGTCAGTCCAGTAAATCCGGATTTTTTATCCATTAAAGAACAGGCTTCTTTGATATCCAACATTATTCAAGAAGAAACACCTGGTGAAAATAAAGTGAATTTAGTCGCTCACTCTTTAGGAGCATTAATAGGAACCTGGGTTTGCCAAACATTGGGAGAAAAATTGAATTATTTCTTCAATATAGAAGGAAATTTAACAACCGCAGACAGTTACTTTTCCAGCAAGCCTCTACAGTTCAAGTCAGCAGAAAAGTTCTCAAAATCGTTTAACGACGAAATATTTGAAAAAGCAAAAAAGGAAGAACGCTATAAAAGATATTACAGCAGTTTAAGGTTCGCAGAACCAGAAGGAATGAAAAATTGGAGCCTGACAAGCCAAGAACATATACTGGAGAATAAATGTGGAATTGAATTCAAGGAATTAACCTGTAAAAAGGTTTATATCTGGGGAGATATCGACACTCCAAAAGAAACCCAAAGGTTCATAGAAGAAAATGAAATCCCGAATCAATTGTATAAAGGAATTGGTCATTGGCACATGATTGAAAATTCAAAGCAGTTGTACAACGATATAAATGAAAAAATAAAAACAGCGTAGGATCAAATGTCGTTTCTGACAACAGCAAACTAAACCGTGTACAATCAAAAACAGCAATTATGACCGAAATTGAATTAATAATTGACCTGCACAAAAATTCTGAAAGACAGGGGCCAGGAAGCAGAGAAGAAACGCTGAAAGCCCTCAACTTCATGGATTTGCCAAACAGCAGGGAACTAAAGGTAGCCGATATCGGGTGTGGTTCAGGTGGACAAACCCTTATACTCGCACAGCAGATAAATGGCCAAATAACAGCAGTAGATTTGTTTCCTGATTTTTTGAGTGAACTAAATTTAAGATCAAAAAAATCAGGTCTGGGTAGAAAAATTAAAACGCTCCATAAATCAATGAACGAGTTACCTTTTCATCGGGATGAATTTGACATTATATGGTCAGAAGGTGCAATTTATAATATTGGCTTTGAAAGTGGAGTCAGGCACTGGAAAGATTATTTGAAAACTGGCGGATATTTGGCGGTAAGCGATTTAACCTGGATCACAGATGACCGGCCGAAAGAAATAGAAGAATTCTGGACAAAAGAATATCCAGGAGTTGATACAGCTTCCAACAAAATCATGATTTTAGAAAAAAATGGATTTACACTCGCAGGGTATTTTTACTTAAACCAAGATAGCTGGATTGAAAATTATTATAAACCAATGGAATCAAGATTTGAATCATTTCTAATTAGAAATAACAACTCAGCCCTTGCGAGAAAAGTTATGGAAGAACACAGGGCCGAAATTGATTTATATCTAAAGTTTAAGGAATATTTCAGCTATGGATTTTACATAGCAAGAAAAAATTAAAAAAAAGCAGCACACAACCATCAACCAATCCATCAAAAGAGACAATCTGGGGAAACAATGAAAGCGAATTACAAAGTTGGGGATTTGATTTACGATGCGAACATTTATGACGGGATGAATACAGACCTGACCGATTTGCAATTTTACAAAAAATGGCTGCCTGAAAAAAAAGATACCCGTTTATTGGAACTCTGTTGCGGCACGGGCAGGTTGACGCTGCCGATCGCAAAAGAAGGATATAACATTACTGGGGTAGATTATACTTCCTCCATGCTCGAACAAGCAAAATCAAAAGCTTTCAGTGCAGGCTTAAAAGTTGAATTCATTGAAGCAGACATCAGACAGTTAGACTTGCCGGACAAATACGACCTTATTTTTATTCCATTTAATTCCATTCATCATTTATATAAAAATGAAGACCTGATTAAAGCCTTTAATGTAGTTAAAAAACATCTCAAAGAGGATGGTTCATTTCTGCTGGATTGTTTCAACCCAAATATTGAATACATCGTTGAAGGTGAAAAAGAACAAAAAAAAATAGCTGAATATACCACTGCGGATGGACGCAAAGTATTAATAAAGCAGCTAATGCGATACGAAAACAAAACTCAGATCAATCGCATTGAATGGCATTATTACATTAATGGCAAATTTGATTCTATTCAAAATCTGGATATGAGAATGTTCTTCCCGCAAGAATTAGATGCATACCTCAAATGGAATGGCTTTAACATCATCCATAAATTTGGAAGTTTTGCAGAGGAAAAATTTAACGACCATTCGCAAAAACAGATATTTGTTTGTCAATGAGTTTTTAAACAATTTCGCTATTAAACAGGCAGGGAAAAAATAAACGGGAAAAACTATTTTATTAAATCACCAAAAATGTTTGAAGCTATTTTACTGTTGAATGCCATTTGGTTTGGGTTGGGGTTTCACCTGTTTGCGTTGCGCAGCAAAATATTTGCGAAGACCCTTGTGCCCAAAGAACATCGGGATTCCCCTGTTTTTGAAATGCTTGCAGAAACGGGAAAATTTCTGGGCGGGTTCAATTTTGCATTCTGCGCACTCAACGTATTTATTTTAATCAGCCCAAGTGTTTTTCCCGAAGGAAATCAAAGAGCAATTCTGTGTTTTGTTTTCGCTCTCGCGCACGGGTCGCAGTTTATTGCCAATGTTCCTATTGCCCTGGACAACCGAAAAGGCAAAGGTGTGTGGCAGGTGAAAGGGAGAATGCTTTTTATCTTTATTACAGATTTTGTGTTGATGGTGGCAAACTTAGTGTTGGTGGCAATATATGTTTGGTTATAAACATCATTAAAAAATTATCCTCTTTAGTGTATGGCTGAGCAAAGGATAAATCTAAACCATGATAATTTATACCACAAAACCTCCCCCTCCCCCCCCTCCAAAGGGGGAAATTAAATCCGTTCTTGTTCTTTTGGAAGGGGTTAGGGGGAGGACGTAATCGTAAAGTTTACCAAAACAAAGTTTCGCCCCATATGCAGCGCATATTATTAATTTAAAACAAGGCAGCAACCTTCATGGTGCCAGAACCTAAGTGGCCAGAAATAAAAAATAAAATGAGATGTATTCTTTTAATATCCGGTCTTTTGGCAATTGTAAATTGTGATGCTCAGCAAAGATTTATCACAGTTGACAGCACTAAAATCTGGATCAATACCATTGGGACCGAAGACAGAAAAGAAGGTCGGCCAGTAATTGTTTTTGAAAGTGGGTACGGCACACCAATGGATAATTGGGATGGAATACTGGCAGGTGTTTCCGAATTGGCACCTCTGGTCACTTACGACCGGCCAGGGATCGGCAAATCGGAACCAATTAATGAAATGCCCACAATCAAAAATGTATCGGATAGGCTGGTCAGGGTATTAAATTATTTAAAATTGGAGCCGCCCTATATTTTGGTAGGACATTCGTTGGGTGGATTATATGTTCGCGGCTTTGCAAAATACCACCCACAACTGTTGGCCGGAATAGTTCTGATAGACCCGGCTGACTTTACAGAGACTCATCAAAACAAAAGACTGTATTACGATGTCCTAAACTGGGAAGCTGCCAAAGTTGATAGCCTGATCCAATTATTCATAGATAGGCGAAAAAACAGAAGAGGACAGGTGTCTCTATCCAGGCAAAGGGAAAGTCAGGTACTGGAAGAACTAAGAGAATCAGAATTCAAGGAAATAAACATGGACAGCTTGCCCAACATCCCCGTTCATATTATTACTGGTGGAAAATTTGACAAACCCAAAAAATTCTGGTCAACAGAATTTGACGAAGAAGCTCTTTTCAGGTCAAAGATGAAGCACCGGGTTCATCGTTGGACAAATGTGGTGCAGTCGGTTGACAAGGGAATGTTATTTTACAGTGGAGATGCTGGCCATTTTGTTCATATCGATGACCCGGAACTAATAATTTCAAGTATCAAGATCGTCTTAAAAGACTATCAGTTGCTCCGCCAAAAGCACTAAGAATAAAACCGCACAATAAACCGGCAAACAATGAACTCCCCCAATTCCTTTTCATACAATCTCCAAGAGGCAAATGGACCATGTAGCGAATTTCAGAACTACCATCCCACCAAGGAGACTTTGCTACCTTTGAGGCCATATGAATCAAAATTTCAAGTCGATTATTCTGCGGACAACAGGCGCTTCCTCTTTAACTGAAAAAGAGGTAATTCAGAGCTTGTGGAGCGGTTACGGAAAAATCATGCGAATTGGACTGGAGAATGCAGCGGTCGAAAGCGTTGTGGTCAAGCATGTCCAATGGCCAAAATACAAAAACCACCCCCGGGGATGGAATACGGATATCGGTCATCAACGAAAGGTGAAATCCTACCAGGTAGAAACTACCTGGTATGACGTTTATAGCAAGCACAGCGTTGCTCGCCTCCCGCAGTGCCTGGCCATTGAAACCCATGATGAAGAGGTACTGATGGTGCTGGAAGACCTGGATGAAGCAGGCTACCATTTGCGCAAGCGAACTGTTACTTGGAAAGAAATAGCAGAATGCCTGGCATGGCTGGCAAAATTTCACGCAAGTTACCTGGGAAAAATACCAAAGGGACTTTGGGAAGTAGGTACATACTGGCACCTGGAGACCAGGCCCCAGGAATGGGAAGTTTTGGATGACGTCCGGTTGAAAGAGGCTGCCGCAGCCATTGATGAAAAACTGAATACATGCAAGTACAAAACGTTTGTTCACGGGGATGCCAAACTGGCCAACTTCTGTTTTGGCAAGGGCGGCCAGGTTGCAGGGGTCGATTTTCAGTACGTAGGTGGAGGATGTGGGATGAAAGACGTGGCTTATTTCATCGGGAGTTGTTTGAACGAACAAGAGTGCGAACGTTTGGAAGCACAAATACTGGACACCTATTTTGAATTTTTACAGCGCGAGCTTGAAGAGAGCAATGAAGCACTGGAAAGGGAATGGCGCGCTTTGTATCGGGTAGCATGGGCGGACTTTCACCGTTTCTTAAAAGGATGGAGCCCCGGCCACTGGAAGATTAACAGTTATAGCGAACGGGTAACCGCAGCAGTGATCAATAGCTTATAAAAATGGACCTCTTAAACCTCAGCAAGATCGCAATCAAAGCAGCCCTCTCCGCGGGAAATGTCATTCGAAAACACATGGATGACGACGTTCAGGTAAAGAAGAAGGTGGGCGGGACAAGCTATGCTTCGCAAGTCGTAACTGCAGTGGACAAAGCATGTGAAACGGCTATTCTTGCTCATTTGCTCCCTACCTGTGAACAATTTGACTTAGCCCTTTTATCGGAAGAGACGGAAGATGACGGAAGTCGGTTCGAAAAAGATTTTTTTTGGTGCATTGACCCGATGGACGGAACACTTCCATTCATTAGGAAGCAACCGGGTTTTTCCGTGTCCATTGCTTTGATCGCTAAAGACGGGACGCCGAGCATCGGTGTTGTGTACGATCCCAGCACGGATACATTGTACCATGCGGTCAAAGGGCATGGAGCCTATAAGAACAAAAGTTCCTGGGCCATCAGGCACCCCAATGACCACCTGACCTATGTGACAGATCGAAAGCTGGAAGAGACTCCCCATGCAGCCGCTATTGAAAAGTATCTGAATGAAAATGTGGCACAATTGAATTTAAACGGGGTAATTGAAATGGCCGGGGCAGGTTCGGTTTTGAACGGCATCCTCGTCCTGGAAAATGGCCCGGCCTGCATGATGAAACTCCCTAAAAAAGAACGTGGCGGTGGGAGCATATGGGACTTTGCAGCTACGGCCTGCATCTATCAGGAATTAGGCTTGCCGGCAACAAACTATGAGGGAGGGAAGTTGGACTTGAATAAAAAGGACGGAACTTTCATGAATCAACAAGGCGTCCTTTACGCCAACTTAATTACCCGTAAGTAATTGACAATCAGCAGCAATTGGACCATTCACCTTACAGCAACGTCAATCTAGCGGAATTAACGATCATATTTTGAGGAACGGCCCAAGCGTGTATTCCCCAAGGCTTATGATTCGTAAAAAGAAACTAAATTAAGTGTTCAGTTCTAAACTATATATCGACATCAATAAGCTCATCAAATGGAATATCGAATTCGATTTGAAGTTGACGAACAAATCAGTAAAAAAAGGAGATATTTTTCTGAAAGCAGGCCAAAGATGCGACCACCTTTATTATATCCTGAATGGATTTACCCGTGTTTACTATTTGGATTTAGCAGGAAATGAGATCACGCATTGGTTTTGCACAAAAGAATCGATCATCACGTCCCCTTTCAGTTTTTTAAAACAAGAAAAAAACATCCTTTTCTTTGAGGCACTTGAGGACACCGAACTCCTACTAATCAGTTCCGCCCAATTGGAAAAGCTGATCCAATACCTGCCTAAATTAAGTGAAGCGTTTAGACATATCAATGCCGAATTCGCAATGGTCTTGAGCAGAAGAATCATGAGCATTCATACCGAAACTGCCGAGGAACGTTATTTAAGACTAATAAAAGAACATCCGCTTCTATTTCAAAAGGCAAAATTATCCCACATCGCTTCGTTTCTCGGCATTACTCAACAGAGCTTGAGCAGGATTAGAAAAAATTTATAGACAAGAGGTGTTCAGCAATTAATAACCCTAAAAAAGGGGAGAAAAGAACGTGCATATCTCCCCCTTTGGAGGGGGTCGGGGGGAGGTTACAAATTAGGATTGCTAATTCCTGAACACCTCAACAGTCTGTATTTTTTACCATAGGGTAAATTTATTCTTCACGAAGCTCCTCACCTTTGCGAACTGGTTGATCAAAAACCACATCATTGGTAAGCCCTGTATCAAGCCGGCTTATAAATAATAACGATCCTATTAAATTACTTATAAAATCCAACAATTATGAAAACAACAGTATTCATGGTCTTGCGTGTGCTATTAGGCCTTTTCATGGTGGTCCTCGGACTGAATAAATTTTTTGTTTTTATAGAAATTCCCAGTCCTTCCGGAGATGGAGGAGAACTGATGCAGATTTACATTACGTCTGGATTTTTAAAACTTATTGGCGTTCTGGAATTTTTAGGGGGGATTGCTTTATTAGTTAATAAATTTGTTCCATTAGCGTTGACTTTTATCACTGCGATCATGTTTAATGCAGCCGTTTTCCATGGTTTACATGACCCCGCAGGTATAGGTGGAGCAGTGGTTGCCTTAGCGCTAAGTTTAGCTTTAGTTTATGCCAATAAAGAACGTTTTTCCAGTTTACTTAGCGCCTGACTGCCAATGAAGTGAACATTGAATGCTCAGAGAAAGCATGTAAAAAATTCAATCTTTTACATTTTATAAAAGAATTAAAGTTTTATCTGCCAGATGCCGGCGCAGGAAACGCTCCTGCACCGGCATCTGGTTATTTTCTATAGCGCTCCATCCAAGCCTAATCAATAATCAACGACTGTTGATTGCATTACTCCTAATTCTTTAAAGTATAATTGTCGCACAGATTTTTCTATTTTTATTATTATTATTATTATTATTTTAATTTCAAGGTTTACGGAAAGTGAGGTAGCGCTGCAAAATGTATGATGGAATAAATATTTCATTATTTTATGCGGATCAAGGGTAAAATGGAATACCTAATAAAAGGAAGGGTTTGGTTCTTGAAATATTTTTACTCATGAAATCCAGTAAAGAAAAACATCAACTTATATTAAAAAGTCAATGCTTCTACGTTGGCGAGTTCGAGGTTCCGGATTTCGAATTAGGGATTGGGGAAATGGTTAGATTTTGGGTACAAATAGTTCCTAATTCGGCAAGTGACACCGGCGGACACTGGGGCATTGACAAAATGAAAGCTACATTAGCTAATTTGAACTTTAGAAAAAAACCGATTAAAATTTGTTCAAATAAATTAAAAAGAACGATTTTCGATTATCTTAAACCAAAGACTGTAGGTGGGTACTTAAAGAATAAATTCAGTCTACCGGAAGAGGCAATCCAAAAATTGGTTTCACAGTTCGGCATTAAGCCAGAATATAAAATAAAAAACCTTGGAACAGGACACCAAAAAATATTTTCGATCTTGTGCGAATTCCAAAGAAATGAAATCGTCGCCTTTGATTATTATGGGTTAGACCCCGGCACAGAAGGCCAACTGACTGAATTTGTAAAAAGTGAACTGAGAAAAGGAAAATCCGCAATTAGTTTCGACAACCTGAGCTTTCAACCGGAGAACCCTGATGCTGAGATGATCAAAAACCTCGAAATTCTACGAATAAGTCATCGACCTTATTGAATGGGAAATAAAACTTGTCAGCGTATCTTTTTAATTTATTTTAATTGCGCCGAAAAAACACAGAATTTAACACAGGTATTAAAAAAAAGTTAGTGCCTGGACAAAAATAAAGAGCGCTAAAAATGACACTTTTATTTTGGAAAATGTTTGATTCCAAGTCTTAAAAGTCTTTTTCAGGCAAAGGAAAAGTGTCATTTTTTTTGACCACCTGCTTATCTAAAAATAAAAAACATGCTAAAATCAACAATTACCACCGCTCTCCTTTTAGCCGTCCAAATAACAGGATACAGCCAATGGGAAGAAAAAAACATACCGACCAATTCGACTTTGACCTGCGTAGATTTTGCAAGTGAAAATATTGGATTTGTCACGGGAGGAAATAAAATTTATAAAACGGAAAATGGAGGTGATACCTGGGCAACAAGTTACACCGCAAGTGACTTGGTCATTTACGAAGATATTTTTGTCATTGACGATGAAACAATTATCGCAGTGGGCAAAGATTTAGATTCAAACCAATCGGCCATTACAAAAACCGAAAATGGTGGCACTGACTGGGCGGAAGCGACAATTTCAAATCCATCCTTTTTACGGTCAGTATTCTTTATCTCGCCCGAAGTTGGATTTTGTTCTGGCGGAGGCGGAACAATTTTAAAATCAATAAATGGAGGAGACAGTTGGCAAGCATTGAATACAGGTACAGACCTAAATCTGCAATCAATATTCTTTGTGAATGAAATGGTAGGAATTGCCGTTGGAGGGTTCCCATCAAGTGCAGTAATTTTAAAGACACAAGATGGTGGGTTCAATTGGAACCCAATAAATTCTCCATCAAACAATAATTTACAATCGGTTTATTTTTCTAACCAGGACACTGGATATATTGTCGGCTGGAATGGAGAAATCATGCGCACAGAGGATTGCGGAGGCAATTGGACCATTCAAAGCTCAGTGGCGATGACTGGAAACCTGGAAGTTACTTTTACCGATGACCAGACTGGTTACATCGTTGGTGGATCACTCAATGAACCCTTGATTCAAAAAACCACCAATGGAGGTGATTTATGGGAAGATATTAGCCCTCAAATACCAGCAGGGCTGGTTTGTATTCAATTCCCGTCGTTTAACGTGGGGTACGCTGTCGGAGAAAATGGAACTATTGTAAAAACCGAATCCGGTGGAGTCATGACCAATACAAACAATCTTGAATTTTCTGATCAGTTCAGGGCTTTCCCAAACCCAACCAACGGTACATTAAATATTGAATCGGAATACAGCAACCGAATAGACAGGTTAAGGATTTACGACTCCAATGGCCGGGCAATAAAAGAATACAAGCTAAATTCGTTCAACGTCCAAACTGACCTGTCCGATTTAGAACCAAATGTTTACTACCTGGAAATTATTTCTAAAAAGAAAAAAGAAATAAAGAAAATCGTAAAAAAGAATTAATGCACATCATGGGCATGATTACCCAAAAAGGGTTTTCATCACAAACACTAACATTCCATTTGAAAAACAAAAATGCAATTTAATTTAAATAATAAAATCGTAATAGTAACCGGTGCAAGTAAAGGCATCGGGGCGGGCATCTCAAAAGAAATGGCCAAGGCTGGCGCATCGGTTATGTTGTGCGCCCGCAGCACCGGGCAAATGAATGATTTGAAAAATGAGATAGAAAAAGAGAACGGTATTGCCCGCGTATTTCAGCTGGACATAAGTTCTGTCGATCAGATCAGAGATGTTTTCAAAATGATTTACGAGCAATTTGGACGCATTGACATGCTCATAAACAATGCGGGCTTAGGTTTCAACCATGCGGCTATCGACGTAACAGAAACAGATTGGGACAAAATGATGGATGTCAACTTAAAAGGATTGTTTTTTTGTTCCCAGCAGGCCGGAAAATACATGATCGAAAATGGCTATGGCCGCATCATCAACATGAGCTCTCAGGCAAGTCTCGTTGCCATAAAAGACCACGCCGTTTATTGTGCTTCCAAAGGCGGGGTAAATTTATTGACGAAAGTGCTGGCTTTGGAGTGGGCCGACAAAGGGATTACCGTAAACGGCATTTCCCCCACGTTCACCTATACCCCCGGCACCGCAGAACGATTGGACAACCCCGATTACCTGGAAGGCGTCCTGAACAGAATACCCGTTGGGAAGGTCGCCACAATCAAAGATATCGCAGCTGCAATTCTTTATTTGGCAAGCCCCCACTCTGGCATGGTCACCGGCTCCAACCTCGTTATTGACGGAGGCTGGACGATTCAATGAATTTAACTTGACGGCTATTGCAATGCCCGAATAAAATTTCACAACTGCCCGCAGTTCACATCATGGACCAACACAAAATAAAACTGACAAAGAGTGACTTTAAAAAAGCAAAGGATTTTATCCTCACAAATGCGAGAATGATAGAAAGGCGTTTATTCCATTTCCATTTCGAGAACGATGACCCACAAGGCGTTCTTCACGCCGTTTATGCATATCGAAACACCGACGGGGGCTTTGGCCACGGAATGGAACCGGATACCGCGTCGCCGGAAAGTCAACCGCTTTTTAGTGTAATGGCACTTGAAACCCTGGACGAAATAAATTACCTGAATGCACCAATTATTCAGGAAGTTTTCATGCCTTATTTCGAAAGCATCACCACCGAAAAAGGAGGAATCCCCTGGATGCTAAAACCCAAAAGCACCTACCCTTGTGAAGATCATTTTAAAACGGTCAAAGAATGGGCTGCATTGAGCACGACAGCACCTTTGCTGGGAATTTTGGAAAAGCACCACGTAGAGATTCCCTGGATGAGCAAGGCGGAACAATTTGTCTGGGACGAATTTGAACGGATAAAAGAAAAACATGTCTTTTGCTACCTGTGCGTACCAAGATGGCTGACTTTTTTAAAACATACCAAAAGCCGGGCGAAGGCAAAAAAAACAATGGAGAATTTAAAAAAATGGATCTTAGCGGATGGCGTAATTTGCAAAGACAAATCAGATAATGGCTGGGGACTTTACGGAAAGCCGCATAGTTTAAATTATGCCCCCTCCCCGGAGAGCCTGCTCTATCCAATATTTTCAAAAGATACGATTGATGCCGACCTTAACGAGCTAATTGCCCGGCAAAAAAGCGATGGTCGATGGGATACCTGGTACGGCATCAGTGAAGGGACAAAATTGGAGTGGGCCGGCATCCAAACTTTGTGGTCCTTAAAAACCTTGAAAAACCATGATAGAATTGAAAAATAAATGCGAATCAAGGGTAAAATGGAACACCTTAAAAAGGGAGGGTTCGCCTAATAAATAAATAAATGATGGCTAAAGAAAAATCAAGCCGGCTACAGGTCTTTATAATTTTGTTCAACTGCCAGGAAGAAGTTAAAACTTATGAAGAAATTGCTCAGTTAAAATTACAGCCAATAAATAATTTTGTTGAAATAATAGAACAGAGATTTAAAAAATACTTCAAAAGAAACCGAGGGCATTTAACTATTATTGCCCCAGATTATAAAATTTATTGTGGCACAGAAAACGGTTCGACGAGAAGCAGGGAAATAGATATTTATGGAGAAAAAGGATTGCTTGAATTTATTGCTTTGGCTAAGGAAAACAAATGGAAAATTTTTGACAAAGGTTTAGATTGTTTCATCGATCTTGATTTTCCAAAACACCTCAGTTATACGAATTATAAAAATGCAAAACGACCAAAATAAAACATGATAAATGGCCAAAATAAAAACAACCGGGGCCATTGCCTCCCACAGAGGCAGGGCTGAAAGAAGAAACAATTTTGACTACCTGGCACATATTAAAATTCCCACTTTGGTAATTGCAGGAGAAAAAGATTTCTTTTTTAAAGTGGAAGAGATAGAAAAAGTAGCCGCCAAAATCCGTGGAACTCAATTTAAGCCGATTAAAAATTCAGGACACTTGCCCAACATGGAAAAACCGGAAATTTTTAATCAACTAATTCAAGATTTTTATCTCTCGATAAAAATCTGAACAACAGTAATATTTAATCGAAGCCAGCTACATGTCAATACAAAAAATAAAGCTCGAAAACATTTTCCTTTTTGGAATTTTGCTCCTCTTCATTTCCTGCAAAGGACAGCCCAGCCCTACCCAAAAAACAGCGCAAACAACTAAAATTGCGATCGGGGCGATTGCGCCCAAACTGCCCGAACAAATTTGGTGTATTCATCAAGATCAAAAAAATAATTATTGGTTCGGAAGCAATGGAGAAGGCGCGTTTCGATACGATGGCAAACAATTAATACAGCTAACCAAAAAAGAAGGAATGGCCGCCAATCAAATCCGGGGCATCCAAGAAGATAAATCGGGCCATATTTTTTTCGACACACCACAGGGCGTCAGCAAATTTGATGGAAATTCCTTGACCACATTACACCCCTCTTTTTCGGAAGAAAACAAATGGAAATCACACCCGGACGATTTATGGTTTAAGGGCAACGGAGACGTCAATGGCGTTTATCGGTACGATGGGAAAACATTGTCTCATTTAAAATTCCCGGAATACGACCTGGAAAAAGCATTTGGGGTCGAAATGGCCGAATCACCTTACAGCCCTTATGGTGTGTACAGTATATACAAGGACGGTGGAGGAACCCTTTGGTTCGGGACGCTGGCCGCAGGAGTCTATCGTTTTGACGGGAATTCGTTATGGATCTCAGAAAAAGAATTGACGGTGCTGGACGATGGCCGGGCCCCCGGTATTCGTTCCATCATTGAAGATAAAGACGGAAACTTTTGGTTAAGTAATATTCTTTCCAGGTACCGCATGTTTAAAAATAATCCGACAGGGCAAATAAATTATGAAAAGCTTCAGGGAATCCAACCTTCTGAGGGGGCAGATGACATGGCCTTTCCCTACTTCATGTCGGCAGTCACCGACGATAAAAACAAAGACCTCTGGATGGTCACTTATAATGATGGTGTCTGGAAATACGATGGGAAAAAACTGGTGAATTACCAGATATTTAATGGTACTCAGCAAGCATTTTTATTCTCTATTTATAAAGACAACCAAGGCGTACTCTGGCTCGGCACACAAAATGCAGGATTACAAAAATTCAACGGAACAACGTTTGAGGAATTCAGGATTTAAAAAAAATATGATTATTTTAGGCTACTGACAAAACCTGAAACCGCCTTGGTTCAGAAAGTTTTTAAACGTATTTAAAATAGCATTAGCTGGTTACGGGTAAGTAAGTGTTTGGACAAAAATAAAGAGCGCTAAAAATGACACTTTTATTTTGGCAAATGTTGGATTTCCAAACCTTGATAATTCATGCATGAAAATCCTCCCCCTAACCCCCTCCAAAGGGGGAAATTAAATCCGTTTTTCCCCCTTTGGAGGGAGTTAGGGGGAGGATCTACTCGTTTTGTTTTTAAAAATTAAATTTTGTCCTGTACTCAGATTTTCTTTATAAAATAAATTCAATACGTCTTTCACCTACAACAGAAAGAGGCGCCAGCAAATTAATTGTCCATCGAAATAATCAGCCTTTGTATGGATTCGAAAGAATGGTTCAATGACCGACATAAATATTGATCTATAATCATTGGTTTTGCTTATTTTTATGCACAGCTTTTTTTAATTAAAACAAACGAATATGAAAACATTGCTACCTCTACCCTTCCTTTTATTGGCCTTCACTCTTTATTCACAACCGGGACAATTAGACCCTCTCTTTGGCATCAATGGAATGACAATCACTCATTTCAATGGATATAGTGCCGAAGCGAATTCCATGGCTCTCCAATCAGATGGAAAAATAGTTCTTGCTGGAATTGGCACTACCGATAACGACCAGGACATCATAGCCTCACGGTATTTGCTCGACGGCCAATTGGATGAGACATTTGCCGACAACGGCCAATTTACCTTTAGTATTTCTTCTTTTAGGGACAGGTGCTACGGAGTAACCGTCGATGATAGTGACCATATTTATTTTACGGGTTACACAAACAGTTCGAATTTTCAATCTAAAGGTTTTATCATCAAACTCGATTCCAACGGCAGCTTCGATTCTACTTTCGCGGAAGATGGAGTATGGGTCAGTGAACTGCCCAATACCGATGAAGATTTCAGGGAAATCATTATACAGCCAGATCAAAAAATCCTCATCGCCGGAGAGACGGAAATATTGGGAGAACCTGAACACGCTACTTTAATTCGGCTCAATCAGGACGGCTCCCTGGACACGGACTTTGGCACAAACGGGAGAGCCTCGGCCTTAGTGCCGAATGGTTATAACCCGACTTTTGCCGCACTCAACAACGATGGCACCATCGTTACCGGAGGGTTTGTTTTAGAAAGCAACAATACCAATACTTTACTCGCCAAGTTCGATCAGGATGGAAACATCGATCTCAGTTTTGGACTTGATGGTGTCCACGTTGATACGTACGCGATTGAAGAATTTGCCCGTAGCATCGCTATCCAGGCAGACGGGAAATTACTGATCGGAACTGGGTCCAATGGCTCGACCGGCAGAGATTTTGGAATGACCCGTTATACTCAAAATGGACTCCTGGATATAGACTTTGCGGAATTTGGCAGGGTCACGACCGACATTTTATCAGTCAGCAATACCGCCCATTCCATATTGATACAGGAGGATGGGAAAATTATTTTATCAGGCTTTTTGGGCATTACCCCGAACCATGATTATGCAATTGCCAGATACGAAGCCAACGGAGATTTGGACGAATCATTCGGATTCGGCGGAAAGGTGATTACTGATACCGGGATGGACGATTTAAGTTTTACCAGTGCCTTGCAAGAGGACGGGAAATTATTATGCGCGGGCAATACAAAAAACAACTCCGGTGAAAGTTCCTTTTCCATCGCAAGGTATTTTACAAAAATGGAAACCGCCACCAATAATATTCCTGTAGAAATAGCAGATTTTGAAATATTTCCGAACCCGACAAATAATCTTTTTACCATTTCTTATTTCTTAAAAAAAACCACCAACGTTTCCATTGAATTATTGAGCCCCATCGGGCAGCACCTAAAATCTTTATTAAAAGATGAAAAAATAAATCAGGGGATCAATACTTTAGAAGTAGATCTATCGGAAAATTTTACCGCCGGAATTTATTTTATTAAAATCCAATCCAGCACAGGGGCACAATTAAAAAAGCTTGTTTTAGAATAGTCCAAAGAAAAACAGCGAGACATAAGTCGCTTTAGCAGATTTTATACTTAAATAAGTATGCAAGACTAATTACAATTTGTGGGGGCCGAAGCGAGTTCGGGGCCCATTAATCTGTAAGAATAATTTTATGTCGTTAAGTGCATGGACAAAAATAAGGAGCGTTAAAAATGACACTTTTATTTTGGCAAATGTTGGATTTCCAAACCTCAAGACTCTTTTTCAGGTAAAGAAAAAGTGTCATTTTTTTTTGACCACCTACTTACTCAAATAAGCTATGAAAATAAAACTTCAATTTAAAAGTATTGAATGTGCAATACTTGTATTTATTTTTTCCTATATTTCCCAATTGGCTCACGCGCAATGCTATCAGGACCTGTACGGACATTGGTTATCAGACGACGGAATATTTGTCAAAATGAACAATCCCGCTTCCA
The DNA here is from genome assembly GCA_039819485.1 of Bacteroidota bacterium. GTDB lineage: Bacteria > Bacteroidota > Bacteroidia > Chitinophagales > Saprospiraceae > UBA6168. The sequence continues at coordinate 48,152 of JBCBRY010000016.1, read as the reverse complement.
CAAAGAAAATTGGAGGGTCGAATAAGATCGGTAATAAATCGATCAGTTATCAAGGGAGCTTTTTTTTCGAAGAAAAAATATTGACCGTATTTCCTCACACGGTGGAGTCTGTTGAAAAAAACTATGAGACCAAATTCCCTGATAACACATTAAAATTCAAAGTATTCTTTTCTGCCAATCGACAGTATTTAGTCCTGCATCCTTTATCTGAGGAGGCGCAAAAATATTTTGGCACAGCGCACCTGACATTATTCAACGAGCATTTTGTCAAATTTGAAAATCTCACCATAGATTCAATTAGCTACACCAGGAGGGCTTTACCATTTACTTTAGGCATCAATAAAGTGGGTGACCTGACCTTAGTCTGGCGAGTCCCCCAACGCAGAGAAAAATACAAGCGCTACAAAGCATCGCTTACCGAAACTGAATTTGCTGAATTAAAAAAATTAGTTGCCCACTCCCAGATTACAACTATGTCGAGGTGTAAAATGAACAGGCAATGTATTGATTGCTACTCGCTTAACTTAAAGGTTTTTCATAATGGGCAAGTAAGCCATTACCGGGCAGGATTCGTGCATGAAACGGTAAAACCTCTTTTGCAATATTTCAGTAGGATATATTTTGAAAAGAAATGGAAAAAAATAAAAAGAAGAAAGAAAGGTTTATTTAAAAAATAAAGGTTGTTTAAAATAATTCTACCGGGGTGCAATATTAAAATACTACCTTTTTAATTTTCAGTCCGCACAGTGCGCTCCTTCGGCCTCAATAAATTCACGCCCAGCAAAATCGCCGCCACAAACACATTGACACCAAACGCCCACATAAAACCATCCTGCCCCATAGAACGACTGCCGATAAAAGCATACATCCAGCAAATAGGAATATACCCGATTAAATTTGCCCAGAAAAAGCGACGGAAAGAATACGCCATATTGCCCGCCAAAATTGAAACTGCTTCTGATAAAATCGGTACACCCCGCGTCAGGATCAAACCGATAAAGCCATAATTATTAATAATAAAACTTGCCTTTTGAATTTCTGTTCCTGAATATTTTTGATTTATTTTTTTATAAAATGCCTTCCCAAAAAAATAACCTATCAAACTGGAGGTCATACTTGACAACAGCGACAGGCAACCTCCCAAAAAAAAACCCAGCACACTCCCATTAAAAAACATCACAATACTGGACGGGATGGGCAAAAAAACATCCAGCGCCAGCAACATAAAACTAATCACCGTAAAAAAGCCTTTGGTCCTATTGGCAGAATCAGTGATTAGTTCACTGAAAAAACCCTCTACTCCCGGCAGTCCCAGAAACAAAACAATGATAATTAAAACAACGATCAGCAAAGGAAAAAGAAGACGCTTCAAAGGAATGAGTGGTCAATGGTTAATGGTTAATGGTTAATGGTTAATGGTTAATGGTTAATGGAGAGAATAATTGACCATTAACCATTGACCATTGACCATTGACCATTAATTTTTCGTTACCGGAATTTGCAATTGCCCGCGCATATAGCCGGTCAGCAGGTCGCCGTCCCAGCCACCGAACCAAAACTGGATGGGCCAGTCCCAGCCATCCTGGACGGGCTTTAGGGAAGTTTCATTTATTTTCTTTTTCGATTTGTCGTATTGCCAGATGGAAACATCTTCACTCACTTTTTTTGGGCCGTTGATAGCAAAATCCCAGCTGACTTTCAGGTTGATCTTGTTGATGACCCGGTCACCCCAAAATTCCAATTGGTAGATTCTTGATTTGTACTGCTCGATTTCAATTTGATACTGGGCCACGTTCGGCCCGCCGCGCAGCACCAGCGCCTCCAACCGGGCGATCTCCCCTTCCATGAATCGACGGCGATCACGAAAATAACCATACTGGTCAAACACATTGATGGCCTTGCTCACCTCCTGGTCTCCTGAACTGAACCCCGTGGGCAAGCGCCGACCGTAAATGGACGGATCGGTGATCTGCCAAATTTTCTGGGTAGGGGCATCGGCCGAAGGATCGAGAATATCGATCGCCTCGATTTGGATGTCATCTCCATTGATGTGCAGTTGGAAAGGAGTGATCACGAAAGACAGGTTGTCGTCAGAGCCCGTCACGTTGTTGCGGCTTTCAAAGATAGGTCCGTTGAAGATGCCGTCTTTGCCCTTTAAATCCAGTTCGGCCCCCGAAAGATTGGAGGACCAGCTTTGGTCATTGTACGACACATTGGTGACCACCACGCCTCGTTTCAGGTTGACGTCCATACCGATCAATTCACCAGGCGGCCGCAGGTTCTTTTTAATGTAGTCATCGTCAACCCTCAACCGGATCACCTGATCGAGTTTGTCCTCGGTGGAAAGGGCCATCGTGTAGCCGCTCATGCCCCTTTCTTCGTTGGTAGGATCGGGGTCAGTGGCTATGCGGCATGCAAAGTAGCCTTCAAAGTTCAGGGTCAGAAAGGAAACGTTCTCTATATTGGGTTTCATAAAGCTTGGAATTTTTGGTAAGTGTTGTCTTTGTATGCTCTTTTGAGGTTGGCGGTCATACGGTAAAGGTTTTGATGGGCGAAGACCAGGCACTTCCGCACATGCTCTGCCCGTTCTTTAGGGATCCGTTTCCGCTTTCCAACCTTCAGCTCAAACAGCGCATCGTCTTTCGACAGTTTGTCTATTTTGGCAACCATCCATTCAAATCGGTCGGTATAAAAACTCAGCCGCAGATAATCCTGGTATTTTTCGGCGTGCTGCCAGTCACCACCATTGGCCTTTGCCCTGATCCTTAACGGAAGCGGCTTGCAGCCAGTGGCGTCCATAAACGCTTGCTCGACGAGGTTGTCATCGTCTTCAATGTCAAAATTAGGTGCAGCCCGGAACATCTCTCCCGTTTCCTGGTGGTACGTCCCGGAAGGCAGCAGTACCAGCAATTCGCCGATGGCCCTGATAAACAGGGTCATGGTCGGAGCAAAGATGATGTCCCGCAGTGCATTGGTCAGGAACGGATATTCGGTGCGGTTGGAGTACCAGCCGTACAGGCCGTTGAGGCAATAGACCATGGTTCGGTAACCAAAGTTGAACAGGTCGAACAGTTCCAGCACAAACTCGTCCTTAATGTCGCTCCGCTGAGGATTTGGGAGCACGTTGAAAAATGGCTGGAATTTTTTGTAGGACACCTTCCCCCCGCATTTGCCATCCTCGCCCAACTTTCTTCCGTATTCCTGCGCAATGTCGTAGAAATGCCGGAAATGGCTGTCGAAACCCGGCGAGCTGCCAACGGCCTCTCCTTGCTTTATGATCAGCTCGATCCCGTTTTTGGCGGAAGCCAAATCATTGATCGGAAATATATAAATGTTGTATTCACTCAGAATATTTACTTGCCGCTCGGCGTATGGAGGCACAAACCCCTCGTCACCCAATTTTTCAAATTCCTTTTTGATGGTTTCATAATACCTTTCAATGTCTCCCAACTGGACGTTGCCCTTCATCCCTTCCGGTATTTCCTGCCAATAAGGCGGCAATACACAAGGGCATTTTCCCTTGTCGTTTTTAAACCCCCACTTTACCAAATCCCGGGCAATTTCGAGCTGCCCGGTCAACACCAGGTTCGAAATAAACGGGCTCTCCATCACCGTGTAACGGCGGGCTGCCGTGAGGTCGAAATGAGTAAAGAGAAAAGGCAGGTCACAAGCCTTGAGATCCAGCTGACTGACCAGTTCATTTTCGATTTTTTCGGTAATCGACCGGTCGCCATTGGCATACTTTTTCAAATTCCTCCGAAGTTTATGGTCAAATTTCAGATCGGGATAGAACTCTTGCAAATAGTCGCACAGTTCTTTGATCTCATCCGGGCAGGGCACTTTTCGAGCTACTGTTTTTGCATCCAGCAGCGCAGTCGGCAAGGTGGGATCAGCCGACCGGAAAAAATCCGAATAGTAAGGAATATTTCTCCGGCAGAAATAAGGAGGCTCTCCGATGGCTGCGAGCAATTGGTTGACGATGGCGAGGTGTTCCATTTCCTGCCGTGCGATCATGTAAATGACCGACGCCCAGCGGCGGCCCACTTCCACATCGGCAAGGCTGAATGAAGCATCTGCATCTTTTTTCAATGAAAAGGCTGCAAAAAGGTACATGCAGGTAAACTGGTGTTCCAGTTCAGCGGCATTGCGCAGGTTTTTTGCCAGTTTCTTTTTCTTTCTCCTGATCTGGTTCGGTGTCAAGGTGGACATAGCATTTTGATTTAATACGGTTGAATTTATTGGAAATGAGAAATTGGATGTACTGATTTATCGGCTTATAATAAAAGTTTGTAAATCATTGCAATCAGAAATTAATTGCTGTGAAAAGAAATTATTTCTACTTCCTAAATTTCTACAAAAACTGGGTGCTTGATAGCTACTTTTCGTTGAGCAACAGCTAAAGCAAGAGTTTTTAATCTGATCGGCCCGCATCCGGGCAGCAAAAGGGTGACAGCCTTATTGACAGATATGGCAAATATGGTGAATTTGTTTTATACTAAAAAATCCCTTTTCAAGGGTTTTTTGATGGATGGCGGAAGACGGTTAAGTCGAATTCAAATCGGTGCTGATATGCCGTGATGAACCTTGCTTTAATTTTGGGGGATAATCAAGCAGGCGACCCAAAAAAGGAGCGCTAAAAATGACACTTTTGTTTTGGCAAATGCTTAGTTTTTAATAGGCTAAAACACTGTTTCAGATAAACAAAAAGTGTCATTTTTTTGATCACCTGCTCAATGCTCTGTCAGATAAGTTTGTAAATATTTCAACTTGAGTCGCCCGGACATTCCAGAGCTGAACAAAATGAATGCTCAGGCAGAAATGTCTAAGCGACTTCATCCGGAAATTTAACCGACAAAGTATTAGTATTTATGTACCTTGCCGGGTTCTTGTTTCTTAGATCAAAAAAATTCTTTTTGATGATTTATTGTAAAAGACGCTTTAAGCGTTGAACGTCCTCCCCCCGGCCCCCTCCAAAGGGAGAGAAAAGAACATGTCTTCCCCTCTGGAGGGGCCCCGGGGGAGGACGTCTTGTCAACCAGGTGAAACCTCTTCGTTTTTTAAACAAACCAAAAACAATAAATAAATGTCCAGCAGGAGAAGTACCGACATATTTCTTTCTTATTCGAGCGAAGACCGGGAATTCGCTAAAGATTTTGCAAACGCATTAGCCGATCAAGGTATACATGTCTGGTGGGACAGGGAAGAAATTCCATTAGGGGCCAACTTGACGACCTACGTTGCAGAGAAATTAAATGAAGCCCGGTTGGTAGTGGTCGTATGGTCACCTATCTCCATCGGGAGCGAGTTTGTTATCAACGAAGCAGTGCATGCTTTGAAACAGTCGCGGCTGATTCCTGTAATAATTCGGAACGTAACCCCCCCTGAGCCTTTCGATAAGATTCAATCCGCAAAACTTACAAAGACGCAAGGTTTTGAAAAAGTACTGCATACAATCCGCCAACGGTTGGAAGAGGACGACATCGACATCGCAACATCCACCCGCAACCTGAAGGAAGAAGAAAGACGAATCAGGGAACGGAACAACAACTTCTTCTACGAAAACCGGCAAAGCGAAATCAGGCTCGATCACTTCGAACTCCAGGGAGCTGAGTTCTTTGGGGACATTTCGTGGAGCCTCAACCCGAATGTCAACATTCTGCTCGGCCGCAATGGCTATGGAAAAACCTTTTTACTGAAAACCCTGATCGGCCTCGCCCAATACAATGACATCGTCGGAAACGGCGCCCTGAAAGAAGGGAGCGCGGCCCTGAACCTCACCATCAACGACGAGGCAAGAGAAGTCGTTTTTTCGGATAGTTATTTTGATGAAAGTACCGTCGTCGGCCAGCTTCCCATCCTTGCCATTCCGGACGCCCGCTTCCTCGACCGGTCCGACACGGCGCTCGGCCCGGTCCAGTTCGGTGAAATCGACCAATCGGACCGGTATGACCTCACCAGCATCGGTGCCTGGCACTTCATCAACGAACAGCCCTTCGACTCCATGATCCAAAGCTTTTTATATGGGATCTGCCTGGATTATTATCAGTACGACCGGAGCTTCAATACGGAGAGTTTCAAATTGATCCAAAAAGTAGCGCAGGAACTGACCGACCAATCGTTTGAGTTTGACTCTGTCAGGCGTTCGGGCAGAAACAAATATACCCTGTATGTTAAGACAGAAGGCAATGAAGATGACCCGGTACCTATTCAAAAAGCGTCTCAGGGCACCGTTTCCATCATTGCCATCGTTGGACTGATTTTCGACTTCCTGAATTCGCTGCGGCCGCCTGACAAGGGGAAAGTAACAGACCGGTCGGGCATTGTCATCATTGATGAAATAGATGCCCACCTGCACCCGTTATGGCAACAGAAGGTTGTTTCGCTGCTGCGCAAACAATTTCCCAACGTCCAGTTTATTCTCAGCGCCCATAACCCGATCGTTGTGGCAGGTTGTTTGGAGGATGAAGTCACCGTACTTGGAAAGCGCAAAAGCAGCCCAGGCATTTCAAAATCAGCAAAATCCAATGCCACGGATGATGTTGCATCTCCTTTTTTCCTCACCACTTTTCCGCACGATTTCATTGGGTGGGAGGCAGACGAGATCTATAAAACTGTTTTCAATATCGAAAACCCCGACGATACTTTTCTCGAGTACAAAGCCATTTTACCGTTCAGAAAAAACATTGAAGCCGACATCAGGCGCTTGTCTGAAAAAAAAGATTTATCGGAAAAAGAAGAAGAGCAGCTCAATGAACTGGAAGAACAGTTGATCTACATCGAAAAGGTCAACGAAAGAGATCGCAAGCAAATGAACCAAGCCAAAATGGAACATGAAATCCAACAACTGAAACGTCAGATAAAACAGCAAGAAAACAGCGAACAGGGAACATACATCAGAAACCTAAAAGATGAAAATGAAAAAAAATCGGAAAAGTTGGAAACGCAAATCAAAATACTGACTGAGAAAAATGCCAAAAAAACATTGCAGGTCCGATTCCTGCTGTTAGCACTGGTTGTTTTCCTCGCGTTGTTGGCCATCACTTACTTTAGCATGTACAAAGGCTGAATATCCCATTCATTGTTTCAAATAAACACTCTGTTATGTCAATCATCAAGAAACTCACAGAACTTTACATTGAGCATGCTACCACCACCATCGAAGATGGGGACGGCTCGCTGCTCTTAAACAAGTTTGGGGTACCTGACCACAATAGCCTGATCGCTCTGGACAATTATCCCGAGTCCTACAGGCTGGTGAGTGATGGTGCCCACCTGACTGACAACCTACAGTCATCTGCCACCAACGACGACGAACTGGTACTGGACTGCCTGCGGGTACAAAGAAAACTGATTGACAACAAAGAGAAGCCGGCTATCAGGGAGGTCGTCGGCAAGTTGATCAAAGGAAGGTTTTATGACAAAGTGTGGAGCGATGAGCAGCGCGGCGTGTACGATCAAAAATCCGAACTGCTTGAATGGAGAGATTTCTTTATTTCCTATACCAACCGGGATGCCCCCAGCACAAACCAGGAGTTCAGGTCATTGGTCAGGAGTGCCTTCGGCAAATATCCAAAATTGACCGACGAGCAAAACTGGGTTCCCAAGGTCATTCATTACCTCCTTAGAAAACGCCAGGGCCTGCTCGGTTTTTTTGATGATCAGGATTTAAAAATCGGCGAAGACATTCAGAAGGAAGTTGATAATTACTGCTGCAAAGCCTTCGCCTTTGTGCAATTGGTCGAACCCAGGGTTTTTGATAAAATACAAGGGAATTGGTGTTATTACGAGTATCAGACATTCAGTGACTCCCCACTCATCTCAACCCTTTTTGGAGACGAAAAAAACCGGCATTTCTTTGTCTTGATCAATAATGATGTGGACGACATCATCCCAGCCGGCAACAAGAGTATCTATGAAAATACCAAATGGTACAAACAGATGAAAAGCGTGAAAAGGATGTCCATCGAAGGGGTAAAAAGGCACCAGGACTTGCGCACCGAGAGCCGGCAAATTGCCAACAAAATAATAGAGCTGCGCAATGAAATTGTCGAGAAATGGCTGGACGCCTAACCCGCCCCAAGCCAAACCGTCTCAATAAAATGGCCATTCTTTTGGTTGTTTCTATTCCTCCTTGTACTTTGCCGCCACTAAAATCCAGGCATATAAAAATGCCGGTTGAATTCATGGAAGTTGTTTGAAAATGGAGGTTGATTTTTTCTGCAAATGTCTGGTTTTCAAGACGGGCCGCTTTCGAGTTTCGTGCTTCAAATGTACGGGGCAAAAAAAGCTGAAGTATTGAAAACCAATGGCCCGCAAAAAAAACATCATTCTAATTTTCAAACAACTTCACTATTTAAAATCAATACTGAAAACAATGGCTTATCAAAAACCTACCTATAAACGGCAAGTAATTGCTACTCTTTCTGCGATCGCCAATTGCAACTTTGGTCAAAAATTTGCCAAACCCACCGACCCGGACATAGCTGCCAAAAAGGCCGTTTCCGATGCCCTTACGAAAGATGGGGCAATCAAAAGTTATATCAATAAAAACAACAGCCAATGGGAATTGGTATGGGGCCCCGTTACCTCCAACTCCCTCGCACAGTGCAAATGGCACTCCGACAACACCATGTTCGTGGCCAAAACGGACACTTTCCCCGGCCTCGACCACCCGCTGTACGTAGTCGCAATTGCCGGCACCAACGCCATCTCCATGAAAGGCTGGCTGCAAGAGGATGCCAACGTATGGAAACAATATAAATGGCCCACTAAAAAGTCAAGGTCCGGGAAAATTTCGAGCGGAACACAGCTCGGTGTCAGCATATTGCAGGACATGAAGCACGACGGGCAATCTTTGCTTGACTTCTTCAAGGGCCTCGACCTGACGACACAGGGCAAACCATACGAAATAGCCACGACCGGCCATAGCCTTGGTGGTGCGCTGTCCCCCGTTTTGGCACTGGTCATTAAAGAATGGGCCATCGCCGAAAAACACAAAAACATCGTGGTGAGCGCCAACCCAAGTGCCGGGGCTACACCTGGCAACAAAAGGTTTGCAAACTACTACATCGATACCCTTGGCGCAGAAAATTACCACTCGATCATCAATGCCAATGACATGGTTCCCCATGCCTGGGAACCGGACATGCTCAAAATGATCCCCGACTTATTTGACAATAAAAAATTCGGTTTCATAAAGATCAATCCGAAATTGATCCACCTGATGAATGACTACATTCATGTTTTGTCGGTTCGGCATCCATTCCAAAAATATACCCGTATCGCCAAAGAACAAGAACAGCTCACGACCTTCCAAGGCCGGCCAAACCCGGAGAATACAAAATGTAAGGACTTTGGAGTTGAAGCCATTTATCAGCATACCATCGCCTATTTCCTCGACGGTTTCCTGTTTCCGGATGGTGTAAAGGAACAGATCATTGCCATCGAACGGCAGAAAAGCCCTGCGTAAAGAATGAAGAATGAAAAATGAAAAATGAAGAATTACTTGTATGTAAATTCCCACAAGAGCCCATATTCTTCATTCTTCATTTTTCATTTTTCATTCTTCATTAAAAACCTCATCACATCCACAGAACCGGGCAAACGCCTTCAGTTTTTTATCAAACGCACGCAGCAAGGTTTGCGAGGTTTTGCCGGTCCATTCCAATTTTTTGATATGCAATGTTTTTGTCTTCCGGTCTGCTTTGGCATCTAAAAGTCCCACGAATTGGTGGCCGTACAGCAGAGGCAGGCCGAAGTAACCGAACTTTCGTTTAGCAGCCGTCACATAGCATTCAAGGGTATAATCAAAATCGAAAATTTCCGCCAGCCGCCTGCGCTGGATGATCAGGTTATCGAACGGAGAAAGGATATGGAACGTCTTTTTCTTAAACGGCGAAAATGCATCCAACTGATCTTTAAAAGCGAAGTAAGGACCGTCGTTGATTCCTTTTATCTCCACTTCCAGCACATCGCCCGCATCCATCATTTTTTGTAAAACAATTTGGTATTCCTTCCGCTTCACCCTCAGCAAATGCCCCATTTCCGACAACTTCACCAGGCCATGCGCGCGCAGGTCCCGCCGCACAATATGTTCAGCATATTCACCGACCGTAGGTATTTTGGTTGAAACCCCTGCTGGCAATACACGGTCGGTCAAGTCATAGCATTTTTGCATGCCCCGACGGCCAGCCACCATCAGCTCACCCCGCATGAACAACTGCCGGATGACCATGTTGATGGCCGGCAGCCGCCAAGGCAGATCGGACCTGTTTTTCTCTTTCTTGAAATCCTTTGACATCAACGGGCCTTCTTTACCAATCCGGTCCAGCACATATTTTTCCAATGTCGGATCGGTGATTCGCCAAAAGCCACTGCCCTCATCAATCCGCGATTTCGAGTATAGGCTGTACGGATAATATTCCATCGGCAGGTAGCTCGCCGCATGTGCCCAATAATCAAATACCGCCCGGTCCTCCTCATCAAGGGCGCGCAGTTGGGCTGGCTCATAATCCGGGACCCGCGTCCACAGCACATGGTGGTGGGCCCGTTCCACCACAGAGATGGTATCGATCTGCACATAACCAAGGTCCCGAATGGTTTGCAGAACTCCTGATTTACCAGAACGGCTTTGGCCCGGTGCGAGTCCCTGAGAGTGCAGGATGAACTGATGGGCTGTGTTTTTGGATAGTATTTGCATGAGGTAAAAATAGTAGATCGGAAGGATTTCAGCGTTTGGTTCGCCTACCTTTCCAAAATTAAATAACTGATCAAAAAAAATGATACTTTTTCCTTGCCCGAAAAAGAGTTTTGAGACTTGGAAATCAAACATTTGCCAAAATAAAAGTGTCATTTTATTTGTGCATATTTGATCACTTGCTTAATATGGTAGAAGATGGAATAGTTTCTAAATTTGGCCACTTATGTTACAACTGAATTTAGGATTTGATTTATAAAATAAATCTAAGTACAGTACAAAACTCAACATTGATAATTTATGCCTGAAAAATCCTCCCCCCAACCCCCTCCAAAGGGGGAAAAAACGAATTTAATTTCCCCCTTTGGAGGGGGTTAGGGGGAGGATGTACTCGTTTTGTTTTTAAAAATTAAATTTTGTCCTGTACTCAGAAAATAAATAAAAGTTTTTTTTAATTTTTTTCTCGTTACCGCAGGTTTAATAAAACAAAATTTTCAACCTGTCTTTCCCATATAAAAACGTGGAACAAATTGCAAATTGCACTCCGTTAAATTTACAACAAAAAAAAAGTTTTATTTAAAAAATGGGATAAACAAAAATATTGAAATACTAAATAATGAAGGAGTTTGTAAACAACTTCTTCCATATTTTTAACACGAATAAAATCATCAATTATGAAAAAGGAAATAAAGGTAATAGGCTGTGGAGTGTCGGGATTAACTGTTGCTTTAACACTAATAGACAAGGGTTTTAATGTTGAAATAATTACCGAAAAACTACCCAAACAAACAACATCTTCAAAAGCGGCGGCAATTTGGTTTCCTTTTAAAGTCGGGCCTGTAGAAAAAGTAAATAAATGGAGCATGGAGTCATATCGGATATTCAAAGAATTGTGCAATATTCCTAATTCAGGTGTATCAATGGTTCCTTTTACCGTTCTGGAAAAGCGAGAAGAAGATGCTTGGTGGGTGAAAGCCATACCTGAAAATGAACTAAGAAAAGCAGAAAAAGAAGAATTACCAACGGGCTATCCAGTTGGTTTTTTGTTAAATGTTCCTTTAGCCGAGACACAAATTTACTTAGATTTTCTGTTAGATCGTTTTACGTCTTCAAATGGAAAATTAACGATAAAAAAAATTGCTGATTTATCTGGTTTTGACCATGAAAAAGTAATCGTGGTAAATTGTACCGGATTAAGTTCCAGAGAATTAGTGAACGACAAACATCTATATCCCATTCATGGGCAAATAGTAAAAGCGGAGCCTAAGAATGGAATAAATTGCATTGCCGCTAATTTTACGTTTGAAGAAACGGAAGATAAATTAGCTTATGTTGTTCCGAGAGAAGATTGTTTGGTATTAGGTGGTACTTATATAAAAGGCGAAGGAGAAATAAACCCAAATAATAATTTTACAAAAGGAATTATTAAGAGGTGCAACATGATTGAACCAAATTTAGGGGAAATAAAAATAAAGTCGGTAGAAGTTGGGCTCAGACCAGGAAGGCCCGAAATTCGGGTCGAAAGGGAAGGAAATATCATTCACAACTATGGACACGGAGGAGGAGGTTTTACCGTATCATGGGGGTGCGCAACAGAAGTATTTAAATTGATAAATGAATCAGATTAAATGGAGACCTGAGGCGAAGAGATCACCCGTTACCACAAGTTTAATGGAACATAATCTGCAAGAATGGAGCACCATAAAACAAACTTGGCCCATGTCCCCCTTTACATAAATTTCCGGTACCCCGTCGGCGTCATCCCAGTCACCCGACGAAACTGCCGGTTAAAATTCGCCAGGTTATTAAAACCTGTTTTATAACAAATCTGTGCGACCGGCTCTTTGCTTTCCACCAACATTTTACAGGCCATGCTAATGCGGAATTCATTTAAATATTCGACAAAAGATTTACGGGTCCGTTTTTTAAAAAACCGGCAAAAAGCCGAAGGGCTGAGATGAACTTCGCCGGCAATCTCCTCCAGGGAAATAGACTGTGCGTAATGATCCAAAATATAGGCCGTTATTTTGTTCAGCCGCTCAAAATCTTCCCTTTGAAAATGCTGTTCAATTGGCGGGGATAAAAACTCGTAATCACCACTTATCGCTATTTTTTCCAGTAAATACAATAACTGAATAATCCGGGCAGCCCCGGACAAGTCCGGCATGGACAGCACAGTGAGCAGTAATTCACCGGCCAGTTTTTTTGACAGTTTGACCCCTCTCGTTGATCCTGCCAACAATTGTTTGACGGGCAAAAATTCCGGCAGTTCGAAAAGCCCTTGCCCAAAACTGTCTTCTTTAAAAAACAGCGAGATGCCATGCGCCTCCTCCCCGGCGGTACCATTGTACCATGACTCACCGTTGCGGAATACATGCGGTACGTCCGGCCCCAATAAAAAAATATCGCCGTCCATAAAATTGCCCATCTGATGCGCAACCGAGTATACCCCTTCACTCTTGACCACCAACTTCAATTGTATTTCCGGATGACAGTGCAGCACGTCATAGAAATGCGGCTGCCGGTCTACCTGCACCCGAAATGATTCGTGCACTATCTTTGGAATGAAAAAGTTTAGCGGCTTCATTTTTCTTGGAAGAGGTTTTTATGGTACAGGGCAGAGGGTCCAAATCCATAACCGAAAGTCCTTCTACCCTCTTCCATCTGCCGTAAATCCTAATACCAAAATGAGTCTTTTCTTCAAAATGGCCAAGCAAACAAGTCAAAATCATATCAGATTTGGTAAATTTTTGTTCACTACAAATACGTTTCAACCAATATCTTTGCGCTTTACACCTACAGTCCTCTAAATTAAAGATGTACTGTGTTCAAACAAATAAACTATCCCGTTCTGGCACAGACCAGGGCGGGTATTTTTTATCTCTAACCGGGCGTCAGGTGTCAGGCGTCAGGTGTCAGGCATTCTCAACCTGACGCCTGACACCTGGTGCCTGACTCCTCTCTCACAACCTATGAAAGTAAAATGGGAAGGCGTCTATCCGGCGCTCACAACAGCATTTACCAAAAAAGGTGACCTCGACCTGGACGTTTTCGCCCACAACGTCAAAGCACAAATCAAGGCGGGCATTCATGGGATGATCATCGGCGGCTCGCTCGGTGAAGCCAGCACCTTGTTGCAGGAAGAAAAAATGCAATTACTGGCCACCTGCCTCAAACTGGCCAAAAAGAAAATCCCTGTCGTCATCAATATTGCGGAGCGGTCCACCAGGGCGGCCATTGCGGTCGCGCAAGAGGCCCAGGCCAACGGCGCCAACGGCCTCATGGTACTGCCGCCCATGCAGTACAAGCCAACCGACCGGGAAGTCGTCGACTATTTCCTCGACATTGCCAAATCAACTGATCTGCCCATCCTTGTGTACAATAACCCGGTAGATTACAAAATCGAGGTAAAACTGGACATGTTTGAGATTTTATTAAAACACAAAAACATCCAGGCAGTCAAAGAAAGTACCCGGGACATCTCAAACGTGACCCGCATCATCAACCGCTTTGGTCCCGACCGCTTGAAAATCCTCTGCGGTGTCGACACCCTCGCCATGGAAGAACTGGTGATGGGCGCTCATGGCTGGGTAGCCGGCCTCGTCGACGCTTTTCCCCGTGAAACGGTCGTCATTTATGAACTGGTCAAACAGGGCCGCATCAAAGAAGCCCTGAAAATATATCGCTGGTTCCTGCCGATTTTAGAGCTCGACATTAGCCCACAATTGGTTCAAAACATTAAATTGGCTGAAGTCATGACTGGCATCGGTACTGAACATGTACGTTTGCCCCGCAAACCACTCAAAGGTGCCGAACGCCGACGGGTCATCAAGGTTTTAGAAGCAGGCCTGGCCCAGCGGCCACGGATGCCGAAACTTTAAATATTGGGATATTGGGATATTGGGATATTTTAAACCAATGTCTAATCAATATCTCAATATCCCAATACCTCAACATCACAACATCACAACATCACAATTTTCATTCATGAAAATTTCAGGTAAAAACATCATAGGGTTCAAAAAATCAGGAAAGGGCAGACGCACTTTCACAGGCATCACCGCCAACGCAGTGGCCGATGCCCCGGCATTTAAAATAGCGGCCCCTTCGGAGGTGAATACCGCCATGCAGAAAGCACAGGAGGCATTTCAAACCTACCGGCATTTCACAGGGTCACATAAAGCAAAATTCCTGCGGGCCATTGCAGAAGAAATTGAACACCTCGGCGATCAATTGATCGATGCAGCCATGACCGAAGCAGGACTACCGGAAGGACGGGTGAGAGGAGAAAGAGGCAGAACGATGGGCCAGTTGCGCCTCTTCGCTGACCATGTGGAAGAGGGCTCTTGGGTAAATGCTATTATCGAAACGGCCATTCCAGAACGCAAACCGTTTCCAAAAGCAGATATCCGCACCATGTACCAGCCGATGGGGCCGGTCGTCGTCTTCACGGCAAGCAATTTTCCGCTGGCCTTTTCCACCGCAGGTGGCGACACCGCATCAGCGTTGGCCAGTGGTTGCCCGGTTGTAGTGAAAGGACATGAAGCGCATCCCGTCACCAACGAACTGGTTTCCTCGGCCATTCAAAAAGCAGCTAAAAAAACGGGCATGCCGGACGGGGTTTTCTCCATGTTAAATGGTGATTATAAAACCGGTGGCGCATTGGTCAAACACGAATTGACTGCCGCGGTGGCTTTTACCGGTTCCCTGCAGGGCGGACGGGCGTTGTTCGATATTGCCAACAAACGATCCAATCCCATTCCCGTTTTTGCCGAAATGGGCAGCGTCAACCCAGTAATCATATTACAAGGCGCCAGAGACCAGTGGGGAAATGAAATAGCCAAAACGCTGGCAGGTTCGGTGGCGCTCGGCGCAGGCCAGTTTTGCACCAACCCAGGATTGGTATTTGTGCCGGAAAACGGACACGAAGCATTTGCCGACGCATTGGCATCCGCCATGCAGGCGGCCAACGGACAGTGCATGTTGAATAACAACATTTTTAACAATTATTTCAAACGACTGGAACATGCGCTGGCGCAAAATGGCGTAAAAGCCATCCAGCTTTCCAAAGGCTCGAAATCGGAAAACGTTTTGCCATCAGCAGGCATTGCAGCAGCAGAAACATTCTTGGCCAATCCAGAACTGCGGGAGGAAGTGTTTGGCCCTTTCACATTACTTGTCACCTATCAGAACGGGGAAGAACTCGTCCGGCTGATCAAAGCCATGAACGGGCAGCTCACGGCGACGGTCTATGGTGAAAAACACGAACTCGGCCACCAGCTCAACCTCATTAACGAACTCAACCAGATCGCCGGGCGACTCATCATCAATGGCGTACCGACCGGCGTGGAGGTCTGCCATGCCATGCAGCACGGTGGCCCCTACCCTGCCTCGACGGACGGGCGATTCACTTCCGTTGGCACCGAAGCTATCAAGCGGTTCGTACGGCCGGTATGTTATCAGAATTTTCCAATTGAATTGTTACCGGCAGCTTTGCAGGACAGGAACCCGTTGGGCATTTGGCGGAAAGTGAACGGGGAATTTGTACAATCGTAACTCGGATTGTCAATCCGAGAAATCATGCCGCTCGGATCAACAATCAGAATTTTCCAATTGAATTGTTACCGGCAGCTTTGCAGGACGGGAACCCGTTGGGCATTTGGCGGAAAGTGAACGGGAAATTTGTACAATCGTAACTCGGATTGTCAATCCGAGAAATCATGCCGCTCGGATTGTTATTCCGAGAAATCATCCTGCTCGGATTAACAATCCGAGCTACGTTATTATGAAAAAAGATTTCTATTGCATCGATGCCCACACCTGCGGCAATCCGGTACGCCTCGTCGCTGGTGGCGGGCCACTCCTCAAAGGCCAAACCATTGCCGACAAACGCATCCATTTTTTAAAAGAATACGACTGGATTCGAAAAGGCCTGATGTTCGAGCCACGCGGCCACGATATGATGTCCGGCAGCATCTTGTACCCACCGGCGGATGAGGAAAACGACATCGCCGTCCTGTTCATCGAAACGAGCGGCTGCTTGCCCATGTGCGGCCACGGCACCATCGGCACCATCACCATCGCGATCGAACAGGGGCTGGTGAACCCGAAAACGCCCGGCCGACTCCGCATGGAAACACCCGCCGGTCTCGTGAAAATTGTATACCACCAGGAAGGCAAAAAAGTAAAATGGGTGCGGCTGACCAATGTCCCTTCTTTCCTCCATTCCACCGACCTCACCGTCGACTGCCCTGAACTCGGCGAGTTGGTTGTCGATGTCGCCTACGGCGGAAACTTTTACGCCATCGTCGATCCGCAGAAAAATTTCAAAGGCATCGAACACCACACTGCCGGGCAGCTCATTGCCTGGAGCCCCGTTTTGCGAAAGCAGTTGAATGAAAAATATGAGTTTGTGCATCCTGACGATGTACGTATCAACGGCCTCAGCCATTTACTGTGGACCGGCAAAACCATTGACCCAAAAGCCCATGGCCGCAATGCTGTTTTTTATGGCGACAAAGCCATCGACCGCTCTCCTTGCGGCACGGGCACTTCCTCTCGCATGGCACAGTGGGCCGCCAAAGGAAAGTTAAAAGCAGGTGATGAATTTATCCATGAAAGCATTATCGGAAGCCAGTTTGTTGGGCGGGTTGAAGCGGCGGTGAAGGTGGGAGGTTATGAGGCGATTGTTCCCAGCATTCAGGGATGGGCGAAGATTACCGGGTACAATCACATCATTATCGACGAAGAGGATGACCCGTATGCACACGGGTTTCAGGTGGTGTGAAGAAAAGGAAGCCCAAACGCATCTTTCAACCATTCAATGGAGTGATCAATTGCTTGACTTTCTTAACGACTCCCTGCAATAAGGAAAAAATGGCATCGGAAGAAAACCCGCCCAATAACGCCAGCGTCATCCGTTCCATTTTAACAGAAGTCCCAATCGTAACCGAATCGAAGGAAAACAACTCAGAAATTACAAAACCTGAAATCACCCCAATCAATATGGAGGCATTTACCTCGATGGCATCGATGGGCAGCAGTGAAAAGTCCTTGATTTTATCCGATATGGTCTTCAACAAATAAAACATCACCCCCAAAAGGGACGCAAAACAAATGAACAGCAGGTTTTGCAGCAGGATCATGCCCTCCGAAGACAACATCCCCTTGGCCTGGTTAGCTTCATTGACATTGGGCAGCATGCTGATCAGGATGAGTGCCACCAAAGAGAAGAAAGCGATGAAGAGACATTTGGTAAAAATGGGAATCTCGTACCATTTGCGGGATTTCTGGCCCATCAAAATCTGGGAGTTGATGTAGTTGATTGAGTTGAGAGTGGCCGGGGCTATGGCGCTCGTAATGGTATTATAACTGGCAATCAATTCCTTGTCGGTATCCATTTGGCTAAGGTCGAGGTTCATGGGGAGGAGCTTGCCTTTTTTGGTGGCATGGTCTACCATTTTAAATATGTCCGAATAGATTTTGGCTCTTAATTCTTTTCCAAATGTGTTGCCGGAAGGCAGGTCGGTGGAGGTATTGGTTTCATTCATTGTTTTCAATATTTTGGTAAATATAAAGTTGTTTTCTTGTTTTTAGGCGCAGCTGTTTTGCCAATAAACGGTAAATGAACCTATAATCATCGCTAACAAAAAGCAAGGGAGTAGATTAATTCAGAACGGGGGCCCTGATTTAAACCAAATGTAAAATAAAGATGGGCTTCATCCTCCTGGTACTGGACACGAAGAAATGCGGGGCTTGTGTAATAGGTTGGATAATTTGCTTTCCGGTCAGAGCGGCTCAACAGGGATTCAGGGGAGGGCGAAAAAACAACAATCATTGCGTTAAACTTCCTGCTGTTCCTCAGAAGTCTCATCTTTTAAAATAATGTAAGCTTGATACAAAACCAAAGCAGGCAGGGCCAACATCATTACAAAAATGGTGGTATTGGAAGGAAACAATGCCGCAAAGATGATCAGCAAAACAGCTGCATAAAAAATGGGAAAAGTATAGGAAGGAAGATTCATGTTGATCGAATTTTGCACACTATAACATGAGTTTCCATTTTTGGTTTTTGGGCTTTTTCGATCCGTTCCCTTCGATAAACTAATTTTCTCTGTCTGAACGCTGTTTTCTTCTTTGTTTTAACGCAGAGTTGCACAGAGATGAAAACAGAGTCGAAACGGAGAAATATTTTTTATACCAGCTCTTCCATTTTCTGAATATTGGTATCCAGGTCTTTCAGGTATTTTCCATAAGCGATGTTGTTCATTTTATCGCCCAGTAATTTCATGGCCGGCACTAAAATCACCATAAAAATCAGGATGCGGACCAATGTTTTTGAACTCGACAATACTTCCAAAATTGTTTGCCCTTCATACAAATCACCGAGAATGAGCCCACAGACCACGGCCACCGGAAACCCCACCAGACCAAAATAATTTTCATGTTTCAGAGCCTTTTCCATCAGCGATTTATTTTTTTTCATGGTTGCTAAAATATTCATGGAGGGGTCAATCTCTGTATCCATCTTTTTATACTGTCGAAACAGCACGAAAAACCCGATTAAATAAAGGGATAAAATCGTTCCGATCAAGGGCAACACGGTCGGATAAGACAGGCTAAAAATAAACCACCCGATAAATAAGGCGATAAAAAAAACGATCCAGTAAATTTTATACTTCAAGCGCTTTTTTAATTCATTGATGGTCAAAGAGGATTCTTTAGAAATGGCTTTCATGATTTCTTCTTTTTTTATGGTTTGATTAGAAAATTTTTCCTGATTTATTTTTTCCCAGGTTTTAAACAGATCCATTTTTTACATTTTTAAAGGATTCAACAATCTGGGTTTTCAGCCGGTGAATTTTTACGTTCACATGGTTGGCGGTCATGCCGAGGATGTCGGCGATTTCTTTGTTTTTGTATCCATCGAGGTGCAGTGTCATGAGTGTCCGGTCCACCTCGTTTAGCTGGCGTATCAAATCGTACAGCAGTTCGTGGTCCTCTTTTTTTTCTTTTGGCGTTGCCGCCAATTCGGCTGCGGCTGCACTGGCTTTTTTGTTTTTCTTTTCCGATTTTTTAAAATTAAAAACCGTGTTCAAGGCCACCCGGTACAGCCAGGTACTAAAGGCTGCATTACCCTGAAATTTTTCAAAAGACTTCCAGGCCTGTAGCAGGATTTCCTGAAACAGGTCCCTTTTGTCCTCCACGGCATCAACGTGCAGGCCGATCACCTTGTGAATGATCCCTTCATGCTGTTGTATCAGCACCACGTATTGATCTTCCAATGATTCCGGCATTTCATTTTTTTGTGATTCAAACAGTTGCCCCGTTAGTAGCTAAGGCAGGGGAAAAATTACAGAAGGAATTATTTTTTTTAATAAAATTGCTCAACCGAGCTTAAAAACATTGACTATCAGCGCTTTACAACCTGCTTATGAAAATTGAATTTCCCAATCACTCAATATCCTAATTTCCTACCTTTGCGCTCATTTTTTCACAAAAAACAAAAATTGCATGACAGCTGAAATACACACTCAAAAAGGCCTGATGAAGGTAGCTTTCTACGAAGCGGACGCACCCAACACGGTCAAAAACTTCACGGATCTCGCCAAAAAAGGTTTTTATGATGGACTTACTTTTCACCGGGTGATTCCCAATTTCGTCATCCAGGGCGGTTGCCCGATTGGCAACGGCACCGGTGGCCCTGGTTACAAAATCGATTGTGAACTTGATGGCGACAACCAGTACCACGACCGCGGTGTCCTCTCAATGGCCCATGCCGGACGAAATACTGGCGGCTCCCAGTTCTTTATCTGCCATAGCCGTGACAATACGGCCCATCTCGACCGCAACCACACTTGCTTTGGGAAAGTGACCGAGGGATTGGAGGTGATCGATGCCATCCAGCAGGGGGATCGGATTGAGAAGATTGTGGTGGTGGAGTAACGCAGGTAAGCTGAAATAAAAAAAGGGCTGCTGAAATTTTCAGCAGCCCTTTTTTTATTTAAAATCTATTCTTACCGCACCAAGGTCACATCTCCCTCAAACAAAACCACCTGCCCGTCAATAAATTCTACTTCTGCAAACCAGGCAAAGACAGCCGGGTTGAGCACTTCCCCACGGTGTTTGCCATCCCAGCCGAATGCCGGATTGTTGGGCGTAAAATTCTCGTATTCAAAGACCGTCTCACCCCAACGGGAGAAGACGAGAAAACTTTTGATTTCCAGCACATCGTCGTCGGAATAGATCATGAACACATCGTTGGTGCCATCGCCGTTGGGCGAGAAAGCATTTGGAATGTAAATCTGACGGTCTTTGTTGACGATGAGCGTCAGTACATCACTGCCCTCACAGCCATTCGTATCAACGACGGTCACTTCCACGCTGGTCTGCTGGATCGGGAAAATTTCCATTATATCACACGGCATCTGCGGACATGGGAACAACTCAGAAGGCGACCATAAAATGGTATCCAACTGGTCGGTCGGTACGGTATACTGCGCCTGCAGTACTACTGATTCTCCCAATTCCACGGTAAGGTCCGTTCCCAGTTCTACGATCACCGGTTCAGCCTCTGGCAGGTAAACCAACGTACTCCAGGTACAGCCCTGCCCATCGGTCACGACGAGTTCATAATTACCGGGGCCAAGTGGAGCAAAGAAGCTATCATCGCCGTTGGAAATGCCGTCCAGCGTAAATTCATAAGGACCATTGGCAGGGTCGGCATCCACGAAGATACTGCCGTTCGTATCACCAAAACAGTCAGGGGCTTCAATGTCCAGATCGGCCTGTGGAACATTTTCAAACAATTCCACAACGACTTCATCGGTTGCCTCGCAATTATTGTCCAACTGGGTGACTGTCAGCGTGTAAACGCCTGGTTGATCAACCGTTATGCCTTGAGCGCCCGGATCACTAATGATGATATTTGGATCGTTGGTGGTCCAAAAATAACCCACGTTGGAGTTGTTGCTGCTGCCCGTCAACTCGATGGGTGTCTGGTAACAATCAAGCGACTGGTCATCGCCTGCATTTGCCGAAGGCGGATCAAGATTACCATCCACTTCTACCGAAATAATATTGGTGCAGTCATTCGATGCAACGCCGATCAGGTAGTAGGTACCGGGGGCACTGATTTGTACATCTGCGCCATTGCCGATAATCACCGTATCCGTGCCATTGATGGTAGCCCAGAAAAACTCGACATTGCTGATGGTCGAACTACCAGACAATGTGCCGACGGAGTCAAGACAATTCAAGGTAGGCGGTGGTGCAATATCGAGCGGTGGAAAATCTGTATTGTCATCAATTTCAATCTGCTCGATATCCTGACAGCCGGAAATTGGATCCGTGACAGTCAGCGTATAAACACCTGCCTCGTCAACCGTGATCGACGGATCGGTGGAAATCTCCTGCCCGTTGTATTCCCAGCTGTAATCAACGGATGGCGCCCCTACAGCCGACCCGGTCAGGTTGATCATATCTATGGTACAATCAAGTATTTCGGTAGGCGACGCAGTGATATCAGCGGTCAGGTCGGAAGAAACGTCGACCACATTCACAAAGGCCGTATCGAAGCAGCCGTTCGCTTCCACGATCAAGGTATAATCACCTCCTTCAGCGACTTGGATATTGGCCGTATTGGGGTTTCCGACGATTTCACCATTGGTCGTTTCCCAACTAAAAACACTGCCAGGCACCGATGAGGAGCCCTGTATTTCCACTTGTGGATCATCGCAGCTAAGGTCGTTCGGCGGAATGATGGCCGCTTCCGGATCTTCAATGAAAACGATGGGCGTTCCGATGGAAACCACGGTACAATCATCGCCCAAATCCACATGCCCGGTTCCGTCATCATTTCCGGCTACCGCCGAAATATAGTAGGTAACGCCATAATTCATGTTCGTAAAATCAAAACAGAAGGTCGGTTCATCATTCCGAGCCAATTCGTCGACAATCTGATTGATGGCACCGGTATGAAGGACGTATTCCAATATATCATCGGGATCGAGGAACTGGTTGGTAGCGTCATAAGTACCGGTCAGGCAGCCATCCCCACAAGTGCTTTCCAAATTATTGGACATCGTGCCTACGGCAGTCACACAATCCAGGGTACTAATGGTAAAATCACAGGGGGTTTGACAGCCATTGGCATCAATGACCGTTACATCATAGATTCCTTCCCCTAAATTGTCAATGACAAAATCACCCGCCGCCACATTGTCCTGTGTGCCGCCCGGTGACCATGAAATGGAATAAGGCGCCGTACCGCCGAAAATAGTGACGGTTCCTTCCCCATCCATCATGCCCGGTAAGCTGACGCTGCCACTTTGGGTACATGCTATCTGCACGGCGTCTACAGGTTGGTCGATGGTAAAACTGGCCATCGCAGTACAATCATCCGCATCAGTCACCAAAATGGAATAATCGCCGGCAAAAAGGTCGGTTGGGTCTTCCGGATTACCAGGGATGCCAGGAGACCACTCAAAATCATAGGGTGGCACACCGCCTGTAATATTAACAGAAATGCTGCCCGTATTTTCTCCAAAACAAAGTATATCTGTCTCGAGGCCATTGACTGCTAAAGTGGAAGCATCATTCTCCACTACAAAAATAGTTTCAGCGGAACAGGTACCGATCCCGGAAACGGTTACCGTGTAGGTTCCCGCAGGAACATCCACAAGATCCTCGGTTGTTTCACCATTTGACCATAAATAAGTATACGTATCTGCCGGGCTGACATCAATATCGACCACGCCATTGCTGCCAACGCAAACGGTATTGGCCGAAGTAGTCCCGGTAATATTAATATCAACTACATCATCCCCGACAGTGAAGTTGCCTGTATTGCTACATCCATCAGCCCCGGTAAGGGTTACGTCATACGCTCCGGGAGGTACGTCGGCCAGGTCTTCCGTGGTTTCACCATTTGACCATAAAAAGGTGTAGGGTGTGGTACCGCCCGAAGCAGAAAGGTCCAATGCTCCCGTCGATTGCCCGCAAAGCGCATTAGTTACGGTGATTGAAAAATCAGGAGCATTGGTGTCATTGCCAACAATGAAATTGGCGGTCGCTTCACAATTCGCTCCTTCGAAAACAGTAACGGTATAATTTCCCGGAGGCAGGTCATTCAGGTTCTGCGTGGTTTCACCATTTGACCATAAATAAGTGTACGTACCGCTGGCGGGAGTAGGTGTGACAGCAATGGTACCGTTGGGTGTATCGCATGAGTTGTTGGGCGTTGCGGTCCCGGTCAGGTTAATGACAACTGGGTTGTCAGGAACGTTAAAACTGGCTGTTGCAACACATCCGTTCGCACCGGTAACTTCTACAGAATAGGAGCCTGAAAGGATGTCTTCCAGATCTTCCGTCGTCGCACCATTTGACCATAAAAAGTTAAATGGTGCTTGCCCTCCGGTGATGGTCAGGTCGATACCTCCATTGCTTTCTCCACAAGCCGAGGCCGTGGTAACTTGTGCAATGACAGGGTCTTCCGTCGTACTGGGTACGGTGAAATTAGCTGTAGCTGTACAATCACCTCCTGCGGAAACGATGACACTGTAACTGCCACCTGCCAGACCGCTGAGGTCTTCGGTGATTTCACCATTCGACCACTCAAATGTATAAGTGCCCGGTGGAGTTACCGAAATATCGATGCTACCATTGGTAACATCACAAGAGGTATTCGCACTGGGTGTTCCCTGAACAGAAAAAGAGGCTGTACTTTCCGGGACTTCCACGGTTGTTTCGTCCGTGCAGCCATTGGCACCGGTGACCACTACCGAATAGGTTCCTGCCGCCACATCGACCAAATCTTCCTCCGTTGAACCGTTTGACCAGGCGAACGAGTATGGCTCCTCTCCCCCGGTCACGGTAATGTCGATTTGGCCATCTTCCTGCCCGCATAGTTCAGGTGAAATATTTTGAGCTATGCTGGGAAATGTTGTTTCATCTTCGATCACAAAAGTGGCCGATGCAGAGCAACTCCCCGATTCAGTGACGACCACTTCATAAGTCCCCGCCGGCAAATTGTCCAGATCTTCGGTCATTGCTCCATTCGACCATTCAATGGTATAGGTGCCAGCCGGCGTGATGGTCAGATCAATAGAACCATCGTCATCGACACAGCTGGTCAGTGGTTCTACATCCCCATTCAAACTAAAGGAAGAACTGTTATTGGTGACATTAAATGTTTCTTCCGAGGTACAATCGTTGGCATCAGTCACGGTGACGGTGTATGGCCCAGGCAATAGACCTGCCTGGTCTTCCTCCGTCGAAGAATTTGACCATTCGAAGGTATACGGATCCGTACCACCACTAATGGTCAGGTTGATTTCACCATTCGCTTCATTACAGATGGCCGCCGTGATGTCCTCTGAAATTTCGGGGGCTTCCACGTCATCCTCCACCGTAAAACTGGCGGTTGATTCGCAATCGGCTCCGGAGGATATTGTTACCTCGTAAGTACCGGCAGACAGGTCGGTCAGATCTTCTGTGGTTTCACCATTTGACCATTCGATATCGTAAGTACCGGGCGGGTCAATGGTGATATCAAGAGCTCCATTGCTGGTGCTGCCACACAAGGTGTTGGCTGTCGGAGTACCGGATATGTTAATAGGGACATTATTGCTGGCAACCGTTACTTCTGCCGTACCGAGACAAAAATTAGCATCCGAAACCAGTACGGAATAAGTGCCGGGGGGCACGTCGGTCAAGTCTTCCGAAGATGCACCATTTGACCATTGAAAAGTAAAAGGTCCCGCTCCCGTCACGGTCAGATCGACTGATCCATTTTCCAGGCCACAAGTGGCCGCAGCGGATGTGATGGACACGTTGGGCGGATTTATTTCCTCCGGCACTTCAAACTGAAAGACCTCCACGCAATTGCCTGCCGCAGTGATTGTCACTTCGTAAACACCTCCTGTGAGATCGGTGATAAATGGTGCCGTTTCACCATTGAACCATTGATAAGTATAATTGCCATTCGGAACGACAAATAATTCAATAATACCAATCGGTGCGCCACAGCTTGTATTGGGAGTGATCGTTGCCAGGGCATTGAACAGCAAGGTATTTTCATTGATATTGACGAACGACTCGGCCGTGCAGCCGGTGGCCGTCGTGACGGTCACACTATAGCCGCCCGAAACCACGCCATTCAGATCTTCCGTCGTTTCACCATTGGACCATAAAAAGGTATAAGGCATTTCACCACCAATTACATTCAAATCTGCTTCGCCGTCGGGCAGGCCGCAGGTGGCCGGTGTTTGTGAAACAGTAAGACTCGGCAATTCTGAAATATCAGGAACGGTGACAGGTAAAATTTCTTCACAATTCCCACCTACACTTACCGTTACGGTATAGGTGCCGGGATCGAGGTCGGTGAGGGAGGTTCCTGTTGCTCCATTTGACCAGGTAATTGTGGGCGTTCCAGTGGTATTGACATTAAGGTTGATGGAACCGTTGCCCATACCGGGTATCAAGCAAGAATTATTGCCAACCACATCTGCTGACACATCAATGGGGATATCTTGATTGACGAGCGTACCACTGACGACGCTGGTACAGCCATTGGAACCAGTGACGGTAACGGTGTAATTCCCAGGGCCTGCATTGTCAATGCTGCTCGTGGTAGCCCCGTTTGACCATTGATACGTAAAGGGAAATGCCCCGCCGCCGGAATTAGCCACGATAAGCATCCCGTTGTTTAGGCCGCAGAAAGGATCTTCGGTTGAAATGAACACACCAGGGTTATCGGGCTGATTTGGCACTGCGAAATTAAAGACTTCAGTGCAAGTCCCCCCTGCATCTATTGTCACGGAATAACTTCCTCCATTCAGGTCTGTCAAGGTCGTGACTCCGGTAGCACCATTAGACCAGGTAATAATGTAAGGGTTTGTGGGTGGATTTATCGTTATGGTGATACTTCCGTCTTGAGAAGCAGGATTGCAACCTGTATTTGGATCAATTTCCGCCGTGACATCAAAAAGGATGGGCTCATCACCAATGACAACAGGTGTCTCTGCGGAGCAACCGTTGGCACCGGTCACCGTAACGGAATAACTTCCTGCCGGTACATCGTTAATCGAATTGGTCGTATTGCCATTTGACCATAAGATATCGTAAGGTGGCTCGCTGCCGGATATGGAAATGGTAGCGCTCCCGTTTTCGAGGCCACATTCAGATGGATCGACCACCACAGCAATTTGCGGTTCATCAGGTTGATCATTTACACTAAAAGTCTGGATGGTTTCACAGCCACCGCCACCATTCACCGTTACCGTGTAACTTCCTGGTTCGAGATCAGAAATAGTGGTGGTCGTTTCGCCTGTGCTCCAGTTGATGACGTATGGTTGTCCAGTGGGAGAAACTGTTGGATTGATGGTGATGGTGATGCTGCCGTTCCAATTGCCAAGACCACAACCTTCATTGGGATCGATGTCAGCCGTTACAGTGATCGGCGGGTTGTTGTTTGACAAATCGATTTGGGCTTCGTCCGTACAGCCATTAGCTCCCGTAACGGTGACGTTGTAGGTGCCTTCCGGAATATCGTCCAGGTCTTCGGAGGTTTCCCCATTTCCCCATGAAAAAGTATAAGGAGGAACACCACCGGAAACGGACACGTCGATGCTTCCATTTTCCAATTCACAAATTGATTCGGTGGTAGAAAAGGTCAGTTGCGGCTCGTCCGGTTCATCAGGGATGGTAAAAGAGGCCGTCCCTTCACAGCTGTTACCGGTACTGACAGTTACCGTATAAGTACCTGGCTCGAGGTCTTCCAAATTGGGGGTGGTTGCACCATTGTCCCACTCATAAGTATACGTGCCTCCGCCCGGTGGTGGAGTCGGTGAGACTGTTGTTGTGATGCTTCCGTTACCTCCGTTACAGGTCGTATTGGCTACGATGGTCCCAGAGACGTTGATGGGAGGGTCGACATTGTCGAGATCGACGGTCAATTCAGTCGTGCAGCCATCGGCACCGGTAACCGTAATGGTATAGGAGCCGGAGGGAACGTCTTCGAGATCTTCGGTGGTTTCACCGTTGTTCCACTCGTATGTATAGGGGTCAGAGCCACCAGAAACAGAGACATCGATGCTGCCATTTTCCAGTCCACATTCTGAAGAAGTGGTCGTTGCCGTAACGGTAGGTTCATTCGCCAGTTCATCTACCTCGAAAGTAGCGGTACCTTCACAGCCATTGGCATCCGTGACGGTGACGGTGTAGGAACCGGAAGGAACGTTGATCAGGTCTTCGGTCATTTCACCATTGTCCCAATTATAGGTATAAGGTGCCTCACCACCATTAACGCCTGTAATGTCTACTTCACCGTTGCTTTGTTCACAAGTAGCGGTGGTGGTTCCACCTTGAGGTTCAATGACCGTCTCTTCGATTTCGACGGATCCAGTCACTTCTCCTTCACACTCGGCAGCTGAAGAAGTAACGCTTTGCAGTGAATATTCACCAGGGTCTTCTACTGTAAAAATATAAGGATTGTCAGAGGTGGTAATAACTTCCGGGCCATTTGGCGTATTTATCGTAACCGTCCATGGTGCTGTACCGGTAAAATCAATGGTCAGTTCAACGGGATTGGTAGCACCCGATTCACAAACTTCTCCAGAACCGGAAAGGTCGGCTGTAGGTTCGGGAAAGACTTCGATGGTAACACAGGAAAGGTTAGGGTTGGTTTCGCAAAAATTGGATACCTGTACGCACAGCTCCGTAGTACCGGCGGTGCCGCCCCAAGAGATGGAAATGTCTTCGTCATCGCCATTGATGGTCCCGAGTCCCGGAGGATCGAGTGTCCAGGCGTATTCAGTAGCCCCCGTGGGCGGGGCTATGGAATAGTTTTCTGAATCGTCCACACAGACCTCAATCGGACCATTGATCGGCCCCGGGTCGTCCGGAGGCGCAGGAACGGTCGATCCTTGTGTCACTTCAACTAAATAATCACAGGTGTTCCCTCCACAGCCATCCACGACGATCCAATAGATCTCACCGATCACAAATTGACTTGATGACAGCGTAAAAGGATCCTCGGTACAGGCACATTGCAAAGCCAAATCATTAGAGGTGCACTGGCTGTAAATAGCACCTTGCATGCCCTGATTTTGGGCAGGAGGACAATTGGAAGGGCTGATCTGCAAGGAGATGGTCGTTGTACCTGCATAGAATCCAAACCATTGTGGATTATTCAACTCCCAGGGGCCCTGGCCACTGCAGCCAGGAAAGTTTTGGGGAATATTGACATTGGGGAGTGGGGCACAATAACCGTCAATGTTTTCGCACAGTACCGGCGAGCCGCACTGATCGCCCGGGGATGGAAAACCAGCGGGCGGACATTGGGACAACAGGGAATGCATCCCCACATAAAAAAACAAAACAGGAAGCAAGTAAAATCTTTGCATCATAGTGAAGGGTTTGGTAAATACGATAACATTCTTCAAAATAACAGACTGTGTTTTTGGATTTTACGGATTCGGGCAAGCCGAGCAGTTGTTTATTCTCTAATGGAGGATCTGAGCCTGATGGAAGGACTGCTCCCGAAATCTATTTAAAGAGAGAGATCAACAAATAGTTTTAGAGAAAGATATGAATTTTTGCCGGGGCCATTACAATGTATTCATAATCAATTATCGGTCAAAGGAAACAAAGAAAGTTTTGAAAAGCCTCATTTTTTCGCCTTTGGTAAAATACCCTGCAATTTACGGTTGCGATTGGTTTTCCAGGTGCCAATTAGCATCGTCTTTTCTGACCACTGCTTAGGTATTTAAGTGGTTTATCTGTCTTAATATAACGGTGAATGAAAGCGTTGGAAAGCGGGTAAATGCCGGGCTGCCAGCACTATCTTTTTTTTTGTGAAACAAACCTTGTCAAATGTCATATACCCGCTGATTTTAGCCAGCACATTCACTGTTACTAAAATCAGTAAACTGGATTATGGATTCAACTTTTTTAACCAACTGACTTGAGCGACGTAACAATTTGGGAGCACCAACTATTCGAGGGACTGTCCGAGTCCCAGCAGGTCTGGCTGTCTGAACGGTCAGCGCATAAAGTCGTTACACCCAAATCTACCATTTTTCAGCCCGATGACCTCGCCAGCGAATTTTATCTCATCCACCAGGGCAAAGTAAAAGTTGAAGTCTTGGACGGGCCCAAAAACTGGTTCATTCGCGATTTTCTCCTTCCCGACGATTTTTTTGGCATCAATGGTCTATTGGGCCAGCCCGTACATCGGGCCTATGCGCGCAGCCTCCGCTCCCCCGTCGAGTTATGTATTTTCAACAACGCTGACCTGCGACGATTAATGGAAGTCAACTTTGACTTTGCGGAAAAGATTCTGACCCTCGCAGCACAGAAAACCATTCACCTGGAGCAGCGAACCGTTGATATTTCTACCAGATCGGCCATGGAGCGACTCAGTACATTTATCACCAACCAAATCGAAGAGGAAGGGGAATTTGATGGCCAGGACTGGTTTTACAACAGTGAAATCACCCAGGAAGAAATAGGCGCTTACATCGGTACCGGCAGGCAAACGGTGACCGAAATTTTAACAGAGCTGAAAGCGAAAAATATCCTCACCTACAACTGGGGCAAGTTTTGGGTGCATGACCTCGACGGGTTGAAAGAGCTGGTTTTGAAATGACTGGTTCTATTTCCCGAAACGTCAATTCAAGCGGGCAGCGAGCCCGCTTGAATTGAATAAAGGATTTTTGTAAAAAACCCAACCACTCCGTCCCATAAACCCCATTAATTGATTTGTCTGGGATAGTCTGCCCCCGAACTCGCCCAGGGGGCCACCTAACCAAAATTCAGATGGCTCATCCCACATTGATTACCTCGCCACCGCAAATCGCTTCACCGATTTTCCATTCTCAGATATCAGCTGTACGAAGTAATACCCTTCCGTTAGACCTGCTACTGCTAAATTGATTTTTTGTTTTCCGGTGACCGCCAGTCGTTTCCTTCGCAGCAGTGTTTCACCAAAAATATTGGTGATGATGCATTCCAGCTCAGCAGGTTGATCAAGAGTAAATTCAAGTGTCAGGTTTTCATGGACCGGATTCGGAAATAAACGGAACTCAGCAACAGACGAAACGGAACTCGGACGGGTCGAATCATTTGAAAGCAAATCCGTTTGAGGTGAAATGTCCGATTGCTCGTTCTTAAAAGCCCGCCATTGAGCATCTTCTCGTTGAGCGGCCAGGATTCCCGATATATTCACATCGTCAATGTACAGCTCATCGTTGTTGCGGGAAGCATCACAATAAAAGCGAAGCAGGCTTTGCGATGAAAAGGGGCCGTCAATGGTGATGACCGGATCTTGCCTTTCGTCGTTATTGAAATCAACTGCCCATACCCAATCTTCGATGGTTGTAAAAGTTGTGCCTCCATCGCTGGACAACTGTAACCAAAAATCTTCTGCTGTACCAAAACCCTGTGTGACAAATGAAAACGCCACGGTTATTTCTTCAAAAGCGGACAGGTCGAGCAGGTCAGAGGTCATGAACGAGCCATCGTCCCGCAGACGAACACAATATGATCCACTGTTGGCGAACGGAGCATCGTTGATGTTGCGGCGGCAATCGACGCCTCCGTCATTCCAGATCCCCCAGCCAGTTTCAAATCCTCCTTCATTGATGACCACGACGTTACCACCGACCAACGGGTCTGTACCATTTAAATATTCAGTCAGGTTGTCGTCCCCGTCCTTGTCGGGGTCATCAGTGGGGCCGAACGTATAAGAAAGCAGCTCGGTAAATTCCCATGCATCATCCAGCCCATCGTTATCCACATCGGTTCCTGTTCCGGAAAAATTGGGGTGAGCAGGGTCCAGTGCCGGCATGTTGGCCCCAACAGATTTTAGGTGGTCTCTCAATTTCACTTTCAGGTCATGTAAAATGACCGGGTTGGCGGCGGCGATATTATTGGTTTCGCCGATATCTGCATCCAAATCATACAAGTAGTCGATACCGGTATCATATTCTACGATCAATTTATACTGGCCGTCCACTGCGGCCGAACGCGGTATTTTATCGGCATTCCCTGAATAATGGGGCAAGTGAAAATAAAGAGGTTCGGTGCGGGCAAACGGGAGCTGCTCCAGCAAAGGAGCAATACTCTCTCCGTCCAGTGTGGCTGGCAGGGCTGCGCTGCTCCCCGTCCATTCGGCGATGGTTGGAAAAAGGTCGTATCCATGTACCGGAGTAGGACAAAAGGTACCGGCAGGAATGCCAGGGCCCTTAACGATGAACGGCACCCGAATGCCCCCTTCAAAGATGTAGGCTTTCTGCTCCCTCAAAGGTGCGTTGTCCGATGCTCCTCCTGAGCCGTTGTCCGACATAAAAACCACATAAGTCTCTCCCTCGATTTCCAGGGCATTGATCTCTTGCAGCAACAATTCGATAGCGGCATCCAAATCTTTGGTCATACCGGCAAATTCAACGTTGTCATGTACCGCCCCCGGTGGTTTCGCCGCAAAATAGTCAAAAGATGCCTGGGTCGTTTCGGTGCCTCCGTGTACGGCATAGTGGGACATTTGCAGATAAAAAGGATCGCCCGCAGCGACGGCGTCCTGCATAAACTGGATCCCTTTTTCAGTCAGTTCAAACATGGTTTTCGGATCTTCCTGGATGACCTCTCCGTTCGCTGCATTACCGTGGTTGTTGGAAGTAGCCCCATCACTGAAATCGAACCCATGGTCAGCCGGGCCATTTGATCCTAAATGCCATTTACCAAAATGGGCCGTTTGGTAATTCAGTCCCAGGGATTTCAACCACTCGGCAATGGTGACGTCGTCGTGGTCAATGTCGCGGTTGGTCGTGGCTTCGATCAGGATCTGCCCGGTTTCGATTTGGTTGCCCGTTTCGGTAAAACTGTTGCGGGCCGTGCTTTCACCTGTCAAAATAGAATTCCGGGTTGGAGAACACTTGGGAGCCGGCGCATAGCCCTGGGAAAAAGTCATGCCCTCAGCGGCCAGTTGCTGCAGGTTTGGGGTTTCGTAAAAATCGCTCGCCGAGCCATTTTCAGTGGGTAAAAGTTGCACGGCCGTACCGTTCCAACCCATGTCATCAGCGAGGATCAGGACAAAATTGGGGGATTGGGAAAAAAGCAGGAATGGGAAACTAAAGAAGAAAAAAGTAAAAGTGTGCTTCATTGATCAATGTTTAAAATTGGAGGATTACCAGTTGTTTGAATGTATTTAACAGGGGAGTGTTTCTCGAATATTTTAAAATGGGGGGCAATGGGGTTGCAGTTAAGACAGCCCAGGTTGGAAAAGACCTACTTTGAATGATTTTTTTTTGAAAGGTACAGCCCGGCGGGCGTTGCAAGTTACGTTTCACTAAACTTGCAACAACGCTTTGTCTTGTCCTGAAATAGGTTTACACAAAAACAAAGTAAACCAGGATGTCTTGTCCTGAAATAGGTTTACTTGTTATTTCAAGTTTAGCGAAGCGCCACTTGAATTGGCCGCACGGGCAGTTCGTAACGGACAAATAACGCTTGGGTTATACCAATGGAGCTTTGTCAGGCACCCAAAAAAAACTTGAACAATGAGATGATTTCAATACTCGTAACTGATCACTTCATTTTTTGAATTAGCCACATCAATGTAAGACCTTCCCGTCACCAATGCTTTTGCCACATCGTACGCCTGCACCACTTTACTCCTCGAACCGTCCCAATATTCCACCGTCTCAGGCTCTACCCTGATCAATGAAAGCCGGTCGCCATCCCTGCCTTCCGGAAACCACGCTCTCATGTAAAACTTCCATTTTTCATCCATGATCTCAGGGTCTGTGATTATTTCTGCTGTTCCAGACAGAGAAACATACTCATTGGCGGCATGGTTGGCAAAACTGAAATTGACTTGGTTATTGGCGATGATATTGGCAATCTTATTAGAATTAATATCTGTAAAAAACCATACGTTGTTTTCACTATCCACCTCAGCATAGGCTATGGGCCTGCTGTATAATTTTCCTTCACCTTGGGTCACAAACATGCCCACAAGGTTTTTATTGATGAGCCTTTTGACTTTTCTTTTTAAATCCATGCTTTAACATTTTACTGAAATAAATTTGTGCCTTCTAACAACCAGGAATTTGGAATGTTCAGCAAAATCAAATTGAAAAAAAGCCTAGCGAACTGACCTTGTGCGGGTCGTGCAAAAACAAGCTGAAGGCTGTGCTGCCGTCAATTGGATCGAAGCGGACTTCGGCCGTTCATCCTGGTCAAAACCGGATAAGCGGCATCCCGTGTTCATGCATTTGATATCGCAATAATGCCGGTGAATTGTTTTCATCAACACTCATCGGCACCACCACAATGTAGTTTTGGTAATAATAAAAGACATCTTGCTCAGCGGGCATTTTGTACACGTTGGAAGGATTCTCGGTGGGTTTTAATCTATAAGTATATTCCCTGCCTGCGGCCACGGCCGGGGCATTTTCACTTACCAAATAAAAGGGCGGGTTGTTAAAAGTAATGGCCCGTTCCAGGATTTTTATGCCTTTTATTTTTCCCAGATTTTCAGGGATACTGACGGTTAAATATTCCAGTGGTCGGATCTCATTGATGATGGGCGATTGCACAACATCGGCCACCCAACGACATAATCTTAGCAGGTTTTCCCCATTTTCATTTTCTCCATTAATTCCTGAAAAAGCAATGGCCGGAATTTTGACCATTGCGGCCGTCCGGGCCGCTCCGATGGTGCCCGAACCGAACCATTCCATTCCGGAGTTAGGGCCACCGTTGATGCCCGAAATAACGAGGTCAATGGACTTACCTTTTTCTTCAAACATACCCGCACCCAACACAACACAATCCGCCGGATAGCCCTGTACTTCATAAATATAGATTTGCCTGCTGGTATCAACGGACAGGCACTTGGCTTTGATAAATCCCTGCTTGGTGGTCAGCATAGTATTGGAAGTGCCGCTTTTATTTTGGTGGGGGACAGCGACCACCACCATGCCGGCAAAACTGCTCACGGCTTCGGCGAGACAGGTCAACCGATCCATATCTTCTACCCCATCATCATTGGTGATCAAGATATTTTTGGGAGGCACCGGGGCAGCTCCGGTCTTGATTTTTTCCAGCAATTCATCTTTTTCAAAGTAGACAGCTACCTCTTTTCCATTGCGATAATAGAGGGTGCCAGCCCCGTTTTTCTGTCCCGCTTTCCACTGTCCACTAAATTTTAACTCCGGACTCTCGGGAGGATACCAATAAGTGCCAAAACCAGAACGCTGTCCGTCAAAATATTCCCCTTCATAATGATCCCCATCGTCATTGTAAAAATGTCCGAAACCATGCGGCCGACTGTCTTTGTATTGCCCCTCGTACAGGTCGCCGTCCATTAAAAACTGCAACCGCCCGAACCCTTCCGATTTGCCCATCGTCAGAGTGCCCGTGAATTTGTAAAAGGCCCGGTTACCTTCCCACATCATTAATTCCCCCTGGCCGTGGGCAAAGCCTTCGCAGCAGTCGCCCGTCCAGGTAAAATGACGGTTCTGAAAATTAGTATTGGTGAAATATTTACAACCCGTCCCTGCATCTTCTATCCAACCGGCATCATCCGTCCGTTCACTGAACCCATAAACGTGAAAAAGGATAATGGCTACTGGTAAAACCTGGAATAGCACGAGACCTGCGATCCCAAGGCCCTTGAATTTATTGGTGTTGTTCATTGCTTTACCTTTTTGATCGTGAATAAATTTTGGCCTAAATTAAAGGGGCCTGTTTCAAAAAGAAAGCGGGAGGTACGGAATGCTTAATTATGTGACGAACTGTGTATTTATTGGGGTATTGGGATATTGAGATATTGGGGTATTGGGGTATTGGGATATTTGGGATATTGGGATATTGAAGATATTGGGATATTTTGAAATTACTAGTCTTTTAATTTTCAATAGCTTTTCAAATATCCCAATATCTTCAATATCCCAATACCCCAAATATCCCAATACCAAAAACACCTATTCCAAATCAGTAAGCCGCTGGGTGATCAATTTTATTTTGGGGCGGGCGACGGGAATCCTGTTTTCAACGTCAAACAATTTCAAGTGCAAGCCCTGAGAGTTGCCCGACGTTGATTCCACCAAAGACAGGTTGACGATAAATGACCGGTGACACCGGAAAAACGACGGATATTCCTTGAGCGCTTCTTCCAATTGTTTGATCCGCCCGCGCAACAAAATAGGCGTCCGGCTTTTCCTGTGCTGGTAATAACATGCTAAATAATTGCCCTGCGAGCTGATATATTGCAAGCCATTCAATTCAATGGCCGCTGATTTATTTTCACTGAATAACCGGACGGTAGCCTGTTCACTTTTTTCGGTTGGTCGCCCGTTCAATTGCGTACGGAGTTGTTGGTTTAGCCGCTGCGAAACCAGTAGGTGGTTTTTGGTCAAAATATTATACCTGATCAAAATCAACAGCCCCGAAATAACCAGTCCGATGGAAATCGCCCGAACAAGTGAAATCAAGAGTTCCTGTCCTGATACCATGAAGGCCGGATCAGGCTTCAGCAAGTAGGCATTGATCACGTGTATCCAAAAACCGATCACCATAAAATTATAAGTAAAAAAAAGAAAAGCCTTTGGGATCGACCATCGATCGTCTGTAAAGGAGGAAGGGAAAAAATAGGCGATGCAGAAGTAGTTGACGGCTAGGGTAAAAAATGCTATGAACAGATAACTGCCGAAAAGCTGTATCCGATCAAACGGTGCAAACCCATAGGGCCGCAACAACAAAGTGACGACACTCATTAAAACGGAAGCCAGCAATATGGTATTCCACTTTTCCCGGGCAGTATGTTCAAAAGGATATTCCGCTTTTGTCCAGGTCCAGTTTTTCATCGTGAATTAATTTTGCAAGTAAGGATGGTACTAACCGGAGGTTATAGAACAAATATAAAAAAGTAGGGCCACTCAGATGATTATCAAATTTTTCTGTGTGAAACCGTTCTGTTTTCTGTTGCGCAGAGGG
The DNA here is from genome assembly GCA_039819485.1 of Bacteroidota bacterium. Lineage (GTDB taxonomy): Bacteria > Bacteroidota > Bacteroidia > Chitinophagales > Saprospiraceae > UBA6168. Next base: position 11,458 of record JBCBRY010000016.1, on the reverse strand, counting down.
TCGCAGAGAAATAAATCAAATGGACCTCAATTTTGAGGTTAAACCCTACCAATAAAAAGGGCCTCAGGGAACGCCCCCAAGGCCCATTATTTCACATAACAGTTTCTCTCCGTGATTGAGTAAAAAGATACCTTCTAACCTTAAAAATCTCCGCCACCACCTTGATAGCCGCCGCCTCTGCGATTGCCGCCTCTGCGCTTTTTCTGGTTGATCCGGTAATTGAATGTCAGCGTCGTTTGACGAGCCCGCCATTGCCAGTCGCCATCAATGAAGAAGTTGTCGCCCTCTGCAATATAGCGACGGCGGCGGGTATTAAACAAGTCGCGTACACTGAGGGTCAGTGTCCCCTTGCCTTTCAGAACATCCATGCTGGCGGCAGGGTCCACATTCCAGATAGCTTTGGTTTTTCCCTGGGGATTATTTCTTGGTGCCCGGTAATTCAGATTTACCTGCAAGTCGAGTTTTTTGAAAAATGTGATCCTGGTGGACAGCCGGCCGGACATGGTCAGGGCATCGGCATCAAAACGCTGGCCCTCATATTCGCCTTCGATAAGGGAGCGGAACAAGTTGGCGTTCCCGTTGATCCGCCAGTTTTTGGTCGGGTCAAAAGCGAAGGTGAATTCGAAGCCGTAGTCATCCCGGGTGGCCAGGTTTCTCGGCAGGGTGATCGAACTGGTATCGGAAGTCACTTCCCGGATGCGCTGGATCACATCTTCGGTATGCCGGTAATAAACGGAACTGGTGATGGATCCCTTTTCGAAATATTTCAAATATCCCAGCTCGAAGGAGTTGGTGTATTCCGGGTTCAGGTCCGGGTTGCCTGCCCATATATTACGGGCATCACTGAAGGTCAAAAATGGATTCAACTCCCAGAAACCCGGCCGGCGGATGCGACGGCTGTAGCTCAACTGGAAAGTGTTTTTTTCATTGATTTCATACCCCAAAAAGACGGAGGGAAAAAAGTTGAGGTAATCCCTTGGGTTGATTTCATTGGTCTGCACCAGCTCGGTACGCACATCGCTGTATTCCGCACGCAGACCTGCCTGCACGGAAGTTTTACCAAATTTATTGCCCGCAGACACGTATGCTGCGTGTATATTTTCATCGTACAGCAGGTTATTGGTAAAATTATCGAGTGCCACCCATTCGGCATCCTGCACCTGTTCCACCATAAAGTCGTTGGTGATGTCGCGGATACCGCTGCGCCAGCCCACCTCCAGTTTTCCGTCTTCTCCAAACGGGCGGATGTAATCTGCCTGAAAAATGATGTTTCGGTTGCCTTCCACGTTTTGCGAACGCTGCAGCAATTCGGGCCTGCCGGACGGTGTGACTTGATCCGGCAAGAAATACTGCTCATTGAAGTCAGAATTTTCCGATTCTTCCTCGTCTTGGTAGCGGAAGTCCAGTGTCAGTGTATGGCCTTTTTCCGCAAAATTTTTCTTGTAGGTCAGGGCATATTCGAGGTTGGGTTCCCTTTCTATTTCATCATCAGTCCTTTCGGTGAAACGGACCGGATTCGACAGATCATTCAAATAATCCCAATATTTTATCCGGTTGAAATTGTCGTCTTTGCTATAGCGGTAATTAAAGGAAGTTGTCAGGATATTGCTTTTATTGAAAAAATAATCAGCACCAAAACGGATGCTGTTGGAAAGCCCTCCCCGCGTGCGGCGCGAGCGGTTTTCGGTGATAAAAGTCTGCCCATCATCATAAAATTCCTGGTAGGTATCCCCCTGCCCCGGCCCCCGGCGATAGCGGATTGCGTAGTTGGTAAACCAGTTAAACTTTCCGCTGCGGTAGTTCATGTTCAGCGCAGCTCCGTGATTGGTGGGAAAACCAGTGTTCACATCCACCGAACCGTTCAGGCCTTTTTTCCGGTCTTTTTTCAAAACAATATTAATGATGCCCGACATCCCCTCTGCCTCATAACGGGCGGAGGGATTGGTCACAACCTCTATTTTATCGATCATGTTCGAAGGCAGGTTGCGCAGGCCGTCGGTGTTGCTGATACCGATCAGGCCAGAAGGTTTGCCGTCCACTAAAATTCGGACCCCCCCGGCACCCCGCAGCTCTACATTCCCTTCCACATCGACGGTTACGGAGGGCACGTTGTCCAATACGTCGGCAGCCGTCCCTCCCTGGTTGGCCAGGTCCTTTCCGACGTTGAATACTTTTTTATCGAGAGACAGTTGCATGGTGCTTTTCTCAGCCCGGACTTCAATCGCTTCGAGTATTTCCGCTTCGGTCGAAAGGGTGATTTCACCCAAATTGACGGAGCGATCATCCTTGCCCAATCCCAGGTCATCGATCGTAAGAGACTGGAAACCAATAAACTCAACCTTGATGTAATAATTTCCGGGGCTGGCCTTAAAAGAAAAACCACCGTCTTGTTCGGTGATTGTACCAGTGACCATGGAGCTGTCAGCCTGGTTGAAAAGGGTCACGGTAGCGAATTCAAGCGGGGCTTTTGTTTCGGCATCCACTACTTTTCCCTTGATGGAAGGCGGTGGATTGTTTTCCGTAGGAGAGGCAGAAGGGCCTCGCTGAGCAAAGAGAAAGGCGGGCAAAAAAAGTAGCAAAATCAATGAGAATGTCGAGTTATTCTTCATGTGTCTAGTCATTAATTCAGTCAGGTTATTGATTTTTGTTGTTCGGCAATTGAGACTAAGAGACATCCTAACAGCAAAGTTGGTGCTATGTTGATAGCTGCCCTACTTGTTTCAATGAATGAGGCGATTTTCTCAATCAAAAGGAAAATGGTAGAGGTTTAAGAATAGAATTCAGGCTGGCTCCTGGGTCCATCAGCCTGAATCGGAGTGATTGGCCTACCTGGACTACTTTTTAACCACCCGCCGGACGGCCCGCCCGGAGGTGCCTTTCAGCGCAACCAAATAAAGGCCAGCAGGTATTTCGGAAAAATTCATTTCTACCCGGTTGTTCCCAAAGTGAGCCTGGAGCAGCCGGGTCTGCATCGTCCTTCCCGTCACATCAATTACTTCAATGGTCAATTCTTCGGCTGCGCGGTGCTGAAAGGCCACCGTTAACGCAGAGGAGGTCGGACTTGGGAAGACCCGTAAGTCTTCCACAACGGCGGGTGCTTCTTCTGTGGGTGTCAAGCTGCATTGAATATGGGCCTCCCAGCCATTGCCTGGCAAGGTCTCGTTGGCAGCAAATTCCAGGAACAAACATTCTCCACGATCGGGGGCACTGATAGCCCCCGAAAAACTTCCCGACAAGCTCCACTCCGGAAAATCAGGAAAATCTTCCGATGTGAAAATATGCAGGATATCACAACAGTCCTGACTGTTGAAAATAGCAAAATCGATGGTCAGGTATTGCTCCGGTGTTTCAGGGCAAATGACCGTCAGAAAACGATCATTGTTTCGATAAGCATTATTGGGGCCGCCCGGGTCATAAAAAACGCTGCCACAGGAAGCACCGCTATAAAACAAAAACGGTTCACTGAAATAGCTGATCTGGCCGCTGTCACATTCCGTTTGTACGTATAATTCATAGTAGGTATTGGGCAATAGCCCCTCCATGTACCGACTGGTCGTGTCAGGCGCGGTATAGCCGCTTTTCACATAGTTGCCAGTGCCGGGTTCAAAGCCGATCGTACCTACTTCCCAATAATACCTTTTGGCATTGGGCGTCGAGTTCCATTTCAAACCAAGATCGGGCTGAAATGAAAACTGACGCAGCCCTCCCACGGGTGGGCAGGAAAGGCAGTTCACAGCGGCTTCCCAACCAACCTGCGTTCCGATGTTGCCAGGCAAATAACTGATCTCCATGCAGCCCGATTCTAGGTAAGACACTATTTTACCGGGTGGCTGGAGGTTCGTAAACCGGCTCAAGTCCGAAGCTGACCAGAACCAGGTGGAAGGCCGGTGATTGATGATTAAACTTGCAGAAGGCAGAATATCAAAAACCTGAAAGTCCAGCTCTACGGCCTGCCCCGGCTGATCGGGACAAATAATCGTTTTAGTTTTAAATTCATTTTCGGCAAAATTTTCGTCCGGCCCGCCCGGATCATAGAAAACCTGCCCACAGGTTGGAGCCGTTTTAAAACGAACCGGAGCAACAAATCCCAATGTATCCGAACCACAGAGCGTTCGAAAATAAAGTTCGTACTCCGTATCTGGCACCAAACCAGCAGCAGTAACGCCGGTGGTTGCGGCATCATCGGTTGTCCCCGAAACCTCAGCAGCCAAGGCATTCAATCCGGTGCCAGCTGGAACAATGAACCAATCGAGGCGGACAGCCGGGGTTTCATGGGGCCACTCCCAGGTAAACCCGACGTAACTGATGCCCACCTCTTCCACGTCCAGCTCATACAAGCCCAGACAATCCACGCACCTTACTGCCGCCTCCCATCCGGCTCCCCCTCCCTGATCGTTCAATACGGTGAAATCCAAGGAAAGGCAGCCCCCCAACCTGCCTATCGGTATTGGCTCCGGCAGGGTTCCGTCCAGTGGAATGACCACAACATTATTATTGCTTTCAGTAACGGTGAGTTCGGCACAACAGGAATCAATATCCAATTCAATGAACTCCAATTGAAAAAAATACCCACTACTGCCCGGACAAATATCATAGCTAAAATCTTCGTTCGGAAAATCATCGTCTGGCCCTCCCAAATCATATATCAAATCATCGCATAGAGGAGGCGTTACAAACAAATAAGGCCCGCTATAAGCACTGATGGCTCCCGAAGAACAAACCCGACGTACATATGCTTCGTACGCTGTATTACTTTCCAATTGGCTTACGCTATAAAATGCAGAAGTAGGTAACTCGTCCGTTAACACTGCACTGCCCGTCGCTGGTGCAAAGCCGGGAATTCCAATTTCCAGATCATAATGATCAACTGCGGGCATGTAGGGCCAGACCAATCTAAAAGACGGTACATATTCAACGCTGACGGGGCCAGGTGCCACACATTCAACACAGGAGACCGAGCCTTCCCAGCCCATCCTGGCCGTATCATGGGATATGAATTCAAGGGTCAGGCAGCCGTTTGGATTCTCGGCTTCGATCGTCCCCATGTTGCCCCCTTGATAAAGAGTGAGCAGTGAATAATCAACAGTAGGGCCATCATAAATCGCCAAAGTATCACAACATGCTGCAATGTTGATGGTGTCAAAATGGAGGCTCACGGCTCCTCCCGGCTGATCGGGGCAAAAAGTCTGTGCAAAGCTCAGATTGGTTGGATAATGCTCGTTGGGCCCGCCAAGATCATAAAAAGAACCGCCACAAAGCGGACTCGTAGTGAACGCGAAAGGCTCCGAATAGTCGCTGATAAACGCCGGGCAGTACGCCCGTATCACCATCTCATATTCTGTATCCGGCAGCAAGTCGTCTATTAACACGCCAAGTCCAAAAATCTGAGCCGAAGCGACAGCTTCCCCGGTGCCTGGTTCGAAACCCGCCAGTCCCAATTCGAATTCGTAATGGGTGGCGGTCGGTATTTCATCCCATTTAGGCCAAAAGCGGTAAGACGTTAAACTGACAATAAAATTAATACTGGGAGGGTCGCACATTGCAGCTGCACCCGCGTCAGGTATTTTTTTATTAAAATATAGACAATGGTTTCCGTCTGCATGATGGTAAGACTTCCCGGTCAAATTTTTCGAGAAAATAAGCAGAAATATAATGGAAAAGCAGATGGCAAAAAATTTCATAGAGAGTGGAATTAAACAAAAAAAACTTGAAGCGAACAAATTACTGTTTTTAAATAAAAAGCAGGCAACTTACACGGGCAATTAACTGACAATTATTTGATTTAAATAAATGCCTGAAAAAAGTTAAATATGGCATTTTGCTTTTTGTAAAAATTTGACTTTCATGATCAGCAGTAATTTCCAGGCAAAGAAAAAATGTTATTTTTTGCAACCTGTCAGGATAGCGCGCAGATTAAAATAATTTAGCTGATTGGAACTGATTTAATTTTTTTTGAATATCAAACAGGATAAGGGCCTTCCTCAAACTCTTCCTCATGGTACCCTTTGGCTCCAATTGCCTGCGCCAAAGGACTGCGGAAATCTTTATTTGCTGACAAACAATTTAATATGTACTTAAAGTCATATTTTGGCTCCCATCCCAATTCCATTCTTGCTTTTTCATTTACGTACACTCTTCCGATCCGAGGAAACATTTTCCAATTTTTTGCAGCATAAATTTTTTGAAAGTCAGGAAAATATTTTTCCACCACTGCCGGTGCGTTTCTTTTTAAATCAACTAAATCATTTTCCATAAACGGAGAAGTTGCACTGATGATATATTTTCCAAAACCAATTTCCGGTGCCTTTTCCATGGCTAATAAATGGGCATTTACGATGTCGGCCACATCGACCCGCCGGTGCAAAAATTCGTTGACCTTAATATTTTCGTTGGAATAATTTTCCCGTAATTCTTTTTTATCATCCTCCTCCGGGAAAAAGCGGGAAGTCCTTAATATCAGGCAGGGCAACTGATGGTTGCGGTGAAAAATTTGACAAAGGTTTTCCGCCGCAATTTTGGTGGCACCGTAAATATTTTTAGGTGAGGGCACCAACTCCTCCGTCACCCAAACGGCCTTTGCAGGTGTATTTAAAGCATCCCCGAATGTACTGGTGGTGCTGGTAAAAACAAATGAGCGAACCCCTGCCAACAGAGCTTCTTCCAACAAATGCAAAGTGCCCGTAATATTGGTATCCACAAAATCCTGTTTGGTGTGGGTAACTACATGCGGCTTGTGCAAAGTGGCCGGATGCAAAACAACATCGACGCCTTGCATATGTTTTTTCACAAATGCCCGGTCGTCGATCGAGCCTACTGCATCGGTATAATTAGAAGGTACCAAATCAATACCGACTACCTCATGTTCTGAATTTTTTAATACCCTTACAAGAGCTTCGCCCAAGTGGCCACTGGAACCAGTAATCAGAATTTTCATTTATTTTTTAAATAAATTAAAACAAAAAAAACATTACGAATTCCGCTTTTTCCAAAGCGCAATAATTTCTTTTTCCCGCATTAATATTGAATTTTCTTTTAACTCGAACACGTCTCTTTTTTCCTGAGTAAGTGCATCGGAATACCACCAACGATGCGTATCCTGCATTGTGCCCAACAAAGGTCGAAACGTTAGACCATTGGAAATGGCCTTCCTGTTATCGATCATCGCGGAGCCAATATTTTTTCCTTCCGGCATGATCCAAGGCACGATATAATGCACCTCATTTTCTTTTAAAAATTCATAATCATTTATTTTCACAAAATTACTTTCCACATCAAAAGCTTTTTGTGCCTCCTCCACAAAGGCATACATATTTTGGGCATTTTCTGGCCCAACAGCATTATAGGTTCCCGAATTTTTATTTTCAATCAACCGGATCATCCACTCAGCTACATCCCGCACATCGACATATTGCACGCGGTCATTTTCCTTTCCCGGCACCAGGGTCTCCCCTCCCCGACTCAACCGAACCGGCCAATAAATAAAACGGTTGGTCTTGTCGGCTGGCCCCACCATATAAGTAGGCCGCACTACGATCGTCCGGTCATCCCCAAATGCCGTCCTAGCTGCCATTTCAGATTGTGCTTTCATCACGCCATACCAAAATTCCAATTTTTCTTCCTCCGATGGATTTTCAGGCTCTGCCAATAAGACTTCTTTTTCCTCGTTAAAATTATTTCCCAAATATGGATAATAAACCCCCGTGGAAGAAGTATACATGTAAATCCCTACATTATCTTTTAAAAGGTTGGCCGTACTTTTTGTCCATTCTGTATTTCGTCCTGAATTGTCAATGACTACATCCCATTTTCTATTTTCCAAGGCTTTTAAGTTATTTTCCCGGTCACCGATTAACTGTTCTACATTTTTAAATAATTCCTGATGTACGGTTGGCATCGTCTTGCCCCTGGTAAAAGTTGAAACGGCGTGTCCTTTTCCCAAAGCATAAGCAATTTGGTGGGGCCCTAAAAAACTGGTTCCTCCCAGGATTAATATATTCAATTTATGGTCTTTCACTTCTTTTTCCGGAGCTTCACTCTTTTCATTACACCCCAACATGGCGGAACTTAAAAAAGGCAATACCAAACCGGCTTTTGCTCCCTTTTCCAGAAAGGTTCTCCGGGTAGTTTTTCTTTTCATTTTAATTTTCATTTTTTTTATAAAACACAGGGGAAGTTTATTGTCCCTTAAATTCATTATCTCTCAAACATCACTAAAAGGCAGCGCCATCAACTTATTCGACTTGATAAAAACCAGGTCATTCCCCATATCAAAGATCCAATTAAATCGTTTGATCAACTCACCGCCCATCACGCTCATTTTTTGACGTCCAATGGCCCCTTCAAACATTCCTACAGGTATGCCGGAAAAGTTATTTTTACCAAAGTCGAGTGAAGGTAGCAATGATTTTTTTGTTTTTAAAATATTGCCATAAGCATCCTTCAATTCACGCTCGCTCAGTGTTTTTAACACCTGGCCTAAACCATGCTCAGCGACAAACTCATCGTCGAAAAGAACAGTACCGCTGTAGCCGGAATGAATCATGAAGTGATTTTTTAGCACCTTGCCGTCCAATTTTATTATTCCTTCCAAAAACATAGAACTACGATAAAAAGTAAGGCCCATTTTTTCGAACCCTTCTTCAACCTTTGGCAATGCTGAATGGATGACCAGCACATTTTTATCAAAATTTATCTCGACCAATTTTTCTTTAAAAAGATTCGGTCCGAATTTCCCATCCGTACCTGTCCCAGAATATTTATCTTCCGTGATAAAAACATTTTCCCAACTCAAGTCCCCAATCTGCAAAGAATTTTTTTCGCTCCAGTCGGCGGTCGTTTCCCCTCCCCAACTCTTCACTTTTTCTGTTCCTCCTGCCTGCCAACTGGGTAATTTCTCGGTAACACTTTCTATTAATGCTACTCCTCCTGCCCCTGTATGAAACATTAAGTTCAAAGTGTCCACCTGATTGAGGACAGCCATGATTGATAAATTATTTTGTGGTGTCAGAATGAACGGGATGGTATCTTTTCTTGCAGATTCCGTGGATTTTTCCTGAGCTCCTGCCAGGACGGTGACCAACAGGCAACTGATTAAGATAAGTAGTTTTTGCATTGATGTATTTTTAAAGAGCATATTTTAATTTTAGGCGTTCACCTGCATGTATCACTCAAGCGTAATCGCCATTAAACTTATGCTGCGCCGATCTCTGCGGGCTTTGCGGTCTCAGCGTACAATTTCGTCAGAAAAAAGGATCACGCAGAGGCCGCAAAGTCCGCAGAGGAAATCATTAAGTAAATCTTACGGTCGCTACATTTAAGCACCAAGCAATACTACCCCTTTTCTTCTTTCATTCGCTTGTAAAAAATCTTGCTTACGATTTTCCACTCTCCGTCTATTTTTAACAAATTCATGTAGTCGATGAATGTAAAGGTAGGATATTCTATTTCCAACTTGGCATTGGCGGCAATACCTGACACATCAATGCTCGCTATCCTTGTTTGTCGATTTTGTTTAGGTCCGGGCTTCATCACCTTTCCAAAAAATTCGAGGGCATTGACTTCTGTGTAGCCGTCCCCGATATACTTCATGGAAGCGGTTTCGTGAAATGCTTTTTTTAGTGTTTCGAAATCATTGTTGGTACCGCCTTCCAAATAATAGTTGACCGTTTGAACCACAGCCTGGTAATCAGAATCCTGGGCCATTAAACTAAAGAATGCAGTCAATAAAAAACTGGCCAGTAAAATTGTTTTTTTCATTTCTTGTTTGTTTTGTTTAATAAAAATAAACTGAGGACAGGACAAAACTAAGCGATGATAATTTGAACCTAAAACCCTACCCCTGCCACCCTTCAAAATGGGCAATCTAAACCGTACTTGTCCCATTCTAAAATGAGGGAGCAAAGGACGTTCGCTTAAAGTTTATCAAATATAGTTTTGTCCCAAACCCAGAAAATAGATTAAAACTAATGTCAGGAATAAATGCTTTTGGTTGCACCTTATCTCACTAATAGTTTTTCCGATTTTTTTAAATGATAGAAAAGTAGTGAAATATTTATGTTTTCAAAATAGGCTGACCTTTCTAAGCCAGCGATATTTCCTTTATTTTTTATTTATTTTACAGTAATCGAATATGCTTTTATCGTGTTGTCCTGGTCAGTCACACGAACGATATAACTTCCTTTTTGCAACAGGAGCTCTGTCACATCATTTTCACTGCTGAGTTCTACCACATCCACAGGAACGGAATGCTCTTCACCCAAAGGAAAAACCTCGACAAGCACTGGGAAATATGCTTTTGCTATTTTATTTTTATTGATTTTTACAAACTGAACCCCTTCCCGATTGGCCAGCCAGTCCGGACGGTTTTTGATATATGTTGTTCTGGGATGATAAATTAAAATATCGAAATGCTTTTTTTCATCCACTCCATTAAAAACATTTTCATGTTCATCCATTAACACACTTACCTGATCGGCATTAATCAACTGATAAAATGGACTTTCCGGCAAAATTATTTTTTCAGACAAAGCATCCTGATAAATGGTCAGTGGGTCAATACCGGTTCTTTTTTTTAAATGGTAAGCCAGGTAGTTATCACTCTTTCGTTTCGGAAAATCACTTTCAATGGCGTGATACCAGCCACAGTGGACAACCACTTTTCCTTTTGGATCTTTTTTCATAAACCGTTCAATGTTCATCGCCTGCTGCAAATCACGTTCAGTTTTTTTGGTGGTTTTTTCATAACCAAAAATTTCAAAACCTAAATTGATTGCCGTGCGAACCAAATTACCCATTTGTGTTTCCCGGGTGTACATGCCTGTCAGCGGACTGTGCAATGGATAGCCCCTTTCGTGCAGCAAAGTATCCATTAAAAATTTTGTGCTGTCTCCGTAGCTCGGCGTAATGGTTTCCAATCCCAGGTAACGAAATCCGTTTTTGTACAACACTGCCAATAATTCTGCAGTAAATACCCGGTGCTGAGGTTTTTGGTGGGCCTCACTGATGATGACCAATTGTTCATTCTTTATTCTTTCGGCCAAATAGGTAACTGCGTTCACCGGGTGGTAATTTAAAAAACCAATACTGTCTTTTTTTGTAATGGAGTCAAGCCCCCAATCCAACGGCAGTTCATAATGCTCCAACGCTTTTTGGTATCCACCGATATAGGTGTAATAATAAGCCGCCTTACTGTCGCTGATTTTTCCGTCTTTTAATTCCTGTTCTATTTGGTGGCTGAACTTCTTATCGTGAAGAGGAAGGTCGTTTTTTTGGCAATACAAGTGGAAGGCCAAAAGGAAAGAGAGAACCGTGAATGCTATTTTTTTCATTTATTTTCTTTTAATGAATACCAAATAAACAGGCACGCAAAATTTGGGCCCTGTAAAAATGACATTTTTATTTCGGCAAATGTTTGATTTCCAAGTCTTAAAAATCTTTTTCAGGCAAAGGAAAAGTGTCA
>JBCBRY010000015.1:0-100947 GCA_039819485.1 Bacteroidota bacterium | reverse complement strand
ACCTCAGAAATGGAGTCATGTTGAAAAAAACAAAAGCTTCTCATTAATGAAAATTATTCTAAATTGGTTTTTCATAAATTTAAGATTTGACTTGTATTGACGGGCAAAAAGATTGTTAATTTTCCATCTTATTAATTTCAAAATTTACTGCGCTGGTGCTGAACTATGTTCTGTGTTGAGTTTCATGGTTCATAAAATATATAGCTTTAAATGGACAAAATAAATATTGTATATCGAGAAATGGCACCTCTGGAAGTTAAGCAGGTACATGCCGGGTTTGACGAACTTATGGTGGACGAAGGGTTGGAAATAGAAAGTTCGGACAGATTTAGTTTTGTGGCTGTAAAAGAAAATACTTTTATCGGGTGCGCGTCAGGACTGGCCTATAAGAATGGTGAAAATTATTCGGGTTGGTTTTTTCTGACAGATTTATTTGTTGAGAAAGAATATCGCTCCAAAGGGCTGGGGGCTAAATTGTTGGAATCCATCGAACGAAAGGTGAAAGCCTTTGGGGTGAAGCATGTCTGGCTGTGGACTTCAGGTGATAAAGCCCTCAGGTTTTATCATAGGCAAGCTTATAAAAAGTTTGCGGAAATGGAAAACTGGTATTCCGATGGGAGTAGCCGCGTAGGATTAAGGAAAAATTTATGAAGAATAATAAAGTTGAACAAGGATAAAAATATAAAAATGGGAATTGCCGTTCAGCAAATGTCATTTAATAATAATGCGGGTGATTTGATGGTAGGAAAAGTTGTGAAAGAGAGGGAAAAATAGATCTCGTCGCAAGCTTCAACTTGTGGTGAATTTCCCGCAGTGTTTCGCTGAGTTTTCCCGCAAAGGATTGCTGAGTCAATCACAAAAGCATAGCGAAACACTGTGCCCAAACTCTGCGAACGCCGCGGGAAATTAAAACTTGTCGGACCGGAAAATATATTTCAAAATAGCACCGACATTTGCGGTTTTTTGATTTTATTGCATCTCTGCTTTATCACAAAAAAACCTGACCAATGAAACTCCGCACAGAAAAAGATCTACTGGGCGAACTGGAGATTGCCGCTGACCTCTATTACGGCATTCACACCCAACGGGCCCTGGAAAATTTTCAAATCTCTACCTCGAAAATCAATGAATTTCCCATTTTTATAAAAGGGCTAATCCTCACCAAAAAGGCCTGCGCCGCAGCCAATCAGAAAATAGGAACCATTCCCCGGCAAAAAACAGAAATGATCATGGCAGCCTGTGATGCCATGCTGGAGGACTTGCCAAAATATCTTCCCTATTTTCCGCTGGATGTATTTCAGGGCGGGGCTGGTACCTCAGTCAATATGAACATGAACGAGGTAATTGCGAACGTGGGCCTGCAGTTGCACGGCTACGAACTGGGCGACTATGCGATGCTGAACCCCAATGATCACGTGAATAAGTGCCAGTCAACCAACGACGCTTATCCCACCGGTTTTAGGGTCGCCATTTACTTCTATATCAACCAGTTGATTGACCGTGTCGGGTACCTCACGGCGCATTTGGATAAAAAAGCAAACGAGTTTGCGGACGTGCTCAAAATGGGGCGAACGCAATTACAGGATGCCGTTCCGATGTCTCTGGGGGACGAGTTTGGTGCATGGTCCACCAATTTGCAGGAAGAAATAAAAAACCTTGGAACCAGTCGGGACCTGATCCTCGAAGTGAACCTGGGAGCCACGGCCATCGGCACCGGGGTAAATGCACCAAAGGCGTTTTCAGAAATTTCCATCGGATATTTACGGGAATTCACGGGGGCTGACTTCCTAAAATCACCGAACCTCATCGAAGCTACCTCTGATTGTGGTGCCTACGTAATGATTTCCGGAGCCCTGAAACGTACCTCGGTCAAGCTCTCCAAAATATGCAATGACCTGCGGCTGCTCTCCTCCGGCCCACGGTGTGGCCTGAATGAGATCAACCTGCCTGAATTGCAGGCGGGCTCGTCCATTATGCCTGCAAAAGTAAACCCGGTCATTCCGGAGGTGGTCAATCAGGTGTGTTACAAAATCATTGGCAATGACGTGACCGTTTCCTTTGCGGCAGAAGCCGGGCAGCTGCAGCTCAATGTAATGGAACCGGTCATTGCACAATGCCTGTTCGAGTCAATGGAATTATTGTCCAATGCATGTGTGACGCTGGCCGATAAGTGCATTGCCGGTATCACGGCCAATCCTGAACATACACGGCAAATGGTGCTTAACTCGGTTGGGCTCATCACTTTTTTAAATCCCTATATCGGGCATCACATGGGCGATGTAATCGGGGAAGAGGCCATTGCGACTGGCAAAACCATCCGGGAGTTGGTGCTGGAAAAAGGGCTGTTGTCAGGAGAAGCACTCGATGATATTTTGAGCAAACAAAATTTAATGCACCCGGAGTACAAGGCACAGGTTCGGAAATAAAAAATTACCTTGGCGAAACTCTGCGCCTTTTCCGTTTGACCACCTGCTTAAATAAAATAAAATAAGTTATGATTGTTAAAACGCAGAAGTATCTGACCTTTTTGTTGTTCTTTCTATTGTTAATTGGTTGCAACAGCCGTAATTCAGACCAGATAGATTTAAAACAACGTCTAATTTACCAGCTCATCGATTCTCCCGAAATCCAATCGGCAAAGGTGGATGGGAAAATAGCTATATTGAAAGGAAAATATTGTGGGGCGTTTGATTGTGAAAAATATTTCGAGGGTTATCAAGAGCAAATTCAAATGTACAGTATAGAAGATCTTTTTATGCGGGGATTTCCTGATTATTTGGAAATAGAAAATATCGAAGGAGATAAAATCACGGTAAGGAAAAGGGGAGGCAGTAATTATCAAAAAATTGAAATTAAAATTTAAAACGATGTGAAGGCTATAAAACGAAAATTCAAGACCGAGATTTCTTTAAAGGAAATTACCCAAATCGAAGACTGGTGGAACAAACTCTCGGAAGAAAACCAACAGGAGCTGGAAGCTTACTATTTGGACGAAGATAAAAACCAAGACGAGATCGTGTCCATATTCCTGTGTGGAAAATTTGTGGAGCAGGAAAAAAGGCAGTACGAAAAAGACATATTCTGGATCAATCATTTTTATGATTATATTATCAGCCATGAATTGCACATGGCAGTAGCCAAACCTTTGCACGTTGGGGGGATTTGCTCGTCCAACAATCTGGCGGAACAGTCCATCCGGCAGGGAATATTTAAAGCTGGTTATATTTGCCCACTAAAAAAGAAAGAATGTATTATCGAAAATTTATTAAAAAGGGAAAAAGGAAAATCATTCGAACTTTACCTGAAATTTAAGGTCGGGGATAATTCCTCTCTATTTAGTCCGACCGTCAATCAGTAATTATTTTGATTAATATTTAAAATATGAAAGCACTACTCTTTTTATTCATTCCGTTCTTATTTTTTACTTCTTCATCAGTCGGCCAGGTTCAGAGAAGTGTCGATGAAAACAGTGGTAAGCTGGAAGGCAAGGCCACGTTCATGACTATTTTTGTGGATACCAGTGAGGATATCTGGGAAAGTGAGGAACGGGATCATTTTTTCAGGGAATTTGAAAAAAGCCAGGAATGGATTGTTGATCAGGCATTTGGATATGGGCAAGAGGTTGAGTTCGACAATAATGCATTCCTCTTCGATAACCAGGAAATTATTTTTGTGGATGCCATCAACATGGGCGAAAATTCCCCAAGGGAAATAGTGCGGAAAATTGTCCACAAAAGAGGGTATAATTCATTTAAGGAGTTTTTAAAAAGAAATAGGTACGACGGCCCCATCAGTAAATTGAAAATTGTTCTGTTCGTAAAAAGCCGTGGTCGAAGCCATGCCTATAAAAGAAGGTCTATCGATAATGTAGATATCGCAGTGGTCTATTGTCAAAGTACTTTTGGGATGCGAACCGATCAATATGTGATGTCGCATGAAATATTGCACCAGTTTGGTGCGTGGGATTTATACCATGGGGAAAGCCAGACCAAAGAAAGTGCAGAAAAAGCAAAGGAGCTTTACCCCAATTCCATCATGATCAATACCTATAAAAATAGATCGGAACTCGAGATTGACCGGCTCACCGCATGGCGAATCGGATGGTATGAATACGAGAGTGAATTCGACCAATTTGCCTGGGGAAACGTATGGGAAGCCAAACAGCAGGAAAATGCAGCCAACAAAAAAAGCAAATACTCCATTAAGTTTGACCTTGACCCGGAAAAACGAAGGAAAAAAAAGGAAGCAAAAAAAGCGAAAAACCGTTAAAAAATCATGCGGTATAAATGTATCATTTTTGATTGCGATGGCGTGCTGGTAGATAGTGAGGAGCTATCCGTGAAAGTGCTGGTCGAAATGGCAAATGAAATTGGAATTGAAATTTCAATGAGATATGGCTTCGACAATTTTCCCGGAAAATCATTAAACAGTATTCTTCAGTTTTTTGAGCAAAAGAAAAAAGGGCCGCTGCCTGCTGAATTTGAAATTGATTTCAGAAAACGCAGCTTTGATTTGTTTAAAACGGATTTAAAGCCGATCAAAGGAATCCATGATTTATTAAATAGAATAACGGTCCCTTTTTGTGTGGCATCGAGCGGGCCGTTGGAAAAAATCAGACTGAATCTCACCACCACGAAACTCATTGATCACTTTGAAAATAAAATGTTCAGCTGTTATGAGATCGGAAAGTGGAAACCCGATCCGGCAATTTTCCTGTACGCTGCGAAAAAAATGGGGTTTAAACCTTCGGAGTGTGCCGTTATTGAAGATACATTGGTCGGGGTAAAGGCGGCCGTACTGGGTGGGTTCGATGTGTATGGTTTTGCAAGGGAAAAAAATAAAATAGAAATGGAAGCGGAAGGGGCATCGGTGTTTTTTGAAATGGATAAATTATATTCGATGCTCGTATGAAATTTTGCAGATCTTTTTTTGATTTAGATAACTGGCCTGGGTACAGGGCAAAACAAAATAATGATAATTTAAATTTAAAGAACCTCCCTCCCACTGCCTCCAGAGGCGGAAAGAGCAGATTTAATTTCCCCCTCTGGAGGGGGCAGGGGGAGGAAAGGACGTACTCGCTTTTTATCAAAATAAAATTTTGTCCCGTAAGCAGGTGGTCAAAAAAAGGACACTTTTCCTTTGCCTGAAAAAGATTTTTAAGACTTGGAAATCAAACATTTGCCCAAATAAAAGTGTCATTTTTGGCGCTCTTTATTTTTGTCCAGGCACTTACTCAGATAATCGGCATAAATGAAAATATTAAACATCTTTTGCTAAATACAATTCCTTTGTTGATGAAGATTGGGATTTTCCTGAATTGTACAATAATCATGCAGAGGGTATTTATTGGTCGCCTTGGTAATATTAGAGAATTTAAAAATAGATCGGAGTTTGTAAATTTCAGAAAATATTATTTACCTTACTACTTTGAACAAAGATTAGCGGTCACTTGGTTCCAAAACAGTGACCACTGGGATTGTCCCGGAGGCTTGTAATTCCAGTCCGGTTAGATTTTGACATAGCGACAAAACAATTAAAAACAAACCAAATCGAAAACAATGAACCAACTACTAAACGCCCTTCACCGTTTTTTCCACAACACCAAACTCTACATCAAGGCACTAAAAATCAACGTACTCGTATTCTTGCTGGTTTATGTGGTTTTTATTGCTACTTCCCAATCCATTGACCTTTTTAACGGACTGATTGCTGACCAGGATTTTTCTGCGTTAATCCTGTTTTGGTTTAGCGTTACCCTGTTGAGCATCATTATGTGGTACAGTAGCATTCATTTTTTGATACGGTATGATTTGAGGAATATAGAAAAAGGAAGCATCAGTCAGCACAAAATAGTCAGGTGGCTGCCGGTTGTTGCAGGCATCAGCACTTATCTGGTTATTTTATATGGCTTTAACCAGGAGGAAGTACTCGAAAACAACATGGGGTGGTTTTATTTGATTGCCGGAGCGGTGGTAATTGTTCTGATAGACTACTTTCGGGACCGCTATATCGCAAAGAATAATTTTTTGAAAGGCGAAGAAAACAGGGACCTGATTGCTTCCAGGATCAGGGAAGATGAAAGTTGGAATTTTTTATCTGCTCCCGATCAATATATTATTGTTGGTTCCTGTATCCTGATTGCTGCAATATTGTTGTTTTCGGTCAGTATTAGTTTTAGTGAAATAAAACCTGTTGGTATTCCGCTCTATTTCAGGGCTTCAACGCTGATTTGTTTTTTCTTTTCCGGGTTCATCATGGTGCTGCTTTTTTTATGGAGCGCCGTTGGTTATAAATGGTTTAAAATGCTGATGATCGTTTTGGTCATCATCGTTGCCATTTTCTCTGCATTTAATAATAACCACCACATTCGGCTGACCGAAAAAAACATTACCGAAAAAGTAAATGTGAAGGATGACTTTTCCCAGTGGTTAGGTGATCGTCTTGGTGACACCGTTCGTTTTACCGGAAATCGAAAAATACCCATTTTTTTAATTGCTGCGGAAGGAGGGGGGATCCGTTCGATGAAATGGACCGCACTGGTATTGCAAAATTTATTTGATGGCGACCCAAATTTTCGCAGGTACACTTATGCGCTGAGTGGGGTGTCAGGAGGGAGTGTCGGCATCGTATTTCAACAGGCAGTGTTGGGTAGCTGTTCCAACAATTGTCGAGACAAATTGGATGTGGCACTCAGTGAGGACTTTTTATCGCCTGTTACTTTTGGATTGCTATTTCCCGACAATGCACAATCCGTCGTGCCGTTTCCGATCAACGCATGGGACCGGTCGAGGTGGTTGGAGGATTCCTGGCACTGTGCGTTTAAGAATAGTTTTAATTCGGATGTACTGGGGATGGCTATTACCGATTACTGGCAGCCCGGCAACCATTCTATGCCGAATATTTTTTTAAATTCCATAGCGTTGGAAACCGGACAAAAAGTAATTATTTCCAACTTGACTTTGCCCGTCGATTATTTCAAAAATATAATTGATCTGGGGACGGAAATAACGGAGGGAAAGTACCCCGGAAAAATTGTTCCGTTGAAAACAGCAGCATCGCTGAGTGCCCGGTTCCCGTTGGTAACATCTGCCGGTAAAGTGAATATCCGCAATGGTTCAATCAATATTGCGGACGGTGGGTACCATGATAATACCGGACTGGAAACCATTTCTCAATTAATCAATATGATGGCGCATTCCACCGATCCTGATTTGTTGGCGAATTTTCAGATATCGGTTGTTTTTATAAAAAATGGGATTGATATGGACAAGACCGATGTCCAAAGCAGCGATTTTTTAGTTGGCCTAAATACCCCGCTTGAAGCATTTTTAAATAATTGGAACGACAAGGCCGCATCGACAGTGGATAATTTTTCAATTGCCATGGAAGTTTACAGGAAATATGGGATCAACGTTGATTTCTCTATTTTTGAATTGGACCGGAACGTACGGAAAAACGAAAATGGTGAAATCGTTTTTGGAGAAGAGGAGGGTAAAAAAGTCAATCTCCCATTAGGCTGGTATTTGTCAAAATCTTCAAACAAGGAAATTTCCCGGCAGGCAGGTATTTTGAACAGCGATGAGTTTGATCCGGAAACGACCAGGGATCAAGTTGGAGCTGCTAATTATCGTGTATTCCAAAAAATAATGGATCAGGTAAAATAGGATAAATAAATTGTAACGCCGAAGTCCGTTCGGCTTAGCTGGTTTTATTTTGTGTAAAAATGATGAATTAAATTTAGAGTCCCATGTGTTGCCCGATGCCGGACGGTACCGCAATTAAAGATTTAATTATGGTTGCCGTTAAATAATAAAATAGTAGGCTGAGAATGAGAATAGAGGCGCAGCTTTTTTATGTCCGGGGTGTCTTTTTATAGGTAAACCCAATTCGCAATAATTGTATTGCGAATTTCCAGCTTTTCGTATTGAATATCCATTTAAATGGAAATCTGAGGATTCGCACCACCTGTTAAAATATGATACATTTGAACAGCATTCTTTTGTTGGCCCTTCTATTTTTATCCTGCCAGTCCAATACTGAAAAAGCAGCGACTGCCCTTCCGAACGACTCAGCTGAAACTGAATTAACATGCATGCAGTCCGTATTAAAAAAAGATGGCAAATGGGGAAGTGCCAGAAACCATATGTGTGAAAAGATTTCTTTAAGCGAGACGATCCAGGTATATGTGGATTCATTGACCCAATTAAATTATTCTGGCTGCCCTGAAAAATTTGCCACGGCGTTTAGGGCACATATCAAATCATGGCGCGAAATGATTCCGGTAACGGATGCTTTTCCGGGTTTGCGCGGTGAGATGCACGATGTATTCAAAGAAATAGAAAATTCCGATAATGCCAGTGAATTTAAAAATAAATTGAACCGGGTCTGGGATACCTGGTATGTGGTGGAGGCCCTGCATAAAGATGCGGAAATGTTTGCTGCCATTGGTGGTCCCGACAGGTGGGCCAAATTAAAAACACTTTATATAAAGGCCGTTCATGAAGAGCCTCGTTTTGATACTTCCTATATCAGCGAAATATGGCGGGCGGTTGACCATTTTAAAATAAGGATCGAACAACAAAGCAAAGAATTTCACAACCTCGGTGTGTTCAGCGAAGCAGGAGGCTGGATTAATTACGTGCATAAAGATTCGGCCCGAAAATTATCAAGTGCAAGTTTGGAAGGCTGGAAACGGGACCATTCCCAAAATGTATACGTGGTTTTAAACCGGCTAGCAAAAAGTGAAAACTATGAAGTTGGAATTGATAGCTTGGGGCGGTTGGAATATCGGATGGAAGGAGAAAAAATTTGCGCCTTTGGCCTGGACAGTCTTTACCGGCCCGCAGAATATTTCACCCCAAATCCGGATGGGACGGAAAACGCATCGGATTTTAAAATTTGGAAAAATACCAATGGGTTTGTTCATACGGCAGGCGGTGGGCCGAAGGATGGTTCTTTTAGCTACGAAACCGAAATCTGGGCTCCTTCCGAAAAACCCTTTGATGAACTATATACCTTTCCTTTCAATTTGGATTCTTTGATAAAATAAATAAGAGCAATATTTTAGTGATAAACAAAATGTCTCTGCGAATCGCTGCGTAACCAATTTTATCTTTTTGGTCACCTGGTTAATAAAAGATAAATTGAAAATTAAAATAATGAAAAAGAAATGCATTAATCCAATTAATTTATTTGATTCCCGTCAATATGGCTTTTCCCAAATTGTTGTTTCCAATCCCGGAAAAATGGTTCACATTTCAGGTCAGGTTGCCTGGGACGAACACTTGAATGTAATTGGTGAAAATGACCTGGGGCAACAAATGGGAAAAGCGATGGAAAATTTAAAGACGGCCATAGAGTCGGTTGGCGGTACATTGGAGCATGTTGTCATGCTAAGAATTTATAAGGTTAATTTTAAAAAAGAAGATGGGCCGGTAATCAGTGAAATTTTAAAAAAGTATTTTAGTGCCAGTACTCTGCCAGCCAGCACTTGGCTCAGTGTCAGTGGCCTTGCCAATGAAAAATTTATGATCGAAATTGAAGCCCAGGCAGTCATTTAAATAACTTCAATAAATTAAAGGTGTTCAAAAATTAGTAATCGTAATCCGTTCAGGCTATGTTTCCTCCCGCCCCCTCCAATAGGGGAGAAAACAACGGACATATCTCCCCCTTTGGAGGGGGGAACACATTAGGGTTTTTTATTTCAGGACACCTCTGTTGAAAGATGAAAAAAAAATTTATTAAAAGAACGATCACCAGTGTCTTGTTGACACTATTCGTCGGCGTGGCCGGCATCGTCACGCTCGTCTTGCATCCGCAAGTATTATTTGCCCATCAATTGGAACACCGCCATTTTAGTATTTACAGTGAGGTTCCAATAAATGAAAATATCAAACAAATCCTTGATTCGGCCGAGCGCATGGTCATGTCGAGCGAATTGCACGATGCAGGTTATAAATATGATATTTTTTTATGCCACGGCACCGCTTTTAATAAGCTGGATGATTGGTTGCTGGGCTCCTGGCCGGCCGCCCGCGCTATTGATAATAATGTCATAATTAAAGTGCCGGTAGACATTGGCGATGGGACGGCAGAAAACGGGGAGAATGAATTTCATCTGGATTATATGTTTGCCCATGAAATGGTGCATTGTCTCCAGGCCAACCATTACGGTAAATTGACTTTTAATCCATTAAGTCATCCACCCATGTGGAAACTGGAGGGCTACCCGGAATACATCAGCCGCCAAAAAAGGCGAGAGCCAGATAATTATAATTTAATGGATGAAATAAATTTGTTCCTGGAAAAGACGAATGAAAGCTCGCAAAACATAGATATTATCCAATTGGACCGCACGACCTCAGTGCCCTATATTTATTTTAAAGGCCGGTTGATGGTAGAATATTTAATGGATATTAAAAACTGGTCGTATGATGATATTTTACAGGAAAAAATAAAAGAAGAACAAGTATGGAAAGAATTATTGGAATGGCATCAGAATGAAATAGAACAATAAGGGACTTTGTCCTCAGTTCTTGCTTGGCCCGAATTAAATTCGGGCGGCAAAGAATGCGAAACAACTTTTGTTATAGCGTATTTAACACCCGCTTCAGGTTAATTTAATCCTCATTAACAAGGGGAAAAGATGCTGTGCATTAATTTCAATTTTTTAATTCTAAATTTTTTGCATCATGAAATTACCTGTACTTATTTTATTATTGTGTTTTTTGGCCACGCCTGTTTTTACCCAGGAATTTAAATCAGATATAGAGCAACTTACCTATTTAAAAGAGGTGGAATGGCCCCGTGCGTACCGGGAACAGGATACCGTTTTACTGGACCGTATTTTGGCTGATGAATTTCAAATGATCGATGCATCGGGAACGACCTACACAAAAACGGACGAGCTTGAGTACATAAAAAATCATCAACCGGATTACGAATCATTCCGTTTTGAAATAAAACGTTTAGAGGTTTTTGAGAACAAAACGGCTGTTGTTTCGGGGATCGGCCATATCGTAAACAAGGACGAACATGGTGATTTTAAAATGACTTATGCTTCGAGCAATATTCTAATAAAAAGAGGAAAGCTGTGGAAGGCGATTTCGTCTCACGTATCGGGCATTAAAAAAGAATACCTAAAGGAGAAAAAATAAACGTACAAGATAGGTTTCGATAAAGTGATCTGTTATCATATTATTTCGCATGGTGTTTCTTGGTGTCTACTTTGTGAATTTTCGTGCTGTAAGTGCTTGGACAAAAAGAGGGAGCACTAAAAATGACACTTTTATTTGGACAAATGTTTGATTTCCAAGTCTCAAAACTCTTTTTCAGGCAAAGGAAAAGTGTCATTTTTTTTGACCACCTGCTTAACTGACTATTCCACAAGGTAGACACCAAGATTCGCAGGGTACTACTACCGCTGAAACAAAGTCAAGAGCGGTACATCCACCCCGAACCCAACCGAGTAGCGGGTGGCCTCGACTGAAATGTTTTCCCCGTTGATCTCCCGGAATTGTGGGCCGCGCTGCACCCCTGCTCCAATGTAAAAAGGAGAATTCTGAATGTTCCATTGAAATTGTACGCCGGGCTTGAATATATTTTTAATGGTAAAATCAAATTCGCCTGTAACTTCGGTAGTCGGCCGAAAGGTCAGCAGTCCGCCCACGTCGATCAGAGAAACAAACACAGAAAATGACTGTGGCTTTTTGCTGCCCATCAACCAGCTCAGCGCCACCCCGACCGGCATGGTGGGAGCGAAATTGTTGAAATCCTCGTCAACATTGTTTCCCTGGATATCGAGCAGTTCTTCTCCTTCCCACGTTTCCCATCCGTAATTGGCCCCGACAAACGCATTGACACCAACGGTCAGCTTGTTCTTTCTTTTGGCGCGGGTACTGCTCGGCTGTTTGGCCACTTGTTGGAGCATTGTTTCTGCCTCATTGGTGCTTTTGGCATCGATCAGCCCGGCGATGAAGTCGCCGTATTTTCGCAGGTACTGGATGAAAGATGTTCGTTTGGTTGTCTTTCCCGGGTTGGTCTGACTCATCTTGTCAACTACTGCGGAGTCCAGGTTGACAAAGAGCTGAATGAGAGTGCCAATGGCCTTGCTGTGCTCGTTGACGTTGAGGTAAAACACAAAATCAAGAGCATCTTGTGATATTTCCGGCACTTTTTCAAGTTTTGGAAAAACGGAAGTCAGTGGTTGGTATTCGGCGGGGTTGACCGGGTTGACCACCAATGGCGTTTCCAAAATGCGATTGAGGGTATTGATGGCAAATGAGGCCTTATGGAAAAAGACCAGCGAATCTTTTCCCTGCGTGCTGTCGACTTCGGTGGTCTGAATCAGGGGCAGGTCTTTTACCGTGAGATCGACTATCTGGGCCAGGCCGGTGGAAGAGAGGAAACCTATGTCGTGGACGCTGCTCAAGCGTTGTTGGAGCAGTCCGAGGAATGCATTTTGCTTTCGCTGATCGCTCATCAGTGAAGCCAGTTGTACGGAGGAAATCCACTTTTTGTGGGTGCTGTCCGAATCGGTTCGCAATCCGTACATCAGGTTGGAGACCAGTTCCGTGCTTTGGAGAACTGGCTTGGCATTGTTGCGGGCCCGCCGGGTGGTGTTAGCATATTTTTTTTCGAGTGAAATGAGCAGGCTGTTCATTTGCACCAATTCATCCTCGAGGTCGCCGATGGCCGCCCACAGATAAGCATACGGTGCAGCGGTTTGTTCCTGAGCCACCTGGTAGAGGCGCACCGGGCTGGCATTGAAGATGGAATCGTTGGCGGAATAAAGCTGGGTGTCGCGGGTGACCAGCCGGTTTTCCACTTCTATCAGGTAGTTTCTCTGTCGGGTTATGGTCAGGGAATCGGAGGTGCGCTCCATTTTGTTTTCATAATTGGCCAGTGCCTGTGTTTCGGCAGGGGAGAGTGCGGGGCCCAAAAACTTTCTCACTTTCAGTGAATCAAGGCTTGCATCACGGTAATTATTAATAACATCTATATCGGACTTGTCTTTGATAAACTGAAAAGCTTCGCTTCCCAGAAGGTTGGCCAGGGCGTCGAAGGCCAGTTTTTGGTCATGGTTCAGCAGGTTTTTACTGGCCCAAAAAGCCTTCTCGGCGTTAACGGTCTGCAAAAGTTTGGCCCGGTCAGCGGCAATCTCGCTTTGGGCCTTTGTGATGGCATCGGTCGTGTCTACCATGATCGACCAGCCCGCTACCGCTTCGTGATACAGCGTCAGGTCTTTTTGCCAGTTATAAAAAATGGAAGAAATGGGCTGGTCATTATACCAGCTGCCATTGAGCTTCTGGCAAAGTTCGATACCTGCTGCCCGCCAGTGCTCTGGTTTGAAAGAAGTACCAAAGAATTTATCATACGCCTGTAGCGTGTTGAACTGGAGCATGTAGGCAGAGTCCAGCTCGCCTTGCAGCAAATAGGGGAGCAGCCCCAGTCCATAATCATTGCCATCGGGGTCGTCACCGAGGATCACCTCCAGGTCATAAGAAGGCCTGTCGAGAAAATCATTCCTGAACGGAGGTGCAGGGCCGTTGGGGGCCAGTGGTTTTAACGCAGTGATCGTTGAGTCAAGAACTTCCGCAGCCCGGTCCAACTGAACGAACAGTTTTTTCATCCGGCTGACCACCGAATCAGATGTGGTGATCAACTGGAGGTACTCAGCGTCCTGGTAGGCCTTGGCTGCCAGTTCCAAATTGATTTCTTTGGTAGCCTCCTCATAACTGCCGTACAGGTAGCGATGGGTGGCAGGTACGATTTCATCCACGGGCATCCCAAACTGAGACAAACTGACCATGCTGTAAAGGGAGAGCAGGTTATAGGCGACGGGGTCGGCCTGCAATGGTTTGAAGTACTCATCGGTCAGCATTAGTTCGGGCAGCCGGACGCTCAGCATTTGAATGTCTTCGTAAAATGCTTGCCGCAGCCTTTCCAGAAAAGAATTGGAGTAGGTGTAATCCGTTTCCCCAAATTCTTCGATCACCGTTGGGAACAACAAACTGAACTTCGGCGTCTCGGTGCCCAGCAACCGGTCGAGGAAGTTGATGAGTATTTCATCTTTGGCCCGGTCCAAAATAAAAGTAAAAAGCCCTTCTATGATGGCGGCCTGGTTGATCAGGGCTCCATCCGCAATGTTTTGGTTGGCGTTGGCGGCAGGGGCCTGCATTGCCTTGGCCGTTGGGAAGACCGGTAGTTTGTAGCGCTCGACCGTATTGGTGACGGAAAGATAATTTTCTGGTGAAACCGCCTCCTGGGCGTTCAATAACTTGACTATTTCCTGACGGGGGCCGGAGTCAATCTTTTGTACGAGCTGCCTTGCTTCGGTATTGATATACTTTTGGTTGGTCGTGGGGGCCTGTAGCAAAGAATCGCTGACCAGTTGGCCGATCAGGGTGTTGCCGGCGTAATGGTCCTTTATTTCATCCCAGCTTCCCATGACCACCGAATCCTCCAGGAGCGGTTGATCATAGGCATATAAAATAGCGAGCAATTCTGCTTTGGCCATAGACATGGAGTCCTGGGAACTGCTGTCCTGTTCCAGTACATCAATGGCCGCCAGCAGGTTTTCCACATCCTGAAAAAGGCTTTGCCCAAAGAGGGGGCCTGGAAGCAAAGCGAAAAATAAGTAGAAGTGTAGTTTCTTGTAAATTGACATAGTCATGACTTGGTAACGGGGCGAAGGGTAATAATTCACTTTAAATCAGCAACTCATTACGCTTCGCCCCTACTATGGTAATTGATATACAGAAGGAGGTCAAAATAACGCCGGAATATTTCAAAAAAAAGAATGGCATTACGCAGCGGGCAGTTTGCCTTGAATGGTCGTTGTCAATTTTTCAAATAAACCGAGAAACGGTGCCAGTTCCGTAGCGACCTGAATGGAATTTCCCAGCATCTGAAACACCAGAACATCTGTTTGTTTTGAACTGACCTTGTTGTCCCGAAGGGCTTGCCGATAGGTGGTAAGAGCCGTGTTTTGCTGCTGAGACAATGTCTGAAATGCGGGGTTCGAGTCCAGGTCGATTCCATTGTTCTTGAAAAATTTCTTGCGGCCACCTATTTTCTGCTGCGTCTGGGAAAGGGCGTTCAAGACCTTTGCATTGAAATCCGTGATGTCCGTTGTCTCTGCATTGGCCAATGGAACTTTTAAGACTTCGCCGTCCAGGTAGGTGATGAAACTTCTGACATCGGAGGCAAATTTCGTAAGGTTTTTCGGATCAACTCCGTCGATGTCGGAAACAAAACCTGCAATTTTGGCTTCATCAAAATCCAGCGGATGGGTCCAGATTTCGGGATTGTCAAAGTGAGCCAGAACGGTATCTATTTCCTTTGTCAGGGCGGCTATTTCTGGGTTGGTTGCGCCGTTTGCGGCTTTTACTAATTTGAACTTGCTAAGGCTGATCAGTTTTGCGTTGGTAAGAATAACTTTGAATCGTTCGTTGTTCGTTTTCATTGGGTTGTCTTTGGTTTAAGTGTCCTTAATCGCAATAAAGGTAATTAATTTATTTGATTCGCTGAAGACAGAAACCAGCCTGGTTTTTAAATTAATTCCTGCTCTTAAACAGGGGCAAATTTATTTTGTAATTTGGCCTGCTAAATAATTAATACTAAATGTCATGAACGCTCACGATAAATACAAAAACAGAAGATTAAAATGACTAAATAAATAGGAGGATAGGAAATGACGTTTTTCCTTTTTACAAAAAAATAACATTTTTAGCGCCTCTTATTTTTTTGCATAAACATGCTTAAATTAAAAAAAAACATGAAAAATAACCGAACAATTAAACTGGAAAACGAGGCCATTAAAAAACTCCAGATTTCAACCGGCCCACCTCCGGCAGATTCGCTTTTTTGGACCATGTGGAGTGCCTGCACAGATATTGCAGAGGAAGCATTGAACACCCATTTTGTACAAGGTATAAAGAACGGAACACTCGATCCCACAATTTACGGTGGATTTAATGTGAGCGATGCCTATTATTGTTTTCACGGTGCCGACGACTATTTGTCCGCTGCCAACCGGGCAACGGATGAAACACTCAAAGCTTTTTTATTAAAAAAATATAATAGCTATAAAAGTTACAATGATACTTTTCCTGACACCTGGCACGTAAAAGATGCCAGCAGTATTGTGCCGACAGCAGTCTGTAAAGAATATTCCACATTCGAATCATCTGTCGCACAATCAGAAGATCCAATTTATAGCCTGGTTACCATGCTTCCCTGTGAATATTTGTGGGCCTGGCTGGGAGCGCAGCTTGCTCCTCCTGCAACAGGTAATTTATATGCCCCCTGGATCAATGGAAACAATGACCCTT
This sequence comes from Bacteroidota bacterium, assembly GCA_039819485.1. Classification (GTDB taxonomy): domain Bacteria; phylum Bacteroidota; class Bacteroidia; order Chitinophagales; family Saprospiraceae; genus UBA6168. The sequence continues at coordinate 84,613 of JBCBRY010000015.1, read as the reverse complement.
CCGGAGCTTATGCCATGGGCAATTTCTTAAACGATTACCAACAGCGTCATGATATTGACGAAGTCAAAGCAAATGAACTGTATAAAAAAGCGATGAATTTTGAATTCCAGAATTTTGCTACAGCAACGCCCGGAAAAAAGAATGGATGATGAAAAAAAAGGCAATAAAATCATGTATTTTTTACATTGATAACCTGCGGATATTTTTGACGGCATTGGTGGTGCTGCACCATTTGGCCATTACTTATGGCGCTCCGGGGGATTGGTTTTACAGAGGGTCGCAAGCCATATTTCCGGAGGTTTTGCCCTTGGGTATTTAATTAAAAAAATACCTGTTTTAAAAAATGGTTTTTAACAATAAGAGTTTGGACAAAAAAAGGAGCGTTAAAAATGACACTTTTATTTTGGTAAATACTTGATTTTCAAACCTCAGAACTCTTTTTCAGGTAAAGGAAAAGTGTCATTTTTTTTGACCACTTGTTTAAGTGCTGTCTCAATTGAAATTATAAATTTCAATCCCTGTCTAAACGCTGTTTTCTTCTCCATTTAAACTCTGCGTAACTTTCTGATTGCATTTTGTTACGCAGAGAACAAAACAGAATTTAGACAGGGAAAAATTATTTAAAAAAAATCAATAAAAAATAGCTTAAGCAACCATGAGTAATTCACCAGGTATGAAAATTAAATCTTCCATCCCCGTTATTGATGTGAGCCCTTTCGTAACCGGACTTGGCGACCGTGCTGCTGTCGCTGTCCAATTGCGAAAAGCCTGTTCTGAATTTGGCTTTTTTTATATAGTTGGTCATGGCATCAGCGAGGAATTACAAGACCGTTTAGAAAAATACAGCCAGCAGTTTTTTGCGCAATCAAAGGAAGAGAAAATGAAAATAAAAATGGCGCTGGGCGGTCGCGCCTGGCGCGGTTTTTTTCCGGTCGGCGATGAGCTGACATCTGGAAAACCGGATTTAAAAGAAGGGTTGTACCTAGGGGTGGAATTGAATGAAAACGACCCAAGGGTGCGGGCAGGCCGCCCATTGCACGGGAGGAATTTATTTCCGGAAAACATGCCTGAATTTAAAGTCGCAATTTTGGAATACATCGGTGCCCTTAAAAAATTGGGACATCAATTGATGGAAGGACTTTCGCTTAGCCTTGGCTTAAAAGCCGATTATTTTAATGAACATTACACCGGCGACCCGCTCTGCCTTTTTCGTATTTTTCATTACCCTTATTTTGAAGAAAAAGAAACAGCAGAAACTCAATGGGGCGTCGGTGAACATACCGATTATGGTGTGCTGACCATTTTAAAACAAGACGATGCCGGTGGGCTACAAATAAAAAGCAAAGGCGAATGGATGAAGGCGCCTGTGATACCCGGCGCATTCGTTTGCAATATCGGCGATATGCTCGACCGCATGACGGGCGGCTTTTACCGCTCGACGCCCCACCGGGTTCTGAACCGCGCAGGACGAGGCCGTTTCTCCTTCCCCTTTTTCTTTGATCCGAACTGGGAGGCGGAAATTAACCCAATTCCACTGGATGGTCTGGAAAATATAAATGACAATAAAGCTGAACGTTGGGATGGTGCCAGTGTGCATGAATTTAATGGCACATACGGTGATTATATTTTGAAAAAAGTGGGCAAAGTATTTCCTGATTTAAATAGAGAAATTAATTAGCAATAAATATGTCTGAATTTATCACCGACCGTTTAATTATCCGCCAATGGACAGCAGCGGATTTTCAATATTTTAAAAATTATTTTTCCAATAAAAAAACTGCCAGATATGTTGGTGGAGTAAAAACGCCGGAAGAAGCCTGGCGGTTAATGGCGGCCTACATTGGCCATTTTCAATTAAAAGGTTTCGGGTATTTAGCGGTGGAGGAAAAAACGACCAAACAATTCGTTGGTTGTGTCGGCCTGTGGGATTCAGAGCCTTGGCTTGAACTGGAACTGGGATATTGGATATTAGAAGAAATGCAGGGCAAAGGCTATGCAACGGAAGCTGCGTATCGAATGAAAGATTTTGCATTCAACAATTTAAAAGTGGATACATTGGTCAGTTATATTGACCCCGGGAACATGCCTTCCATTAAACTGGCCGAGCGACTGGGTGGTGTATTTGATGAAAAAATTGATCTGCTCGATTTTGGGGAACATTGCGTTTATCGTTATTCAAAAAATAGTTAGACCATAAAAGTATTAGGCCGGTGGAAAAAAAGACATTTTTAATTTTATCTGAATAACTGTAATTAGAGCTTAAAAGCCATTCTTTTACAAAAGTAAAAAATGTCATTTTTGCGCTTTTTTTATCTCGATACAAAAATCAAAACGTGAAACCACTTTACAAATACACATTGATTGCGGCTTTTTTATTGATCATTATTACAATAGTCTGTTTAATAATGGGCGAAGGAGCGGAAACTGGACCGATCCTAATCACGGCCTTGTTGTGCCTGGCCTTCGGGCTGCGCGGGCATGCATTTTTCAAAGGTTTTTCTTTTAGTGTTTTAATTTTTGCGGCGGTGGCTGCTTCCTTGTTTTATCCGGTCTATTTTCAAAAAATAGGCAATTTTGATTTAAAACAATTAATCGTTCCACTCCTGCAAATGATTATGTTTGGGATGGGGACGTCCATGAGTATAAAAGATTTTGCAGGTGTGATCAAAATGCCCAAAAGCGTGGGCATTGGATTGTTGTGCCAGTTTACCATCATGCCGTTGGTGGGATTTTTTATTGCTTACTTATTTGATTTTCCCCCGGAAATTGCTGCGGGAATTATTTTGGTTGGCTCTTCGCCGAGTGGGCTGGCATCGAATGTTATGTCTTACTTGGCCAAGGCGAATTTGGCCCTTTCGGTCACCATGACGGCCGCAGCTACTTTGTTGGCTCCCATTATGACTCCTTTTTTGATGCAAGTACTGGCAGGTGAATTTGTACCCATTGATTTTTATGCAATGATGTGGAGCATCATCAAAATTGTCATCCTGCCCATTATTGCCGGCCTTGTCTTCAATCATTTTTTTCATGGCAAAGCACCTTGGCTTGATAAAGCTTTACCGGTTATATCCATGGCTGGCATTGCACTGATCATCACTATTATCACGGCAGCAGGTCGTGATAGTTTATTGACAATCGGCCTGGCACTGGTAGTTGCTGCTATTCTGCACAACACCGCGGGTTATTTCTTAGGCTATTGGGCTTGTCGCTTTTTTAAAATGCCGGAAAAAGATTGCCGGACAATCGCTCTGGAGGTGGGCATGCAAAATGCCGGGCTGGCTTCGGGCATTGCCATGGAAATGGGGAAAGTGGCGACGCTTGGTTTGGCCCCGGCCGTGTTTGGTCCGTGGATGAACATTTCGGGCTCTTCCCTGGCCACCTGGTGGAGGGAGAGGGTTGATGATTGAAGATTGATAATTGTTTGTCTGAATTGTTTTATTTTTTTCCAACCACCACTATGTGCTGATCGCAATGGCCAGTTATAAAAATGCTTAACTTCATTATAACCCACCTTTAACAGCCTTTAACACCGTTTTTTGTTTTATTTGTAATGATTTAATACATCTTCTGTAAAAAGTATTTCCTGCCACAGCTGAGAGGAGCGATTGCTTAGCCTCCGCACATCACCTGTTGATTTAAATAAATTCATCTATTATTATGAAAAAGCTATTTTATACCATTGCCTTTTGCCTTTTTTTGGTGGCGGTTTTCCAACAACCAGTAATGGCACAATCACCGCAGCCTACAGAGTATGACGACTTAGCACCGTTCCCATTTGATGATAAAAAACCAGCAGAAAAAAAGACGTTTGGTGAAAAACTGAAAAAGACACTGAACCACGAAAACGTCACACCTGATACCGTTGCCAAATCACCTGACCCTGACTCCGAGGAATATATCCGCTTCTATGAATTTAAGGACATTACTTTTTCTGAAGAAGAAAACGAAGAAATTGAATATAAACCAATGGACCCCGTCGAAGATAAAGAGGATACCTATACTTACCGCATCGAGCCGTATAGAGACGTGACCTTTGGTGATAACACCACCACCACCACTACTACTGCTACCACTGAACCGGATCAGGCTGAATATGACGATGAGCCCTATCAGCCTTACCGGATGCGATTGAAAAGAGATGATGCTGAAAGAAGGAAATACTACAATTCCGATTCGGAACCCGACGAGGTACAAAGGAATACGCCGGTCAGGAAGGCATTAAAGCCCGTTGCCATCAAGGACAAGGATTTTTACCGGCAAGATTACATCTATTATTACTATCACCGTAAGAAAAAGGGAAATGGCGAACCGTCCGATCCGGTTTATTTTTCGGATGAAATAAATAAAACGAAAAAACGGATTTTGGACCGCATGGAAGAGAATTGATCTTAAAAATTCGGACAGCCTTGCCGCCAGGGGGCAGGCCGCTTCGCTATCAGGGGTCAGATAGATAAATGCCTAATCTCTGATAATGAAATGGTCTGACCTCTCACAGCAAAGCGGTCTGAGAAAAAAAACACTTAAAATGAAAAAGATAGTTTTTGTAGCCTTATGTCTGTTGGCCATCTCCTTGCAAAACAATGTGGCTCAAACGGCCGATGAAATATATTTCCAGTGGGTAGATCATTACCGTCACTTGCTAAAGCAGGACAAAAAGGCAGCCCGTACCATTTACGAAGCGCAGTTGTTAGAAGCAGAAGATTATTTCACCGAAGAAATTGAGAAAGCCGTGAGCGAGGAGGAGAAAAAATTGTGGCAGGAAGCTTATGGCAAGACAACCGATATCATCGAAGAAGTATACGACGAGGAATTGAAAAACCTGCAGGCTGCTTTTGACAAAGCGATTGAGCGATTGGAAGAAAAGCGCAACGAACGGAAAAAAGGAGTGAAGGAAGTACCGCGCCGAGGAACGACGAGGGGGTAAGGTGATTTAACGATCAACGATTAATGGATTAACGATATTTGATTTTTGATCAAAGAACTTCAAAGGTCAGTCCCGCATTTTCCTGCAACCTTTCCAACAAAAAATCCCCCATTGCTATGGAAGGCGTGATCACGCCACTCACATTTGGTAATTGCTGGCGGTCTTTAGCCAGGCAGACTGCACTTTCACCGAGCATTTTGGAAGTAGAGCCATAACCTGGGTCCCGGTCGCCAGTCACCTTCCCTTTGATGGTTTCTCCATTGCTCAATTTGCCGATCAGCCTCAAATTGTAAAAACCGGTTTCCCGTTGTTTTTTGGAAGGTCCTTCACCTGGGTCAGGTAAAAAACGGTCCGCAACATTTTTCAGCAAAGCATTTGGGTTGGGGTTCGACATCATGCCAATGGCTGCCGATAAGACCCGTGCTTTAATTTTTCCGCTGATGCCGGCCCCGCATAAAGTGGCCTCGTCGTACTGAAAATCTTTTCCATAGGGATAGCCATTGAGCGCATGGCTGCGGCGTACTACCCGGGTGTTGATAGCTGCCATGATGAAAGGGCCGATCCATGATTTAAAGTCCTTGTCAAAAGCAATGCCTGATATGTCGTTCTCATCAGGGCCGTTCTGTTCGCCGGCCGGGTTCAGGCTGTATGGATTTTCCAATAATTTAAAAATCGAAGGGTCGACTTTTGCTTCTTCCAGCACATTGTTCAGGCTGGCGATGGTACCGCCGCTCGGTCCGCCCTTGGCCGCTTTGACCCGCAGCTTGATGTGCTGGCAGAATTCGCCGAATTGTTCCTTTGCTTTCTTTTGTAAAAAATAGACACCCATTTCGGAAGGAATAGAATCAAAGCCACAGCAGTGAGTGATTTTTACGCCGTTGCTTTTGGCTTTTTCATGGTGGGCATCGATCATGCGACGTATCCATTGCACTTCGCCTGTGAGGTCGCAATAGTCGACCCCTTCATTCACGCAGGTTTCTACCAGAAGGTTGCCGTGCTTGGCGTAAGGGCCCACGGTCGTACAGACCACACTTGCGGCCGCTGCCATTTTTTTTAGCGATTCGGCATCGTGGCTGTCAGCGGTCAGGATGGGCAGGTTTTCGTCACCCAATAGCTGACGAATGCTTTTCAGTTTGCCTTCGCTGCGGCCGGCGATGGCCCATTTGAGGCCATTGTCGCTGCCGTATTGTTTCAATAAATATTCGGCTACCAGCCGCCCGGTGAACCCGGTTGCGCCATAAATGACGACATCGTATTGTTTGTTGGCCATGTTTGTTTCCGTTTGTAAGTGTTCGGTGCAACTTGTTTTCCGAAATCTGGTTTTGGCCAAAGATAGAAATTAAATATTGGCGCGAAATTCAAACAGGAGCGAATTCGGAAATCTTCTGTTGATCCCGTTTAGGATGAAATTTTTGACACCGCTTTTTCTATTGGCTGGGCAGCTTTTCTCCCATATTTCCCTACCTTTAGCATTTTATCAAACAAAATTTAATTTGTATGAAAGAACATTTACTACAACCGCTTTTTGTATGTTTTATCGCCTTGCTTACCATCACAACAGTACACGCACAACAAGGTGGCCCGGATGCATTCGGCTATACGTGGATTTCTTCGGACGAGCCGGGCGGTCCTGCGTTTCAATGGGTTGATATTACGGGCATCGGCACAGAGGTGACCGGCCTGGGCGACGACAACTCTACTGGCCCCATCTCAATGGGCATGGATTTTCATTTTTACTGGTCTGATTATTCTGATTTGAAAATTGGCTCGAACGGGTGGCTCAGTTTTGACAATGTCTCGAACATCGCTTCCTGCTTTCCGGTTATTCCGACCGTTGGTGGTCCCAACAACCTGATCGCTCCGCTGATGTCGGACCTGAACTTTGCCAATAATGCCCTCGGCAAAATGTACACTTACCATGATCAGCCGAACAACCGGTTTATCATTTCCTACGTAAACGTATCACACTGGACGCAGGCCAATCCTATCTTTGGTTCGAACACCTTTCAGGTGATCCTTTCCAACGCTGATAGCTCCATCACTTTCCAGTACCTGGACATGGAGCTTGATTTTGCCTACACCTGCACCGGCTCAGGGAAAATAACCGCCGGTATTGAAAACCTGACCGGGAGTATTGGACTGGAAGTATACAGCGGGGTCATGCCTCCTTCCAACACTGCTATTAAATTCACTCGGCCGGCCGTTCCACTCATCGATGTGCCCGATGCCACACCGATCGCCAATCAAAATGCTGACAATGAGGGGATCTTCCTGGTGCCCGATGAAATGGTGACCCTTACCTCGACTATTTCCAGCGCTGGAAATGCCGACATCACTTCCGACATTCCCGTTGGGGCGACCGTCCGGTCATTCCTTACCGGTGGAACTATATACTCAGATATTCAAAATATTGAAGGAGGATTGATTGCCGGGGATGAAACCACGATAAATTTTTCTCCAATAACAATTGACTGGAGCCCGGGTACCTATTTCTTTGATGTACAGACTTCCAGCACGGATGATCTCAATCCGTCCAATAACACCAATACTACAGAGATTAATGTACTCGACATCAGCCAGGAACTCGTAACCCTCGGCTATGCCATTGGCGTGAACCAGTCAGGTACGATCTCCTGGGCTGGAGGTGGCAATGGTGATTCCGGAGGCGGTATTGAAATTGAACCACCTTTCTACCCAGCGACGCTGGTCGGTTTTGAAGTGGCGGTTACGGCTACTTCTGCAGATGGTTTTACCATTCGGGTTTTTGATGATGACGGCGCTAATAATTCACCTGGCACGGAAATGACAACGGAATCGATTCCTCCAGGCGGATATTTCCCAGGCAACTGGAGCCAATATGATTTGGAAAACTCCGTAACTATCAATGATGGCAGCCTCTATTTAGGATGGTATATGGACGGAAATAATGTGGGGCTGATCGTAGAAAATGAAGGACCCTTGTCTAACCGGGCTTATGAAATATTGGCAGGTTCCTGGGCGAAGTATCGTGTGGAAGCGGACCTCATGCTACGGGCTATTTTTGAAAATCCACTTTTTGTCAGCACCAAGGACATCGTGGAAGATTCACAGTTGGCGGTGTTCCCGAACCCGAACAACGGTTCGTTCCAGATTGATAACACAAAAGGCGGCCAGGGGATTAAAAATATTCGCATTTTCAATACACTGGGCGCAGTTGTTTTTGAGCAAAAACAAAATATTTTGGTCGGCAGCCAATTCTCCGTGACGACTGATTTGAATGCCGGTCTCTACTATCTGGAATTGAAAACAGAGGATGATCGCCGCATTGTTCGGAAAGTGATGGTGGATTGATTTTTTTTTTCAAATAAAAATCGAACAAAAAGCACAGGTCATGTATTTGATTTGTGCTTTTTGGTTTTATATCAAGTGCCACTCAAAAAAATGACACTTTTTCTTTGCCTGAAAAAGAGTTTTAATTTTTGGAATTCCTGCATTTGCCAAAATAAAAGTGTCATTTTTACTTGTACATAATTATGATCATTAGTTTAAAAAACATTTATGCGACTTAAAATAGCAATAGTCGGAATCGGTGGAGTTGGCGGATATTTTGGCGGGCGCCTGGCTGCCCATTATACAGGGAGTGAAAGTGTCCAAATATATTTTATCGCCCGTGGGGCACATTTGGCAGCCATTAAAAAAAATGGCCTCAAATTAATTCATGGCGACAATAAATGGATTGCCCATCCAGCCTTAGCGACCGACCGTCCGGCGGAAATAGGATTGATGGACGTGATCATTTTTTGCACCAAAACTTATGACCTGGAAAATAGTGTCCAGCAAATGAAACCATGCATCGGGGCGGATACCATTCTGTTGCCTGTTTTAAATGGGGTAAATAGTACGGAGCGGATAAAATATTTGCTGCCGAATGCAAAAACCTGGGAAGGGCTGGTCTATATCATTGCCCGGTTGACCAATCCCGGAGAGGTGAGGAATATGGGCAATATTCAAAAAATGTTTTTTGGCTGGGATAAAAAACCTACCGATAAAATGATCCTTTTGGAAAAGGTAATTAAAGAAGCGGGTATTGATGTGACACTTTCCGGCAAAATGTCCAAAGTAATCTGGGAAAAGTATATTTTTATTTCGTCCATTGCTACGCTGACCTCGTTCTTAGATCATACGATTGGTGAAATCATGGCCGATGTGGAACAGAAAAAATTATTGATTGAGCTGATTGACGAGGTGCAGTCCATAGCCGACAAAAAAGGAGTTGCAGTTGACCCGGACGTCAAAAAAAATGCGCTGGCCCGGTTTGAGTCACTGCCGTTTGAAGCCACTTCGTCTATGCACAGTGATTTTAAAAACAAAAAGAAAAAAACGGAATTAAATTCCCTGACGGGTTATGTGGTACAACAAGGTGAACAATTAAAAGTGCAAGTGCCCACTTACCAACGAATGTTCGAGGAGTTAGCTAAAGGCGATCGGTAACAACAGAGAAAACTATTTTACATTTTTTGCAATAAAACTATTCGTTGTTATAAATTAAGGTTTTAATTTTCAATCAACTTCAATGAAATGATTTGCAGGTTCGAATTTAAAAAATAGCAAAAAAATAATTTTAATGCTGCAATGGTAAAGGAATATGGTAATTTGCAAGAGGTTGGATTTATTGCGACCGGCTGCACTTTGGGGAGTGAAAAAATTGCCATCGCGTTTTTAAAAACAGGTGCTAAATATTTTATCGGTCCAGCTCGGTATGTCGACGGCAATGCTGCTTTATTGTTTGTGCAATATTTATTTTATCATATTTCAAAAGGTGAAAAAATAAATAAAGCATTTAAAAAAGCCAAGACAATCGACCGCGAAACCAACCAATTTATTTTTTTTAAATAAGCAGGTGGTCAAAAAAAATGACACTTTTCCCTTGCCTGAAAAAGATTTTAAGATTTGGAAATCAAACATTTGCCCAAATAAAAGTGTCATTTTTAGCGCTCTTTATTTTTGTCCAAGCACTTCATTCTTCAGTACCTGACATTTGATAAGGAATCTTCTTTTTTCTTTTTCTTTAAATGAATTTTTGGTAAAAAATACCCTACCGCTGCGCCCATCACATATCCTGTGATTACGTCCGATGGAAAATGCTTGCCGGCTCGCATTCGCATAATACCGGCCACGGCTGGAATGGTCGCCGCCCCTGTCCATATTACGGTTTTCCATTTGCCGTTTGGATGGTAGTCTTCATAAATACTGGCCGTCAAAAAACACATGGCCGCGGTGCCGGAAGTATGGCCTGAATAAAAGGACGTACGGGCCGATTTGGACATTTGTTTGTCCAACGATTCGTCGGGGTCATAGACAAATGGTCGGGCACGCCGCACAGTATTTTTTACCAGAGCGGTAAAACCTACATTGACCAAAAAGACCTCACTGTACAAGGCGCCGATTTTTAAATAATCTTTCCGCATTTTTTTATCGAGCATCGTCATTACGACGGGAAAAGCCTGAGAAGAATACAACAGCACATCGCTGATGGTGTTGGACGTGCCCGAGCCTTGTGTGGTGGTCCACTCTTCCCAGCCACTGATACCTTCTTCCTGCAAAGCAGCTATTTCCATTTCGGTCAGCGTATTCATTTTTCCATTTAGATATCGCGCTGTGCCGAGCGTCGTGATGCCTGTTCCCAACAGCAGGGCTTCTTTTTTGGGTTTTAATTCATAAGGAGATTGTGCATTTGTTTTTAGAGAAAATAAAATGCAAAAAAAGAGGTGTGTTAAAATTATCTTTTTCATTTAAGAATGATTGAAAAAAGAATTTGATTAACGGTTAAAAGATTAACGATTAACGAATTAGGATGTTTTAAATCAAGAATCCTTGATCTCTGGTCTATTAATCGTTGATCAAAAAAAGAACCCCAACCGAATCGTATAAGTATCGACTTCATTGCCATTGGTAAAAGTATAAAATGTTGAGATGGCTGCCATCTTAAAAGGTGTTACCCAGAAGCCGGGCGAGAGGCCCACGTGAAAATTGTTGTCGTCATTGTCGCCTGTCCAGACCCGCCCGTAATCGAGCCCGCCCATGAGGCCAAACTCAAAAGGAATAAAATTATTGCGCCAATAAAATAGTTTTAGGCGCACATCATTATTGTGAAAAATCATTGACTGGCCGGCATAGCGGTTGTTTCGGAAACCACGTAAAAAATTATTTCCGCCGAGGTTGTTGCTATGGTAAAAGAGGAAATTTTCATTGGAAAGGGAAGCAATGCCGAGGCGGGTAGCATAGGTCAGTTCCACTTTGCTTCCGGCCGTGAAATAAGAAGTAAAATGGCCATACAAACGAGTGTACGCCTGGTTGTCGTTGATGTTGTGATAGTGGGTAAGGCCAAAATTGATCCTGACTCCGCTGCGGGGAATGGAACCATTGTCGACGGCTTGATAGCGGTGTTCCAATTTTACGCCGACAAATTGTTTTCGCTCTAAATCAGAAGGAGAGAATATATCGGTATCGGTAATTCTGTCAGCTTGTTTTTCTACTTCGACCCGCTCATAAAAAGGCCCGAACCGGGTAAAGTTCCTACCGTTGTACCAGGTTCGTTTCAGCAGTGGTTCGAGGGTCATTTTTTCCAGGCGGACCCAGTTGAAACTATTGCGTGTGCCCGGTGCAATTTCGGTATTGTTGCCCAGGCCGAAAAAATTAAAAATGAGGGGCCGGTCAAAATGAATGCCCGGATTAAAGTCGAGGGTACGGCCAATGGCCCTTGTGAAATCGGCTGTGTAGTGAATGTTCGTGGCATCGGTATTGGCAGAAAAACGGAATGAAATATTGTGCCGGTGCCCATGCGGCTCTTTGCGAAACTGATAAAAGTTCAAGCTCACGCCCCCGCCAAATAAAAACCCGTCGTCGACGGTGCGGCCAAAATTGACAGAGGGGAAATAAGTGTTGTATTTAAATTCATTGCGGTTGAATTCATTGACCTTTAAATCATTTTCTTTTTTGTTTTTAATGTTGCCTTTTAAGGCCAATCCGTCGGGGGTGTCGTACGCAACTGTTCTGGGGCCTTTTGATTCGTCATTCAGGTCGTCGTTGTCATTGCCCCCGATGACGCGTATTTTGATACCGCTGTTGTTTTTCCCGGTGATTAAGAACTGGTCTTCACCGTCCAATCCGTACAACCGGATTTCTTTGGTTTCTTTTTTCAGGAAATCCCTTTCATAGTAAGGGCCTTTTTTGGTGCCATCTTTTTTTAGCGTATAAATTTTTACGGAAACCACGCCTCCGCTTTTTCTTTCCACTTCGAATAAATCATTTTTATTGGTGCCTTTTACATCCACATATTTGGCATAGAACAAATAAAGCTTTTCGGCATGGTACAGCATGTTGTCGCGCCGCTTTTTTAATAATTTTATGATGCGCGGAGCATTTAAGTCGTAAATGTTTTTTGGCCACGCTGAAAAAGCATTTTCAATAACCTCATCCGTTAAGCCGGCTTGCATGTCTTTTGCAACCGCCAGCCAATCTTCTCTGTCCAGCTCTGTGATATAAGTGCGGTCGAATGTACGGCCGGGTTTTGCCTCTCCCGGTATGTCCTTGATCTTTCCGGTAAGCCCCCGCTGCTGCACCCGCAAAAACCGGCGGCTGATGACAAATGGGACAAATCCCCTCAGGTCGAAAAAGGCCTGGTCGCGGTCGCGCGGGATGGGGCGGTATAAAATAAGGTCGTCATCTTGTGGAAAAGAAGCCCAGCGCCACTGGTCGTCGTGGCGGTCGTAGTCGTGAATAAACTGGTCGAAGAGGCGCGCCCGGAGTGCCGCTTTTTCATCAATCTGGTGTTTGGCGCTTTTCTGCGTTACGTCCAGCAATTTCACATAGCTGATGATGTCTGGACTGTTGTCAAAGGCTTCCGAATCTTTCCATTTATCGTCGTCGGGGCGTTCTTCAAAAAGGTAAAGTTCCCCGGGAAAGTTTTCGTTGTAGGCACCGAGCCTTTTTTGTTTTGGCAGAAAAAAAAGTTTGGGAGAAGTGTGGTAAATCCCTGCGGCCTCGGCCAGTGGCGGTACAGCAAAGGCGGCATAGGGGTGCGAGCCACTTTTGAGGTCCTGCACAAAATCCTGTGCAACGGTTTCGCGGAGGTCTTTTGGCAGTCCCCGGCTCACGTCTTTATCGACGGAGCGTAGCACATATTCTTTGCCATCGATGCTGCTTTCGAAACGGAGGGATTTGGAAGACATGCCACCGCCCTGTTTGACGGGGGTCAGGTGTTTAAATTCCGTTTCGAGGTTAAAGACGGGAACCGTCACCAGTGTTTCCCAGGCTTCGCGGTAGCGGTCACCGAAAGTGACCTTGCGGAAAAGCCCTGCGTGGTAAACCCTGGAAGCCGCCATTGTTACACTATCCGGCATGGGCTCAAAATCGTCATCTTTGGGTGGATCGTCGGATTGGATTACCCCCTGGAAAAGCTGTTTGCGGAAAGCAACTTCCGAGGAACCATCTTTATTGAAGACCATGAATTCGAGCCAGGTCTCCTGGTTTTTATAAAAATACAATTTTGCGTAGCCTCTTCTGGCCTGCACGAACCTGGCATTACGGCCTCCCCTGGCAAAGTCTACCTTCCCGGCCGAGCCACTGACGATGTACTTGATGTGTTCGTCGTTGTCTTCAAATAGCTGCAGACTGTTGTCGTGTGCCCCGATGATCATCAGGCTGCGGTTTTCCGGTTTCTTTTTCGCAATGGCCAACACCTCTTCTCGTAGCCGTACATAACGGTGGTTGGTGGCGTCCTGTCGGGAAAACCCTATTTGGTGCGCCAGGACGGCCAACGTGCCAATCCCTGGCAAGGGCAGGTAGGCGTCCTTGTTCCAAATGGTCAGCGGGAAAATATGCTGTTTCCAGGTGAAACCTCCGCCGTGTTTTCCGTCGCTGAAAAAAGGGTGGTGCATAAATAGCATGACCCGTTCCTTGTCGTATTTTTTGAGGTCGTCCTCCAGTTCGCACAGGAAGCCAAAGCGGTCTTTAAAATCGCACTCCTTGTTGATGTCCCGCACGCCGTTCCAGTCCTGCAGCCACCACTGGCTGTCAGCGAAGAGCATGCGTATTTTACTGGTAATCTTTTCTTTGTCAGGGTCGCCACAGGCCATGTTGGGCAGAAAGGCGTCCTTGTCGCCGAGCCGTTTGGTGACGTAATCGGCCTGCCAGAGCACGGCGTCCCGTCCGTCCCGTTTGCCGTTGTTCCAGTCTTTTTCACCAGGTACGAAATGGGCATCTCCCTCGTGGTTTTCTAAAATGTCCAGTTGGTCCATGAGGAGCCTTTCTGCCCGCACGGCTGCCTTCTTGTTTTTTCGGTTAAATGCCGGCACATTGTCGCCAAGAAAAACCATGGTGCTGTTTTCCCCGGCGGCTTCCAGTTCTTTTTTTAATTCATCCAAGACCGGGTTGGGAGAGTCGTACCTGCCCTCTCCGACACCACCCGCCAGGAAGACGGTGTGCTCTAATTCGAGGTTGGTCGGCAGCTCTCTTTTTTTCCAGTCTTGCTCTTCTTCGTGATAGAAAGCGTTCTTGGCCGTGTTGCAGCTGAATAAAAATAGTAGCCCGATAAAAGGTAGGATAAGTCGGATCATTCTTTATTTCATTTATTAAAAAAGGGGGTCGAACAAAGGGCTGTTCTGTGTCGCAGGGGGGAAGTTACGGAGGAATTAGAACAATACAAACCCCACCAAAAAACCAATGACAACCAGTACGAGGCTGACCGCGCTGTACAACATATTTACCAAAAAATATTTAAAATTTGTTTTCCAGAACCCTTGCTGGTAAAGCCGCTTCATGGCGTGATAGGTATAAATGGTTTGCGAAGGCAATAGCAGAAGAACCAACAGGATGGGTTTTTCAAATAAGAACAAAAGCCCGAAAGTGGCCACCAACTGGGTGAAGGCATGGGTATGAAAAGAAAAAACGAGGTGCTCCACAAATAGAAAATCGTGGCGGATGTACACCAGTTTTAAAACGCTCGCAAAAACAACCATCAACAATAACATGATCCATATACTGTTGCCCAAAATAAAATAGAGCAGGCTGTCGCCATCGGACATGAATTTGATGGACTGCTTGACCTGAACTTGGTTGATGAGCCCTTCGATCTGATATTTTTCGATAATTTCATCTGCTGATAATTCCGCCAAATCTTTCGTCGCAACTTTATAACGGGACTGTATGGTCAACTGCTTGGAGCTGATGCCGATGTTGGTACTGTCCGATACTTGAGGCAGCTTCGACCGGTTTAAATATTCATCCAATACTTCAGAAACCAGGGGGTCTTTTTTTTCATCGGATATGGTGCTTTTCAATGAATCCAGCTCACTGTAAACGAGGCCTCTTTCCACCTTGCGGGTGTGTGATTTGCTCCGCTCTGCGACGCTTTCCATCTGGTCGGTATTTTTCAGTTTAAACGACATTACCGCAAACAGCGCAATGCCCGTGAAGATGAAGATCCGCATCGGATGGTAGTAGTGGATGCGCCGGCCTTTAAAGTATTCGTCCGTCAGTTTGCCCGGAATAAATAGGTCCCGCAAGGTGCGGAACAGTTTTGAGTCCACGTTGAAAACATTGTTGACGAACTCGCCGATCATCTCCCGTACGGTGACTTTGCCATCGGTGTTTTTCTGCCCACAGTGAGGGCAAAAACGGATAGAAGGGGAGAGGGGAGCTTGGCAGTTGCGGCAGGCTTGTGTGAAACGGTCTTCCATGAGAGCTTTTTTAGGGTGCAAAATAAATAAACCTACTAAACTACTTTCCCATCTGCTAAAAGTAAAAGTGGCAATACCGCTACAAGCGGTACTGCCACTGACCAATACTATTTAATAATTCCTAAGGTCTTTTACTTTACTGAGCATGGTTTATTTAAATTGTACATTCAGTGCAATGCCCATCGCATCTGGTTCCGGGACATTGTTTTCTTCTGATAAATGTCCATTGTCGAGGTTTTCCAGCGATTTGGGCGTAAAAATCTTTATGAAGGAAATGTGGATGTTGGAGTTGTAGTACCATGCGCTTTCATTGCTGTTCCAAAGTTGTGCAGCATTTTGATCCGTCGAACCACCATTGATTTCGGGCAGGGTATAGTCAAACCCGTCTTGCGAAATATTTAAGGTTTTAATGCCAATTTGCTGAACGGGGTGGTCACCCTGCGTTGGTTCGTGCAAGATGGCGGCGAAAAAGAAATTTTCCTTCGGTTGGTAATTGTTGTGCACCCATTTCACTTCAATGGTTTTATTATTTCCGTTTTGTTGGTGCGTGATAATTGTTTTCCGGTATTCTCCTTTCGCTTCCGGGTCTGCTCCATTTTCAACCTTGCCGGCCGGTGCGGAAGAACGGCTGACCCCGTCGTCCGTGTACATTTCATACCTTCCTGTCTGCCCGGGGTAGAAGTTTAAAGTAACTGGGTTCGGTTTGTTCTCTTTGTGCAGCTGTCCCACATACTGTTCTATTTCGACGGTCGGGATGACGGCCCCTTCCCGCACGTACATCGGGACCACAAAAGGAATGTGCTGGGGGTCGGTGCTGATGTGCGCATCGTAGGCAACGGTCGTGCCTCCTGCTTGCTTTTCTGAAAGTGCCTGCGTATTGTTTTTAAAGGCAAACCAATTGGACCCGGTGGGCAGGTAAACGTTCCTCCTTCCCTGGCTTCCCCAGGATTCTTTTTCTGTGACGGGTGCGACCAAAAGGTCGTTTCCCACAAAAAGCTGTGTGTTCAGGAAATCTGCGTTAGTGCCGAACAGGGAAGCGTCTTGGTGTTCTAATAAAAAGAGTGGTCTGGAGATCGGCAAACCACCAAGTGTATTTTCAAACATACAATCATAAAACAGTTGCATCAGTCGATAGCGCAATTGAATATAATACCTGCAAACAGGTAAAACGGCATCGTACAGATATTGGTCTTCAGGTGGTGCCTGGTCTTTGTAATCCTGGTATTTGTAAGGCTCCTGAAACAGTTTTTGCCCCTTTTGGATATAATGGTTTCTGAACCAGGGCAGAAATGCACCGGCCGCGGTCCACCGTATCAACAGCTCGGGATCGGCCCATTTTTGCCAGTCGTTTTCCCGTTCAAACCCTCCGATGTCCTGACCGGACATGCTCTGGCCAGCCAGGCCCAATGCCAGAACCTGTGTGATGTTGATCTTTAAAAAATCCCAGGAGGAGGAATTGTCGCCTGTCCAAAGACCCGCAAAGCGGTGCATGCCGGTAAACCCGCCCCGCCCGATGATGAAGTTCCGTTTGTTGTTCCTTCTTGCTTTTAGTACAACGGACTGCTTGAGGATATAAATGATTTCATCCCTGTATTGAGCCAAATCCGAAGGCAGGCCCAGGTCAATATTTGGATCGTCTAAATTAACGTTGTCGATTACCTCGTAGATATCGTTTCTTTCGGGTATTGGTTGAATGATATTTTTACTGGCCAGGGCGGAAAGGATACTTTTCGATTCGTCCGTACTCAGTCCTGTGTTGCCAACGACGGTGAAGGTAAATTCATTCAACAGCCAAATGAAATTCAGTCCGTGATAGGTCGCCTTATGAAGATTGTAGGAATAGAGGTTTCTTATCCTGGCTGCTGGTGATTTGTCCTTTGGGAGGTCAGCAGGTACTTCAGCTACTTCTCCTTTGTATTTTTTGATAGAATTGTCGGTTACCAGCAGGTCGAATGGAAATGACCGCATGCTGCTGGTGATCCGGTCACCAATTTTATAACTGGTTTGATCCTTTTCGGAATAGAGTTCCACGTTCCAGTTTTCCTGAGGGTTTGGGATAGCGGGGGTGGTCATATCTTGCCATACCATTTGCAGTCCCCTCGAATAAAGCAGCCGGTATTGCTGGCCCCACCAATAACGAGTTTCCTTGTTGCCAAAATCGGGATAATGCCCGAACGTGCCCCGGTTGCCTCCATAATAAACGCCCCCTTCGTAATAACCGGTTTTGCCGGCGTCGTTGACCGTTGCTGCCTTGACAAAACAATCGTTTTTGTTTCCGCTTTCAAAAGTTTTGTAGTTGGTATTGGTATAACTGACGACCGGTGTGATATTGGTGCTGCACTTAATGCCCCTTTCTGCGAGTTTGTCAAAAGTTTCGGTAGAAAACTTTGCTTCGTCCATGGTGAACGTACTATAGTTTTTTTGGATGTCGACATCAACGTGCAGTCCGTCCAGCGGAATATTATTCCCACGGTAGCCATTGACTGCATCTTGCAGTAAATATTCGTTTTCGTACCCATAGCATCCCTGGTGGTAGCCCAGGATAAACCGGGGTTTTAAGCGGGTTGTACCAACAAAGCTTAAATAGGATTCCAATATTTCCTGCGGGTCATCTCCGAGGAAAAAATAATAATCCATAGAACCATATAAGCTGCCAAATAAATATTCCTGGTTATTGTTGTAAGAGCCTAAGTCAAAAAAAGTAGCAGAGGTATTATCAGTGAATATACCGTAAATTGATGTTTGACCCGGCACTCCGTTCAGTTCCATATAAAATGGGTTGGAATCATACAATGGTTCACGAATATCCAATGGCCCGTTCCCATAGATTTGTTTGTACCTCATGTTGTCGAAATTAAAATAAGTGAGCCTTGCTCCATTTCGATATAAATCACGTCCTCCTTTTTCCCCGAAACCAATGTACTTTGCACTTGACGGCATTTCTTTCGCCTGGATCACAGAATATTCTACCGTTTTTGTATGCTCCTCGGTATAGCACATTCTTTTTTTATAATAAATGGCAATATCGGCATCGCCATGTGCTTTATAAAACTGACCATTGTTATCAGGTTTGAAAACAGTCATCGCATATTTTGAAAGACGGATGACCACTTTCATTTTTATTTTTTTGGTTGCCTCGTCCTGTACTTCAATCTCGAGGTTGCCGTTGTTTTCATTTATTTTTAATTCAGCATTCCCCAATAACCGGGCGGTCTCCGTAAAAGTATCTTTTACGATGCTTCTGGTGTTGCCCTCCGGATAGTCTTCTATTTTGGCAATGCCGGGGTTAAAGCGCAAACGGAATGTATTTGGTGAAGGGAAATGAATGGACATGACGCAATCATTGCCCTCCTCATTTTTGAAAGTAAGTCCGACCTGGTCGGTGTTTTCATATAACTGGTAGTTTTCAACTTTTCCCAATTGAGACCAATTGCGGTAACCCTGCTGGCCGTTGTGGTCTTCAAAGAATTGTTCTACTGTTTTAAATTCAAAATTTTCGATCATTTGGTCCATAATTAATTTAGTTTGAAAAATGTGTTTGTTTTAATTAAACAGGTATTTTTTGAAAAAATAAATACCCGTTTAATTAAGTGGCTGGTCAGTAATAATTGTATGATTTTAAAGTAGAGATTTCCGAAATTAATTCTCCCGACTTGTTTTTGTCCAAGCGTTAATTGTCTGTTCAAAAAAAGCACTTTTCCTTTGCCTGAAAAAGAGTTTTAAGCTATGGGAACTAAGCATGTACCAAAATAAGAGTGTTATTTTTAGCGCTCCTTATTTTGATCGCCTGCTTAAGTGTAAAACATGATTTTTCAAAAAAAAATCATCCAATCAATTGATTATTAAATGATGAATTATTTATTTTTTTGAAAATAATATTTACAGGATTTGCTTTAAGGGGTTTTGGCGTGCGACAATAATTAAATAATACCGTTGGTTTATTTCGGCCGTTGCTGTTTGATTTAAATAATTGGTTAGAATTAGGTTTGTGAATTCGACTTTGTAAGTAGGTGTTGAATGGATATTTTTTTTGCTGATTTTATTTGGAAAGAAAGCTGACGGATAGTAGTTTTTTTGAGCAATTTCTTATTTAAAATTCAATGGGATTGACTGAAAAAGAAATCATAATTTTCGGAAATATACTTTGTTCGCAATGAGTTTGGTTGATGCATAAATTGAGTCAGGCATTTTTTGAGAGCGCTTAAAACAAAGCATGGTAAAAATAACCCGTTTGAAAGTCAGTGCGTATTATTTTTTTATTAACTTATTGAGTGCAATATGTTGCCGGAACCTTATTTTGAAAAAGATGCTTTCACTGCTTATTATTTGGTTGGTTTGGCGTTCGCCGAAATAAAGCTATAGATATTTAAGAGGGATTTTAGTTGAATATAAATAGGTAAAAAATAACACTTTTTTTCCGCTCAGAATGACCTCCTGACAGTAAAAATCATTCTTTTTCAAAAGCAAAAATATCATACTTGATGCTGCGGTTGCCTGAAATACAGAAACGCCCCGTCACCGCTTCAAGCGCTGACGGGGCAGCCGGTCAACAATGGTTTGTCGGGTTCAAAAAGCCCCGATTCCTGTGCTTCCGGTTCCTATTTCCGTGAATAGTCTATACGCCGTGCCGGTCATCATCAAAACGTAAGAATTATTGTAGTGACCAGAAAGTTGCTCAGTCGTTCCCACTTCAAACCAATTTTGCGTCCTTTTCGTTGTTGGAGGGATTGTCCGCATCATCCGCACGGTTCGTCCCATCGGCGGAGTCGTCCGGTATGCCCGACAGGCTGGACCAGTCTTTAGCTCATTGGTTTGAACAGAATGTTTTTCGGTCGTGATGTCGGTTGCCGTGTGACTGGCTCGAACGCACAGGGCACGGGAAATCTCACCTGATTGGACTTTATGATATATATCAAAAAAACCTAATTTTGCCACCCTCAAAAAATGCGGGCAGAAAAGAACTTTTTCGGTGAAATGTCCGTAACCTTTTGGGAACGTTGACAGGAGGTTGGTAAAAAAGTTTATAAAAGGTCGATCAACTTTCTATAAACCTGCTAAAACCTCTTAAGAACCTATAAATGATCAACTGATCTCTAATCATAATAAAATGATCAACATCACATTGCCCGACGGGAGCGTCCGTCAAGTAGAAAAAGGAACATCGGCCATGGACGTGGCCAAATCGATCAGCGAGGGCCTGGCGAGGAACGTCCTCTCCGCCAAAGTAAACGGAGAAGTATGGGACGCCAACCGCCCCATTGAGGAGGATGCAACGCTGCAACTGCTCACTTGGCGCGACAAGGAGGGCAAATCTACTTTCTGGCACTCGTCGGCGCACCTGATGGCGGAGGCATTGGAGACCATCTATCCAGGGGTGAAATTTGCCATTGGGCCACCGATTGAAAATGGTTTTTATTACGACATTGATCCGGGCGGACAACAGATTTCGAGCGATGACTTTAAAAAGATCGAACAGAAAATGCTCGAATTGGCCCGGCAGAAGAATGAATTCGTGCGCAAGGACGTGAGCAAGGCCGATGCGGTAAAATATTTCACCGAAAAAGGCGACGAATACAAACTGGAACTGATCGAAGACCTCGAAGATGGCTCCATTACTTTTTATACGCAGGGCAATTTTACCGACCTCTGTCGCGGGCCCCACATTCCCGATACGGGTAAAATAAAAGCGGTGAAACTGATGAACGTGGCCGGTGCCTATTGGCGCGGTGATGAAAACCGGCAACAGTTGACACGCATCTATGGTGTATCATTTCCAAAAAACAAGGAACTGACCGAATATCTCCAGATGTTGGAAGAAGCAAAGAAAAGAGACCACCGAAAACTGGGGGCAGAACTTGAACTGTTCATGTTTTCAGAGAAGGTCGGAGCGGGGTTGCCGATCTGGTTGCCCAAGGGAACAGCACTGCGCACCCGCCTGGAAAATTTCCTTAAAGAAGAACAAATCAAGCGAGGCTACCAACAGGTCATCACACCTCATTTGGGTATCAAGGAGCTGTACGTTACTTCTGGTCACTATGCCAAGTATGGCGAGGATAGTTTCCAGCCAATCCACACGCCCAGGGAAGGCGAGGAGTTTCTGCTCAAGCCAATGAACTGCCCGCACCATTGTGAAATCTATGGCCACAGACCGCGCTCCTACCGCGAATTGCCGATCCGCATCGCAGAGTTTGGAACGGTCTACCGCTACGAGCAAAGTGGTGAGTTGCACGGCCTGACGCGGGTGCGTGGTTTTACGCAGGATGATGGGCACATCTTCTGTATGCCGGAGCAATTGAAAGAAGAGTTCCTTGGTGTGCTCGACCTGACCAAACTGGTGCTGCAAAAACTGGGCTTCGAGCAATACACGGCCCAAATTTCCCTCCGCGACCCTAACAACAAAGACAAATACATCGGTTCAGACGAGAACTGGGAAAAGGCGGAACAGGCGATTATCGATGCAGCGGCCGAGGCCGGTATGGAGACCGTGACCGAACTGGGCGAGGCGGCCTTCTACGGCCCCAAGCTCGACTTCATGATCAAGGATGCGCTGGGCCGCTCCTGGCAGTTGGGGACCATCCAGGTAGATTATAACCTGCCGGAACGTTTCGAGTTGGAGTACATCGGTTCGGACAATGCACCGCACCGCCCCGTGATGATCCACCGGGCACCGTTCGGTTCCATGGAGCGTTTTATCGGTGTGCTGACGGAACACTGTGCCGGTAAATTCCCCCTCTGGCTGACGCCGGAACAATACGTCCTGCTACCAATCAGCGACAAGTACATCGACTACGCGAAAAAGGTACAGGCTGAACTCGCCCGGCATGACATCCGCGGTTTCATCGATGACCGTACGGAAAGCATTGGCCGGAAAATACGCGACAATGAATTGAAAAAAATCCCTTACCTGCTGATCGTTGGAGAGAAAGAACAAGAAGCGGACTCTGTAGGTGTACGGAAGCAGGGGGAAGGAGACCTGGGAGCGAAGAGTGTGGAGGATTTTGTGGAGTGGTTTAAGACGTTGCTGTGATTAACGAATAAGGGATTAACGATATCAGATATTTGATTTTTTGCGCCTGCTCGACTTTTGGTTGGGCAGGCGCAAGTTGTTTTAGGTGTAGTCGAAATCCCTCCGACTCCGCTGGATTCAAGTCCCGTGCCAGCGAGATAGTGGGATGTAACTTCAGAGCCTTCTTCACAATCACTTACTTCCCAATAATTTTCTTGCGGTGATTAATGCCCCATTCGGTTAATGCCCGAAAGACAGAGTCCAACGTTTTTCCATATTCAGTGAGCTCGTATTCAACGGTGATTGGTGAGGTATCTTTAACCGTACGAGAAACAATCTTGTGACTTTCCAGAAATTTTAAATCCTTCGAAAGCACTCTGCCGGTTATTCTTGGAATGCTGTTTCTGATTTCGTTAAACCGCATTTTTCCACCTAGATATAAAGTGGTCATTATGATGATTTTCCACCGTCCACTCAGCAGCTCCATCGTATCCATTACAGGTAAGAGTTTTTGAGAAATTTCGTTTTTCTTATCCATGTTGTTTGAATCAGGGGGTATACTTTTTTATACTGGTATCATAAAGTATACTGTTATACTTTTGATACTTAATGTACATAGGTTTGTGGCAGCAACCAAATTTCTCACCACAAATCAAATTTTAATGGACAAGATTCTTCTATTTAATGCTACAGGAGCCCAGGGAACTACAATTTCCCACAGACTATTGGAAAAAGACTATAAAGTCATTTCACCTGTTCGTTCTGAAAAAAATATTTCAATTTTGCATGAAAGGAATATTGAAGCTTTTTTAACGGACTTTTCAATCCGTTCTTTACTACCGATTATTGAAAAAGCTGACAAAGTTGTTTTGCAAATCCCTGCTGCGGTCGTTCCAGACATTATGGCGGAAATTGCCTCCAATGCAATAGACGCAATTAGCATGGCCGGCAACCCCAAAACTGTTTTTGTGATCAGCAGTACCATCCCCAAGCTACCCATTGGAGTGAGGAGCGTCGATGTGAGGTTAAAAATGGTTGAACTGGCAAGGGGCAAGATGCCCGATACGCCCATTCTTAGCTCGACGGAATATCTTGAAAATTTCTCTACAGCGTATCGACAACCGATTATGGAAAATGGGGTTATCCCTCAAACAATTCCTCCGGGTTTTCAAGTGAATTACTTGTCGTGGAGTGATTTGGCCGCTTATGTCTTGGCTGCTTTGGAGTCGGATAAATTAACAGGAGGTAAAGTCTATCAGATAGGAGGAAACCGGGGAATGAACGGCATCGAATTGGCAGAAAGGATGGGTAGGGTCTTAGGCAAACAATTGGCATATGTTCCTATCTCTCATAAGCAATTAGAGAAAATCCTAACCCCGATTATGGGAGCTGAGGTTGCTAAAGATTATGCAGAATTCTATCACTGGCAAGACACAGAAGGTGCTTCATTATTGAATCCAGATACTGAAGCATTAAGAAACTTACTTAGCGTTAATTTACCGTCTTTTGAAGTATGGGCAGAACGGGCATTCTTTGGTTAAATAAGGATGGGGTAATATGATAATGCCGAGTTGGTTACTCCTCCAACACCCATTGCTCCCCATTCAAAGTATAAAAAGCCAACCCTCTATCTTTCACAAAACCCAGTGACTCGATAAAAAAGCAAACGCTATCGGCGGGCGGGCAGCTTGCCAGATAAACATCGTAATATTTATGGTTGGCGAAGGTGATCGAGTCTAAAAATTTTATCTCCCCTCCTGGGCCGGGGTTGGAGAAATTGGTGGTGTGGAATATCGGCGGATCGGATGATATGGTCAAAGAGTTTCCCGTCACGACCCAATCCCGGAATTCAATCAACGGGTTGTTGTTGGAGGAGTCGGGGGCCGTCCAGGTGGTCTGAATAAGGCATTCGATTTTTTCATGTTTGTACGGGCAATAATGCCTTGAAGGGATGAATTCCTCGGCCTGGAAATCGGCAACCGATAAAATTTGTTTGAGGCCGGCCTCGTTTTTAAATATGATGTAATCTCCTTTTTCATATGGGACGTAAGCGCGGTATATGCTCGGCCTCAATTGATTGAAAACGCACTCCTTTTCTTTTTTGCAGCAGATCAGTAAAAAAGAAAAAGTAAAGAAGGTCAATAGAGAAAGCTGTTTCATGTCTGAGTTATTTTTGTTCAATAATTTCTATCGCTCTTTCCAACATTTCATCCCACCCTGCTTTTATCCCCTGCACTGTGGGTTTTACTTCTTCGTCAAGGGCTATGCCCACCCGCTGCGTTTCCCGTCCGTCGGGATAATAAACACCGATACCGGAAATCATGGTTCCGATGCCGCCGGGCAGTGACAGGCGGGAGACATTGCCATCCGCGGCGGCGGTAGTGCTGCCGATGACGGTCACATTCGGGGCAGACTGAAAGGCCATGGTGGTGTATTCAGCCTGACTCTGAGTAGTGGCGTTGACCATGACGACCACTTTGTTTTTATAATAATTTTGGTTGTCCTCTACTCCAGTCTCAAGGTGGTCTCCGAAAGTAAATTCGCCGGGAGTTTGCAAATTACCAGAAGTGAACTTTACAAAAGCGGCCGGTTGTTCGACAAAGTATTTGCCCAGCGTAAAAACGAGAAACTGAGAGGGATAGCATCGAAGGTCAATAACGATACCTTTGGTATTTTTTAGCGAATCCATCATCGCATCAACATCTATTCCTTCCATGCTGCCCGGATAAATATAGCCAATGTTATTGTCCATGATTTTCCAGGGGCCGATATCTTTTTGCCAAAAAGCGCCTGCGTCGTATGGAACCGTTGGGAGCATTAAAGTCTGCAAACCGTTATTTGTTTCCAACGTCAATTCCAGGGTGTTTTCATTGGTGCACAACAAGCGCCGGCCAACGTCCCGCAACTGGGTGGGGCGATTGGAGGCAGGGCAATATTTGCTTCTTTCTTCGATGGCTTCCGCAATGCTTTGTTCGCCAATTTGCAGGACGACATCGCCAATTTCCAATCCATGTTCAGTCTGTAAGCTATCGTTGAAAAACCGGGTGATGACGACTTTATCCTGCACTACTGTTAATTCCATTGGCACATAGTTCTCCCCGTGAAAATCACTGAGCGTACTGTCCCGCCAGATATTGGCATGGGTGTCCTGTACTTTTCCGATCATTTCAAGAGCCGCCAACTTGTATGATAACTCTTCGTCAGCACTTAAAAACCGGGGAATTAAACCGTGCAATACTTTTTCCCATTGGGTATCCGTCAAGTGTTTGTACGGGAAAAAATATTCGATCATGTTCCAATAGCGATAAAGCGACAACAGTTTAAAACCATCATCGTCGAAAGCCATGTTTTCATATGCTTTTTCATTTTTAAAAATCGGGTTACCTACGTTAAAGGAATGGCCGATATAAAAATGTTTATTTTCTCTTTTGGCGTTATTTATTTTGTTTAAAAGAATAATTAAAGAGGGACTAAATTTTTCTCCGTCGTTGATCCATTGTGTCGTTGGGAATAATTTGATGTCATCGGAAACTTCATTGGTGCTGTCGTTTGGTTCTATTTTACCAAGTTGGTTGATCCATTTTTCTGTGATGCCAGAAAATTCTTTTTTATTTTTTGCATTTAATACCGCGGGCAATACCCGAAATAATTCGTTGTCCCAATTTACTTCGCCCGTTGCGATTTTGGGATGATAATATTTAACGAATCCCCATATTTTTCCAAGTGTATAAAGTGACTCGTATTGCTGTGCGGTTAATTCATTGATTTTAATATTAGTGCCTTCGTCAAACTCCGTGTCCAGTTCAGCGGGTAATTTGGGTCTTTCATAAAAAGGTACGTCCAGGAGCGGAACGCCATCAATGAATAATTGAAAATCATCGAACCAGGCTTTTCCGGTGCCGTTAACAATTCCCCCAACAAATATATTGGTCGCCTCACTGCTAAACGTCACGGTAGTGGTATATTTTTTCCAGTCAATGGTGCCATTGATTTCCCGGTCCTGCATATTGTCAAAACCAATGATGTTGTCCGGGCCGTCTACCCGTAATACCAGTCCCGCTACGCCATCCTCAACATTTTCTATTTTCATATATCCCTCCAGGGTGATTTCTTTTCCGCCGTATGCGGAAGGGATCTTAAATGCAGCACAGCCAAAGGAGTTGTAGGTGCTCGTTCCTTTAAAGGTAATCAGCATGGATTGTTGTCCTGATTTTTTTACGGTCGAATCGACTTGCAAATTAAAATTGGGTGTGCCCCATTGCATCCAGCCGTTGGGGAGTTCGCTGTCGGTTTCCATGTCCTCAAAGCCCATGTTGAGGACGGGATCGGCTTTTTGTGCGATGGCAAGAGTAAAGGAAAAAAGCAGGCAATAAATTAGCGTTGAGATTTTCATAATAATTGTTTCTTAAATAACGGGGAAATTAGCAAAAAGTACTGCTTGCTGACAATGTTTTTACATTTCTGTAAATATGGTATTAAATATTTAATGTCCTGCGAGCGCTGCTCCCGCTGCGTGCAGATTTCACGGGAAACGGATCGCGCAGAGGGAGCAAGGTTCGCTGAGGAATTTATCAAGTAAATATTATTGCCATTAATGGTTGGATGCTAAATCGGATTTATGTTGGCGGTTCAGTGCAGATGTGTTTGCAACGGACGGCTAAAGATAAAGTCATTTGTTTTGGAACTTTTAATAAAAATGAAAAATCATGAAACAGGTTTTATGCTTATTTACCTTTTTAATGGCTATTTCTGCAGCTGCCCAGGTCCGTAAATTAAAAGTCGAACCTAATCATTCTACGGTTGGTTTTCGTATTTCTATTTCGGGGTTTACCGCAGTGACGGGAAAATTCACAGATTATGAAATTAAAATGGACTGGAACGATGAAGAGATCACGGCGTCCACGATTGATGCTTCCATTCAAGCCGCCAGTATCAATACCGGGATTCCCGACCGCGACGATCACCTGCGCACCGCCGATTTTTTTGATGTCGAAAAATATCCGCTCATTACTTTTAAAAGTGATTCCATCCAGCAAATTAATTATGCCAACTATGTCGCTTTTGGAAAATTCGACATGCACGGCGTTTCCAAAAATATCGAACTGCCTTTTCAGATCATAAAAATGGACGGCCATACCATCGGGTTTAAATCACGTACCGAAATCAACCGCTTGGATCATGGCATCGGCGCTGGATTTAATCATACCTCCATGCCCGATTTTTTAGCGGAAACAATTCAAGTGGAAATCGATTTTTGGACGAAAAAAAGGAAAGATTAAATGAAAAATGAAAAAAGAAAAAAGAAAAAAGAAAAATGAAAAAAGAAAAATGAAGAATAGCCTGTCCCGAACTCGCTTCGGGAAAAAATGAAAAATGTTGGGTTTTTATCGTATCTCAATAATTTGATTTTTTTATTTGCAAAATAAAATTCGACGGCCGAGGGTTTGTACCCTCAGAATTATGTGACATTAATTTATTTAAAAAAAGCACCCTGCTTGTTTAGTGTAGCAGGGTGCTTTAATATTTTGATTAAATAATTTTAATCTGCTGGTCAGGCCAGTGCCTGTTCCAGGTCGCCGATGATATCGTCGATGTGTTCGATGCCTACGCAGAGGCGGATCATTTCTTTCGTTACACCGGCGGTGGTCAGTTCTTCATCGTTCAGTTGGCGGTGTGTGGTAGATGCCGGGTGGCAAGCCAGTGACTTGGCATCGCCGATATTGACGAGGCGTTTGAAGAGACCCAGTTTGTCATAAAACTTAACTGCTGCGTCGTATCCACCTTTCACACCAAATGTAAGCAGGGATGCCGGCGTGCCATTCGTGTATTTCCTGGCCAGGCGGTAGTATTCGCTGCTCTTTAAGCCGCCATATTTTACCCATTCTACTTTGTCATGACCTTCAAGATATTTGGCGACGGCCAGTGCATTGGAGCAGTGGCGTTCCATCCGCAGGCCGAGTGTTTCGATACCTTGTAAAATCATGAAGGCATTGAACGGCGAAATGGCGGCACCCGTATTCCTGAGTGGAACGGTCCTCGCCCTTCCGATGTAGGCCGCTGGCCCGAACGCTTCCGTGTACACGACCCCGTGGTAGGAAGGCTCCGGCGTATTCAGCATTGGGAATTTTTCGGGGTGATCGGCCCAGGGGAATTTACCGCTATCGACGATGATGCCACCGAGCGTGGTGCCGTGGCCGCCCATGTACTTGGTCAGGGAATGCACGACTATGTCAACGCCATATTCGATCGGACTGATGAGCATTGGCGTAGCCACAGTGTTGTCCACGATAACGGGTACTCCTTTTTTATGGGCTACTTTGACAATTTTTTCCAGGTCGGGGATGTTGCCGGCAGGGTTGCCGATGGTCTCGGCGTATACGGCTTTGGTCTTTTTGGTAATCAGTTTATTGATGTCCTTCGGACTGTCCGAGGCGGCAAATTTTACATCGATGCCCATTTTGGGGAGCATGTGTTTGAAGAGGGTATAAGTACCGCCGTACAACAAGGGCACCGATACAATGTTGTCCCCTTTCTCGGCGATGTTCAAGATGGAATAAGTGACCGCTGAACTACCGGCACTGAGTGCCAGCCCGGCAATGCCTCCTTCCAGTTCTGCCACTCGTTTTTCCAGCACATCTGCGGTCGGGTTCATGATGCGGGTGTAAATGTTGCCGGGTACGGCGAGGTTGAACAGGTCGGCCCCGTGCTGGGCATTGTCAAATTCGTAAGCTACTGTCTGGTAGATTGGAACAGCAACTGATTTGGTGGTTGGGTCGGTTTCATAGCCACCGTGTATGGAGATTGTTTCTTTTTTCATGTGTACCAATTTTTGATTAGCATTAATGTGTGAAAGTAGAGGA
Organism: Bacteroidota bacterium; assembly: GCA_039819485.1. Taxonomy (GTDB): domain Bacteria; phylum Bacteroidota; class Bacteroidia; order Chitinophagales; family Saprospiraceae; genus UBA6168. Next base: position 55,105 of record JBCBRY010000015.1, on the reverse strand, counting down.
TAGATGGCAGATGGTAGAAGGGCATGAAAAATCAGACGCTGGATTCATTGATTAAATGACGAGCAAAACGTCCCTCTACTCTATACCAACTACCCTCTGCCTCAATATTAGTTGCCAAAAATAAATAGGTCGATTAAAGTTAATGTTTATATGAACTTTTGTTTCAAGCTGGGTAACGTAAAATCGGGAGTATGTTTTGTATATTTTAATTAAAGGAAATATTTAGTTGAAAAAAGGGTATAAAATAAATTATTCAACTGTTGGGGGAAGATGTATTCTGAAAAAAGGCAGTTGCGGCACAAGTGTTTTTTATGAAAACCCACCACCAAAATGCATGAATAAAAGCACATATGTCCATGTGTTTAACCTTGTTTTCAGCAGGCAAAAAAAAGCTCAACAAGTTGGGCAGGCCCGACCGCCTGTTCCGAATTTTCACTACCGAAGCCCTTGAAGGAACGTACTTGTAAAAAATGGTTTTTCATCCTTACTTACTTTGTATTTTTACGGCAAACAGAGGAGATCAATGAGTGAACAAAATCACCCTCACAACGAAAATTCTTTTCATCACCAAAGCAGCTTTGTAAATAAATACCAGGCCTATCTGGGTGAGTTCGTCTATGGTGGGATTGATGGCAGTGTGACCACTTTTGCCATCGTAGCGGGGTCGGTCGGTGCCGACCTGAATGCTTCCGTAGTGCTGATCCTGGGGTTTGCCAATTTATTGGCGGACGGTTTCTCCATGTCGGTCGGTGCTTATTTATCTGCCAAGTCGGAGCGGCAAAACTTCGAAAAGCACAAGGCAGTCGAATATTGGGAGGTGGATAATATTCCCGATGCAGAGCGGGAAGAAATCAGGGAGATTTATGAGAAAAAAGGATTCAAAGGGGAATTGTTGGAGAAAGTGGTGGACGTTATCTGCTCCGATAAAGATGTATGGGTGGACACGATGATGAAAGAAGAACTGGAAATGATCAAAGACCAGAAGTCGCCTTTTAAAATCGGCCTGGTCACGTATGTGTCTTTTATTTTAGTGGGACTTATTCCGCTAGTGATTTATGTCTGGGATTATTGGTTCGGTTTTTCCGGCAATGTATTTTGGACCACCTGCGGCCTGACGGGGCTCGGGTTTGCCATGATTGGTTACCTGAAATCTTTTGTTACGGAAACGAACAAGTTGAAAGGAATCTGGGAGACGCTCCTGCTCGGGGCAATTGCGGCCGGAGTAGCCTATTATGTCGGTGATATTTTAGAAAAAATGATCAATTAAGTACCTCGGATTAACCATCCGAGTCACGGCAAATCCTCTTCCTCTCAGGAAAGAGGCGGAAAGAGAAGCTCTCAGGCCAGCAGCATCTTCGGCTATCCAAGCCTGCTTATTTGCCTACAATACTCTTTTTATTTCCTGCAACAATTACCTGTGAAAAATCAATAATGGGGTTGATATTCATCAGTATGCCCGAACCGGCAAGGCTGGTAAATTTATACTGTTGATGAATCGGGGGCTTTACCGCCGATTTTGATCGACTACCCGCCTTGGACGCTATCCATTAATATCGATAGCCGTAACCAAATTAAATCGAGGGTAGCGTCCTTTTTGGGGGCATCAAATGAAATAAAGCCATCATGTTAAAAATTAATAAAATTCTTTTCCCCACCGATTTTTCGGAAGCCGCACAAAATGCATTTCGTTATGCGCTCTGGTTCGCCGACAAATATAACGCAAGCATCGACCTCCTGCACGTGGCCTACCCGGAGGCCGAGCCAATGGATTTCCCGGTAATGGTGGCCCAGGCGACCATGGATAAAATAGAAATCGCAAAAGGCATGATGAAAGCATTCGTGGATTCCGGCATTGCGCAGGTACAGATGGTGCAAGGGTTGGAAAATCTGCCGAACATACGTTCCGACATCAAAATGGGGGTGCCGGCCAATTCAATTGCCGAAGCTGCCACCAGCAAAGAAGTCGACCTGATCATCATGGGCACCCAGGGGGCGCACAGTAATTTTGAAAAATTCATCGGCAGTGTAACAACGACCACTTTGAACAGGGCACCCTGCCCGGTATTGGCGGTTCCCGAAAACGCACAAAATGAAAATATAAAAATGATTGCTTATGCTGCCGATCTGCAAAGCACCGATCCTTATCATATCTGGGAAGTAGGAAAACTGATGGGGACTTTTGATCCCATTTTACGGATCGTGCATGTAGAAAAAAATGAAGACGAAAAAAAGCCGGTTAACATGCAAGAGCTGGAAAGTTTTTTCGCTGGAAAAACGCCCGCTTTACAAGTGACTTTCCACACCGTGGCTGCTGCGGACGTGGCCGGCGAACTGGTTGATTTTACCGAGGCCTGGGGAGTGGATCTAATGGTCATGCACAAACCGAAACGCTCGTTTTTTGAAAGATTGTTTCACCGCAGTGTGATCAAAAAAGAAGTCTTTGATTCGAAAGTGCCTTTGTTGATTATTAAATAGGTCGTCAGACCAGTAAAACGGTGACGCCATTTTTAACCTAAGTGACCAATGGAATTAGATTTTCGGATTTCAGGCTCAAGAAATGATGTCACCGTTGTCGTACATTTTAAAAAATAAAACCATGCTTAGAATAAAAATCAGATTATTGTTTTTCATCGGAATTGTTTTAATTCCTGCTGCCTTTATTTTTTCACAGAATATTTTTTTGCCGGAAATAAATAAAGAGGCAGAAAAATATGTCAGTCAAAAAAACAACAAAGGAATTGTCATCGGAATAATAAATGGAGACGAAACGGCTGTGCAGGGGTTCGGGGTTAAAAGTGACCTGGAAAAAGAGCGGCCGGATGAAAACACCATTTTTGAAGTGGGCTCCATTACCAATGTTTTTACGACCAGCCTGATGTTGCTGGAATCTTATCAAGGTAAATTTTCGTTGGGGGAGCGCGTACAAAGTCATGCACCGCCGGGCGTGCAAATACCGACCTATCAACATATGGTTTGCACGGAATATTTTATACCCGATATAATGGATTCGGACGCCTATCGAATTGTTTCTTGCCAGCCTGATCCAACCGTCCCCGACATCTGTATTGGTTTTTGTGATTTGGCTTCCCATAGCTCGGGGCTGCCGAGTGAGCCGAAAGGAATATTCAGGAATAAATTTTTCAGAAAAATATTTTACAAAAAAGACCCTTATAAAAATTATACAAAAAGGGATCTTTATAATGACTTGCCAAAGTACACCATCAACTGTCCACCGGGTGTTCATTTTGATTACTCGAACGTGGGCATGGCCCTGTTGGGCAATATCATGGCAGATATGAATAACATTTCCTATGGGGACTTATTGCAAAACGCTATTCTTTCTCCATTGGAAATGGAAAATACCGGGGTCGGTTTAAGCCGGACACAGTTGCAGTTCCTGGCAAAAGGCCACAACAAAAAAGGGAAAGCAGTAAAGCATTGGAGCTTCAAAGGCATGGCACCTGCCGGCGGGGTAAAATCTTCTGCTGGCGACCTGGTAAAATTTCTGCAAGTGAACATGGGCTTGGCAGGAAAACAAATAATAATGGATGCGTTCGCACAAACGCACGAACCCCAACTCGACCACCCTTCTTATGTTCTAAATAAAAAGACCTATACCGGATATGGCTGGTTTACGAGTGAATTAAACCCGACGACCAAGGCCGTTTGGGTGTCTGGTAGCACGGGAGGATTTCGTTCATTTATTGGTTTTGTCAAATCATCCAACGTTGGGATCGTTGTTTTGTCCAACTCTGCCGAAGATGTGGAAGCGATGGGGTTTGAAATGTTGGAATTACTGAATGAGGAAGCTGGAAAAGAGGAGCCTGTTTTGTTGGGCGGTGGTGGAAAATAACCCACGTTTTTGGGAGAACGGAAAAATTATTGATGATGGATAATTCCAAGCCAGCACTTGTGTTGAATCATTACGGGTAGCTGTCAGTGATCAGTTGCAGTGACAAGTCAACCTCTCAATCACGACCCTCTGCGAGCATTGCGGCCTCTGCGTGAGAAAAACAAACACACAGAGACCGCAATGCTCGCAGAAAGGCCTGACAGCAGCAAGCGCCAAAGGCTAATCACTAACAAGCTGACAGCAAAAAGCTATTAAATCATGAAAAAAAGAATCGGCATATGGTTGGATTACAAGGAGGCCAACATAATTATTTTGGAAGAGGATGGAGCCAGGGTTGAAAATATACTTTCCGAAATTGAGCTTTTTCACCCGAAGGGTGGTGCCCGTTCTAAATCACCTTACGGCCCAATGGATAAAATATTGGAAAGTAAGTTTTTGGCAAGAAGGAAATTGCAGGAAAAAGCATATTATGAAAAATTGATGGACGCAGTAAAAAGCGCAGATGAGTTATTTGTTTTTGGCCCGGCCGAAGCAAAAGACGGTCTGTTGAAAGCCATAAAAAACAGTCATCAGTTCCGCCCTGAACTAAAAGGTTTTGAACGCGCCGATAGCATGACCAAAAATCAAAAGGTGGCCAAGGTGCGTGCATTTTTCACAAGTGCCCAAAGTCAAAACCAATAATTGAATGGCAATTATTTTTCTGCTTGAAGTTGTTTGGAATTTCCTTGATAAAAATCATTTGTTTCATTGACCTTTTATCGCCTTTTCCGTTTCCCCTGTTTGTTAAATTGGTAGTTGAGTAAACGTGTGTACAGCAGGATGTTTATAGAACAAAAGCGAATGGTTCGTTTGGCCAGCGGCTTACCGCCAGAAGCTACAATTATTAAAGATGTTTTAAAAAATGAAGGCAAATAAATTGATATTGATCGTCGGTTTGCCGGGCACTGGCAAAACGACTTTTGCCAGTGCCCTGGCTACAACTATTGGTGCCAAACACCTCAACAGTGATATTGTACGTTCGGAAGCAGGGAGGCGGGGGCATTATGATGCCATGTCGAAAGCTGCGAATTATAATGAGATGAAAAATCGGACGGAGGGTTTTTTGCAAAACAATCAGAGCGTGATTATTGATGCCACCTTTTACAAAGAAATTTTTCGAAAACCGTATCAATTGATGGGGGAGCAATTCGATGTGGAGGTTAAATGGATAGAAATATTTGCCGATCAGGAAACTATAAAAGAACGGGTCAGTAAAAAAAGAAAATACAGTGAGGCGGATTATGAAGTTTACAAAAAAATAAAAGAAGATTATGAACCATTAAACGTTGCAAAGTTAATTTTATGGTCGGACCAATTATCGGTGGAGGAGATGGTGGCGCAAACCGTTGATTTTTTAAAGTTATGAATAATTAGCTGTCAGCCTTTGGCCATTATTTATTAACGATCTCGAAAGGCTGCCCCCTCGTGACTAACTGCTAAAAACAACCATGACAGATCAACAAATACAACAATTAATAAATAGTGATTTTTTTGTCAAAGAATATGGTCTCGTAAAATTGGTTGACACCCATATTTCATGGGTGCTGCTGGCGCAGGATTTTGTATTTAAAATAAAAAAGCCGCACCATTATTCCTTTCTTGATTTTTCTTCCCTTGAAAAGCGGAAATATTTTTGTGAACGCGAATTAAATCTGAATCAGCGACTGGCACCGGCAATATATTTAGCGGTGGTGCCCGTTGTTGAAGAAGGAGGTGTTTTTTTTGTAGAAAAAGAAAAAGGAACCATCGTGGATTATGCCGTCAAGATGAGCCGCATGGACGAAAAGCGGCAAATGAATCTGCTGATAAAACAAGGAGCAGTGGGAAAAAAACACTTGGATTTTATTGCACAGCAGTTGGCCGTATTTCATAAAAAGGCAGAGAAAATAAAAAAGGCTCCCACTAAGAAAGCAATGCAGGCTGATTTTAATGACATTTTGATCATCAACGATTATGTTCAAAAAATAGGTGGAACTGAAAAGAAAAATATAATTGAAACAGCAGTTGTTTTTTCAGATGATTTTTTAAAACATTATTTTCAGAGAATACTCGAAAGGCATAATAAAGGTTTTTATATCGATGGGCACGGCGACCTGTATTCCCAAAATATTTTTCTGCCGAAAAAATACAGGCCCGTTATTTTTGACTGTATTGAATTCAGCGATCACCTCCGACAACTGGATGTTTTAAATGAATTGGCTTTTTTCTGTATGGACCTGGAATATTATGGTGAAAAAGAGCTGGCCAATTATTTCTTGAAAAAATATAATGACGAGAATCCCTGCATCTTTAATCAAGAGGATATTAATCTGTTCAATTATTTTAAATTGTACCGGGCCAATGTACGGGCCAAAGTCGGTGCTCTGAAAGCTATGCAGATGGAACAAGGCGAGCAGTTAAAAAAGCAGATCGATTTTGTAAATGATTATTTGAAATTAATGGAAATATATCTGAAAGAAATGACGGAGCCGTTAAAGGTAGCGGGCAGTAGGCAAGTAAGCAGTTAAAAAGTAGAAATACCCAAAGTTTGTTGTCCGACTTCCGACAGCGAAGCAATCTGACTTCCGACAGCGAAGCGATCTGACCCCTGACAGCGAAGCGATCTAACCCTAACTTCATCAATAATCCAAAATAAATTTTGACAAATTCTGCCCTTTGTTCAAGTTTAATTTTTTGCGCAGGCGATAACGGGCCACCTCTACTCCCCGGAGGGAAATGCCCATGAGGTTGGCGATGTCTTTGGTGTTCAGGTTAAGCCTTAAAAATGCACACAGTTTTTGTTCATTGGGAGAAAGGTCAGAGTAATGGGTTCGCAGGCGCGTCAGGAAACTTCCGTGTACCTGGTCAAAATGGTGTTCAAATTGTTCCCAGTCTTCCTGCAGTTTTAAGGTCACATCGATTTCTTTTACAATTTGTTCCAGGGCCTGTTTGGTCTCTTTGTTTTTCCCTTTTCGGGTGACTTCCTTTATTTTTTCTTTAATGGTTTCGATAAATTCATTTTTCACGACGAGGTTCATGGTGGAGGCGGCGAGCAAATTGTTTAAGTGCTGCAACTCACTCTTCATTTTATCTTCTTCCATTTGCTGAATTTCTTTCTTCTTTTGCCGCTCAATTTTGATTAGTTCTTCTTCCTTTTTAGCCAGTTCCACTTCTTTGGCTTTTTCTACTTCTTTGGTTTTGCGGGCATATTTTCTTTTTTGCCGTTTGGATACCAGGAGGAACAACAGGATGCCTAAAATCACGTAGAGTGACTTGGCCAGTTGGCTGCGGTAAAACGGTGGTTTAATGTTTAAGAGAAAAGGCTGGCTGGTTATAATTTTTCCCAGATTGTTCCTGGTTTGGACCATGAACTCATAGGTTCCTTCTTTGAGGTTGGTGTATTCCTTGATGGTCGTGTTGGTCCAGTCCCCATAGCCTTCGTCAAATCCTTTTAAAAAATAGCGGTACTGCTGGTTGTTAGCTTTGTTGAATTGAAATGATTCTATATTAAACTGCAATACCTTGATGCCATATGAAATGGTCAGGTTACCGTTTTTTTCCGGTTTTTCGGCAAAAGGAGGCAAAGCGTACAGGACAATATCCTGCGTTGCACTGTAGATCTTGCTGACCACCAGTGGTTTTTGAACGGTAACCCGATTTTCCAACTCCGGCTGATAATGTATAAATCCTTCATTGGCATTGAATAAAATCCCGTGTTTGGTATTGATGGAAACATTCAAGAGGTCGTTGTTGAGAGAATACCGTAGCTGGAATAAGGAGGAAGGGACGAATATGTAATTTTTGCTACTGATCTGCTTAAAGAAGCCCACCACGTTTTCCCCATATACATGTATATTCTTCTGGTGGTCTTGCACCAACAGGTAGATCTGTTGTTCGCCAATATCTTTGGCAAAGGTTTCTGCTTTTACAATCTTGCCAGATGTCTGATCAACTTTGTAAATCCCCGCTTCTGTGGACAGGAAAAGCTCATTGTCTATCCGGCTCAATACAATTTGTACTGTGGCTGGCAGGCCATCGGCTTCTGATACTTTGGTGGCGCTGGCGCTGGTCAGTTCAGCCGATAGTTTTAAACGGTACAGGCCCTTGTAAAACTGGCCTACCCATATTTCTCCATTGCTATCTTCTTCGAAAAAACGGCTGGATTCGTTAAATCCGTCTATTTTTTGCACAGGCCGCAGTTCCATCTGTTCGTCGAGCTGGAAAAGGTAAAGACCGGAATAGGTTCCGCCAATGGCAAACGCTGGCTGTGAACGCAGTTGCTTTATCTGCCACAACCCATTTGTACTTGCAAGGCGTTTGGCGGTGCCTTTTTTGAGAAGGAATAATCCGGTGTGATGGCCGACGTAGAGTTTTCCGTTAATTTGTTGTATGCCATAGGCAGGTCCTTCGGTGCCTGGCAAAAACGAGCTTTGCGTTGCATTTTTTGCCAAAAAGTAAATGCCGTTGGAGGTCGTAAAATAAGTGCCCTCGTCGGCATCAAACGATTCATAACCACTTCCCTGCAATTTGATTTTCCGGTTGATGAACCGCATGGGGGAGTTGATGTCAATGAGAGCGATGCCGTTTTGCATGCCCACCCATAAATTGCCTGAGTAGTCTTGGAAAACCCGTAAGCAAGCATTGGTGAGCAGTCCGTCCTGTGTGGTGATGTTCTCGATCGACCGGTTTTGCAGGTCATACAAAAATAAACCTGCTGTTTGGGTCACAACAGCCAGCCGTGTGTCGGAGAGCTGGAGCACATGGTTGACGTATTTACCTTTTAGTGCACTTATCAGGCCCTCATGTTTACGGGAGACACCAAAAGAAGTCGTATGCTCGATTTCGCCAGAATTGTAAATCAGTAAATAACCATCGTCTGCTTGGATAACACCGGCAATGATCTGGCCCTGCTGGATTTGGGGGTAAACGGACTCCAGGTCAGTCCCTTGGATTTCAAACAGTTTCCCTTGTTGGTTTTGTGTAAACAGCCTGCCGTTGGCGAAAAATGACCTGTTTAGCCCTCCTTCCAGTCCAATCACAGAAATGGATTGGCCATCATAGACATAGATACCTTGGAACGTACAGAAATAAACATTTGAATTGAGGAGGAAGACGTCCCATACCTCATCGAAATCCTGTGCGGATTCAGGAATGTCCTCTTTTAAGGAGGTGTAGCTCCATTCTTCATCAAAGTACCCAAAATTCCCTTGTGAACCAACATATAAGCGGTTTGTGTTTTCGTCGAATGCCAATGACCTTTCCTTTTTGCCGGGTTCGGAAGCACGTACTTCCCATTCGTTTCCATTGTAAGAGAGTACCCCTAAATTGTTGGCGACAAAGAGATTCATGTCTCTGTTCTGGACAAAATCAATGTTCTGAATACCGGCTTTGTAATCTGTCGGGGTGAAATTTTGAATAGGGTATTTTCCGGTAAAGGCAGGAAGTTGCAGGCTCAATTGAAAAAATAGAACCAGTGGAAAAAAGTACTTCGTGATGTATTTACAATAACCCATGTGAAAGTTTGTAGGCGACAAAAATACTTATTTATCAAGGACTTACATGAAAGGCGTGTTACTTTTGTAGTAGTAAAAAAAATGAGCGATGAAAAAAAAGATGGGGTGTTTTATTGAATTTTTCGCCTTCTTAAACCTTACATTTGTTCTAATTTCTTAGTTTGGATTAAAATGAAAGTCAACTAAATCATTGAATTACAAAATTTTAGTAAGCGGGAATCTGGGTTTTGGCATTAAAAATTCCGCCTGAGCAATCCGAACGTTTTTCACAACTACAACTACATCATTGCAAACCAACTTTCAATGGCATTTTGAGTGGCCTCAAAATGTACAGTAGGCTGTTTGTAAGGTTCATTTATAAAAGTTACATCTCACTAAATAATGGTAAACATGAAAAACATTACTCAAGTACTGGTTTTGTTCCTCTTCTCCACCTCCTTATTTGCACAGGCGGATAGGGTTTCTGTGGTTAACAACAGCGAAGGATCAAAACTGGTGGTCAATGGCAAAGATTTTATGATCAATGGTATGAATTGGGATTATATCCCGATTGGAACCAATACCGTGAATGCTGAATTTTGGAAAAAATCCGACGATGTTATCAAGGCGGGCCTGGATGCTGAAATGGGCCTGTTGAAAAACATGAACGTGAATGTGATCAGGCAATATACTGGTGTGCCGGCCAGATGGATTCGGTACATCTACGAGAATTATGGCATCTACACCATGCTGAACCATTCTTTTGGGAGGTATGGACTGACCATAAATGGCGTTTGGACGCCCGTTACGATTTATGACGATCCAACAACATCAAAGCTCTTGATGGATGAAATAACCCAATTGGCACAAGATTATAAAGATACGCCAGGCCTTTTGCTGTATCTCCTGGGTAACGAAAACAATTATGGCCTTTTTTGGCAAGGGGCTGAAACAGAGGATTTTCCGGATGACGATGCACAGAAGGCATTTATTGGAGAATCCCGGGGCAGACCTATGTACTCTTTGATGAATGATGCTGCCAAGGCAATGAAATCCATCGATCCTAACCACCCGGTAGCGCTTTGTAATGGAGATGTATTGTTTCTTGATATCGTAGCAGAAGAATGTCCGGATGTAGATATATACGGAACAAATACCTACCGTGGTGTATCGTTTGGTGATATGTTTCAAGTTGTAAAAGATAAATATAATAAGCCAATTATGTTTACTGAATTTGGAGCAGATGCATTCAGTGCTTTGAACAATGCCGAAGACCAGGAGTCGCAAGCCTACTATATGGTAGGAAACTGGAAAGAAATCTATGAGAACGCTGCCGGACTTGGAAAGGTAGGCAACTCTATCGGTGGCTTTACTTTCCAGTTTAGTGATGGTTGGTGGAAGTTTGGATTTGATGATAGAAAAAATGCGGATGTACATGACAATAATGCATCATGGACTAATGGCGGTTACGACAGGGACATGGTTCCGGGTGATAATAACATGAACGAAGAGTGGTTTGGAATCTGTGCCAAAGGGCCTACCTCCGCAAGAGGTTTGTACACCCTGTATCCCAGGGCTGCTTATTATGCCCTGAAGGAAGCACACCTGTTTAATCCCTATGCAGCGAATACTACCCTTGAGACGGTCAATGCTTATTTTGATGGGATCTCACTCACGGATGCCATGCTTAGGGCACGCGGGGACAAGGCGGCTCTGGAAAGTAATCAGAAAATCCGGCTGAGCAACTTTCAAGCAAAATTTGAGACATACAATACTGGAGGACATTTGATCACTACGCCAGACTCGGCCCCGACCCCTGGTGCGACAAATGACCCGAATAATACTACTTATCCGGATGAGCTTGGCTTTGATCACATGCAATCTTTCTTTTTTGGTGTGGAAGCCAATCCTACTTCTAACCTGAGGGCGAGTGCAAGTTTCAACTTAGTGGGCAATGTAGCGGATAATCCGATTAATGAAATTTTTTACGAAAATGTAATTCGTGATCGTATTACTGGTGATGGTGTACCGGATGGCAATTTCAGGCTTTATAATGCTGACTTTGAATGGACGGGAAAGGAGTTTGATTTGAGAGGTTTCTACAGAACAGGGCATTACCACTGGGGATATGAAGGCGACTTCTTTGGTTTATACCCGGAAGCAAATTATGGCCCTAACCTGGACCTTTACAATGGAGAAATACTGGGAATAGAATTAGATGGGAAAAAAGCATTTAAAGGACTCCATGCTGCCTTCGGTCCTCAATTGTGGTGGGGAGCCAACCCAGCGTTATTGGTAAAATACGGTAGGCACCTTGGCAAGTTCAACGTGACCGGTATTTTTCACGAGGATGTTGATGATGCCCCCGAATTTGTAACGTCTATAGCTGTACCACTTCCTAAAACCCGGAGAGCAACCCTTCACATAGAACGGGAAATGGGGCCGGTAGAAGTTGAAGTAGGAGGAATCTGGGGCGGGTCGCCCTTAAATGGCAGAAGCTTCCAGATCGTGGAAGAAGATTCGGAAGGAAATTATACCGTCTACGAAGATGAAATAAAATCTTCTGATAATTGGGGAGGTAAAGCAAAAATCAAATTTTCCAAGGGAGCCTTTAATTGGTATGCGCAAGGTTCTGTAAGGGGGCTGGTTGCGAATGGAGGATTTGATGCCACTCGAACCTTTACCGGATGGAGATTGAAAGACAGCGGTAGTGGAAACGTAAATAATTTCTTGACAGGTTTTACATTTTTACTGGGTGACATCCAAATCGCACCGAATTTCATGTGGCAAAAACCACTTGTCGATCCTATCCCGAATGATGTGCAGTCGCCTGGGCGCCTTAGAAATATTCAGGATGATCCATTTGTCGTGAGAAATGGCAATAGAGAAACCGTAGCCGGGGAATTATTGATCACTTTCGACCCGACACCTGGCACCTGGATGTATGAATGGGACAATGACCGTGTAGAAGATGCCAAATTTGCCATGAGCGCAGGTTTTGTCTATCGCCACCTGCCTACCAGCATGGATGCAGCTATCGGATTTTTAGGTGATCGTTCATCGTTTGCGTTTCCAAATTCTGCACCCGCAGAAGATTTATGGGAGGCAAATGTCAGGATGGTCTCTAAAATAAACCAGGACTTTGGCCTCATTGGTAATTTCTTATTGGGAACTGCTCAGGCAAGAGGTAGCGACGAGAGAAAAATCGATCGTTATTCGGCGGATATCAGGGGCATCTATAAAAAATTGAAATTGACTTCTCACTTCAAGATCAATGACTGGGGCCCCTTTGATTATCATCGTGATTTTAACCTCACTTTTCCAGTGCAGTTAATGTTGGATTTGTCTACTACCGTGAGCAAGCCAGATTGGTTCGTATTGCCAAGCACTCAAATGGGAATACGCTGGACCTGGCGTTCTTTAGATGAATTTTCACCTCGTTATCTTCCAAATCAAACAGCTTCTGAGTTTGCTACAGAACCCGAAATCAGCCCGGTTGGCTTTGACAATGGCTCTGAATGGGAACTTAGAACGTATGTCCACATCAACATAGGTAAATAGAAAGGCTGTCCAAATTTTTTTTGAACACCTTCAGAAAATATCGTCAAATAAAATAATTATGAAAAAAAATATAATGAAAGCAAAAATCTTGTTCTTCTTAGGGTTTGCATTGCTATTTAGCAACTGTTCCAGAGATAAATCTGATGATGCAACACCTGCTACATTTCCAAAAAATGGTAATGTTTATATCGACGGATTCAGCTCTGGATTGGAGTACCTGCCTTTTGGGGATTCTTTCTTTGCAGCTTTTTCCGTAGATGAAGAAACCAAATATGCCGGTGCATCCGCGATGCGATTCGATGTGCCCAACGTTGGTAATCCGGACGGAGCTTATGCCGGAGCCATTTTCCCGGATTATGGCGGACGTGACCTTTCTGGTTTTGATGCGCTTACTTTTTGGGCGAAAGCAACCCAGAGAGGTTTTGTGAATGAAATCGGTTTTGGACAAGATTTCAGGGAAAATAAATACCAGGTCCTACTAAATAATTTGGAACTGACCACCAACTGGAAGCAATATACCATTGCGATTCCAGATCCCTCCAAGCTGACTGAAATGAATGGCTTATTTTGGTATGCCGAAGGCCCTGAAAATGATGAGGGATATACCTTTTGGGTGGATGAAGTACAATTTGAAAAATTGGGTACGGTCGCACAACCAAGGCCTGCGATCTTTGATGGCGGAAATGCTGAAATAACCATATTCGCCGGTGTAACTACGCCCATGTTAGGTCTAAAGCATACTGTCAATTTAGGGAGTGGCCAAGATCAAACTATTACCGTTGCGCCAGCTTATTACGAATTCACTTCTTCCAACCCCAATGTAGCAACTGTCAACGAACAAGGGATGATTATGGGAATCAGTTCGGGAGAGACGACCATTACAGCCACTTTAGGTGGTGTGGATGCGGCAGGTTCAGTCAAAGTTAATGTCCTGGGCAGTTTTGTTGGTGCCCCGGTACCAACTGAAGATCCTTCCGATGTCATTTCTATTTTCTCGGATGCCTATACCAATGTACCAGTGGATTATTACAACGGTTATTGGGCGCCATACCAAACTACCCTCGGTCAGGACGACCTCAATATTGCCGGGGATAATATCATCGCATACACAGAGTTGAATTTTGTAGGAATCCAGTTTCTGGACAACGCTCCGACGATCAATGCTTCTTCCATGACTCATTTGCACCTGGATATTCAGGCCAGAGAAGATGTCCAGCCTGGAGACTATTTGATCATTAGAGTTGTTGATGTCGGTCCGGACAATACATTTGGTAACGGCGATGATTCCTCCGGCGAAATCACGCTCAACGAATCCAATTTGGTCAACGGTCAATGGTATAGCCTGGATGTTGCTTTTTCAGAAATAGCGGGCCTGACCGGCCGGTCTAATTTGGCGCAGGTTGTCTTTGTTTCAGATGCGACCATCTCTAGTATCTATGTTGACAACATCTATTTCTATAATGATGGAGGAGGAATGGGCGGCCCCACGGGACCAGCAGTGGGCGCACCGGCACCGACGCAGGGTGCAGCTGATGTCATTTCGGTTTTCAGTGATGCTTATACCAATGTTGATGCTAATTTAAATCCGGATTGGGGACAAGCGACTCAGGTTTCAGAAATAAGTGTTGCGGGCAATAATACGTTGCGCTATGGAGGATTGAATTTTCAAGGTTTGGAATTAGCCAGTAGCCTGAATGTGAGTGGAATGGAGTTTTTGCACATCGATTATTGGACGGACAACTCGACTGCGCTCAATGCCTTTTTGATCAGTACCGGACCAAATGAGACAGCCTCTGCACTGTCGGTCCCGACCACTGGTTGGGCAAGTGTGGATATTGCGCTGAGCGAATTTTCCATGGTTGACCTGGCAGATGTCATTCAATTTAAGTTTGATGGAAACGGAGATATTTATCTGGACAACATCTACTTTTGGAAAACACCAGGTGGAGGCGGCGATATGCCAACTGTGGCTGCGCCAATGCCTACACAAGGAGCAGCTGACGTCCTTTCAGTTTTCAGTGATGCTTACACCAATATTGATGCTAACTTAAATCCGAACTGGGGGCAAGGCACTCAGGTCTCAGAAGTGTCTGTTGCGGGCAATAATACCTTGATGTATGCCGGATTGGATTTTCAGGGGCTCGAGCTGATTGCTTCTCAGGATGTCTCCAGCATGGAGTTTTTGCACCTCGATTTTTGGACGGCCAATTCAAATGCACTCAGTACCTTTTTGATCAGCCCCGGGCCAAATGAAACAGCGTATGCGTTGTCGGTTCCGACAGCCGGCTGGGCAAGTGTGGATATTGCGCTGAGTGAGTTTTCCATGGTAGACCTGGCAGACGTCATTCAATTTAAGTTTGAAGGAAACGGAGATATTTATCTGGACAATATCTACTTCTGGAAAGGATCGGGAGGAGGAGATACTCCAACTTCTCCTGCACCAACACCTACGCAAAATGCAGCGGATGTGATTTCCATGTTCAGTAATGTCTATACAGATGTCGGTGTTGACACTTGGAAGACAGATTGGTCGGCAGCCGATTTTGCAGACATCCAGATTATGGGAGACGATACGAAACTATATACCAATCTCGATTTTGTAGGAATTGAAACTACCGGTGCCAATTTAATTGACGCTTCCTCCATGACCCATTTCCGGGTAGATATATGGACACCAAACATGACCACTCTCAAAATCAAATTAGTTGATTTCGGACCTGATGGAGGCTTTGATGGTGGTGATGATACAGAGCATGAAATTGTTATTGATAACCCGGCTCAGGGACAATGGATCTCTTATGATATTCCACTTTCAGATTTTACTGGATTGGCGAGTACTACGAATATGGCTCAGCTCATTTTTGCCAGTGAGCCCGCCGGCGGTGGGACGCTTTATGTTGACAATGTTTACTTCTATAAGCAATAATTTTTAGCATCGTTCAATAATGAATTCGACATTTTCATTTTCGGGCAAATTTGGAATCATTGAAATGAGGAAGTTTTGCTCGAAAATGAAAATTGCAAACAGAACCATTTTTTGAAGTTGCTTAAAAATTCCTGCTGAGGCGGAAATGCTTGGATTTTGAATGAAATTGATTGGTTTTTTGGAAGGGATAGCAGCGCTATCGCTGATAAAAAAGCAATCAACTTCATTTAAAAGGCTGGATTTACGGCCAGTAAGGAGCTTTTAAACAACTTCTTTGAATAAAATTCAATTAATAAAATGCGGACATCATTTTTTTCAAAAATATATAAATCACCTTTAAGTATATTCTTGTCACTGGCGATGGTGCTTTTTTGTCTCAGCTGTGATACGGATGAAACGCAAACGGTGACCACTTTAAACAACCTTACGTTTGAGGACAACTTTGATACGGATGGTTCAATTAACGAAACTTTCTGGAATTATGAGCTTGGCGATGGTACAAACAACGGCCTGCCCGCCGGTTGGGGGAACAATGAACTACAGTATTACACCGATCGCCCGGAGAACATTAAGGTCGAAGATGGGATGCTGCATATCACGGCACGTCAGGAATCTTTTCAAGGTGCTGCTTATACCTCTGCCCGGATTACAACAAAGGGTAAAGTGGAACAGCGGTACGGACGTTTTGAAGCACGTATACAATTGCCCTGGGGGCAAGGCCTGTGGCCGGCTTTCTGGATGTTGGGCAGTAATATTGATGAAGTGGGTTGGCCTCAGTGTGGTGAAATAGATATTATGGAATACCGGGGACAAGATCCTTCAACGCTCATCGGAACGGTACACGGTCCGGGGTATTCTGCCGGAGAGTCCGTCAGTAAAGAGTATATTTTACCCAATGACCGGTTTGATACGGGTTTCCACATATTCGGAATCGAGTGGGGGCCGGAATACATCAATTTTTATGTCGATGATGTTTTGTACAATCAATTGACTCCAGAAGATGTAGAAGGCGAGTGGGTGTTTGACCAACCGTTTTATATTCTTTTAAATGTCGCAGTGGGAGGAGGTTTTGTTGGCTCAGTGGGGGCTGATACTGTTTTCCCACAAACGATGCTTGTGGATTATGTGAGGGTGTACGAAGGCAGCAGTAACTGATATTTCTTTGGAGGTTGAAGATGTGGGCCGGATACTTGTTCCGGCTTTATTTATTCGCTAATCAATAATGATGGACTCTACACAAATGAATGAACAAATAGTCTTCAAAATATGTTGGAAATTGGTTTTCGTCGCAATGGTTTTTACCTTGATTTTTTCGTGCAGTAATACTCCACAAGAAACAGACGAAAATCAACCACAAACAAAAAAAGAAGTGACTGCTGAAGATATTTTAGGAAATCCGGACTATCAGGCCATTTCGTATGGCGGATACCGTGAAAATAGTCGGGACATACAACCAACTGTTGAACAGATCAAAGAAGACATGAAAATCCTATCTGCCATGGGGATTAGGGTTTTGCGTACTTACAATACCAAACTGAAACATGCTTCCACAGTGCTGGAAGCAATTCATCAGTTAAAAAAAGAAGACCCGTCTTTTGAAATGTACGTCATGCTGGGAGCATGGATTGATTGTAAAAATGCGTGGACGGACCTTCCCCCCGATCACAACGATGAGAATGCCGAGGCAAATGCAGCAGAAATCCAACGTGCAGTGGACATGGCCAACCAATACCCGGACATCGTAAAAATCATTGCCGTCGGTAACGAGGCCATGGTCAAGTGGGCAGCCAGTTATTTTGTGCAGCCCTGGGTAATCTTGAAGTATGTGAACCAACTGCAAGAGCTGAAGCAAAATGGCCAACTGCCTGGTGAACTTTGGATCACCAGCTCCGACAATTTTGCTTCCTGGGGCGGTGGCGACGCTGAATACCACGTCGAAGATTTGACCAAATTGATCAAGGCCGTAGATTATGTCTCCATTCATACTTACCCTATGCATGACACGCATTACAACCCTGTTTTTTGGGGGAATTTTCCGGGAGAAGAAAACCTTTCGGACTTGGAGCAGATCGATGCCGCGATGCTTAGAGCAAGGGACTATGCCGTTTCACAGTACCAAAGTGTTGTGGGATATATCAAAAGCCTGGGCTTAGAAAAACCAGTTCATATTGGTGAAACGGGGTGGGCCAGCTCTTCCAATGGCCACTATGGCCCGGAGGGCTCAAAAGCCACAGACGAATACAAAGAAGCGCTTTTTCACCAGCTCATCAGGGAATGGTCGGACAAGCAAAGGGTTGCCTGCTTCTACTTTGAAGCTTTTGATGAAACCTGGAAAGATGCTGGAAACCCCGGCGGCTCGGAAAATTACTTTGGCCTGTTTACCATTGATGGTAAGGCCAAGTATGCATTATGGGACATGGTGGATCAGGGGGTTTTTGCCGGATTGACAAGAGGTGGAAACCCGATCGTTAAAACCTTTGACGGAGACAAAAAAGCTTTGTTAAAAGAAGTCTTACTACCACCAGTGAAAGAAGGTGAAGCCGTAGTGCATTGAGTTTAAGATCAGGTCTTCCCACTTCCTTTTCCTTACAGCAGGAGAACATATTCAGGCACTCAACCAAAGCAAAATGATAAAACAACACTATTTCATCCTGATTTTAATAGGTATGCTCACTGCGTGTAATCAAGTAGACCCGCTGGAAGTAGAGGTGTTCGAAACTTCTATCAATGGTAATAAATTACAGCAGTTGACAGAATTTTCCACCGGCGAAGAATCGGCAACCATCAAGATTTTACCAGATCAGAAATTCCAGACCATCACTGGGTTTGGTGGATCTTTTACGGAAGCGTCAGCTTCACTCTTAAACCGGCTGAGCCAGCAAAACCGGAACAAGATCATCGAAGCTTATTTCGGTGAAAGCGGAGCCAGGTACTCCCTCACCCGCACCCACATGAATTCCTGCGACTTTTCCTTGGGCCAATATTCCTACGCTCCCGTTGAAGGCGATAAAGAATTAGAGAACTTTTCAATCGACGAAGATAAGGATGACATCATACCGATGATCAAAGACGCCATGGCGGCTTCGAAAGACGGGTTCAAAATCCTATCATCGCCCTGGACAGCTCCACCCTGGATGAAAGACAACAAGGACTGGCGGGGCGGTAAGTTGTTGGAAGAATATTACGATACGTGGGCATTGTTTTTTTCAAAATATGTTGATGCGTACAAAGCAGAGGGGATTGACATTTGGGGGTTTACCGTAGAAAACGAGCCATTGGGCAATGACAGTAATTGGGAGAGCATGCATTTCACCGCAGAAGAGATGACGAAATTTGTGCAAAACCACCTGGGGCCAAAGCTTGAAGCCGATGGAAAAGGTGAAATCAAGATTTTGGGATACGATCAAAACCGGGAGCATTTGCAGCACTGGGTAGACGAAATGTTCAAAGATGAGGCAACCTCAAAATATTATGACGGTACAGCCATTCACTGGTACGCCAGTACCTTCGAGGTGTTTCCAGAGGCATTGCAATATGCTCATGAAAAGGCTCCGTCCAAGTATTTGATTCAATCAGAAGCATGTGTTGATGCTGAAGTACCCATCTGGCAGGATGATGAATGGTACTGGCGCAAAGAAGCCACTGATTGGGGCTGGGACTGGGCACCAGAAAAAGACAAGCCTTTGCACCCGAAATATGCTCCCGTTAACCGATACGCCAGGGACATCATCGGTTGCCTGAACAATTGGGTAGACGGCTGGATCGACTGGAACATGGTGCTGGATCGGCAGGGTGGCCCCAACTGGTTCAAGAACTGGTGTGTTGCTCCGGTCATTGTAGATCCGGATCGAGATGAAGTATATTTCACTCCGCTCTATTACACGATGGCTCATTTCAGTAAATACATCCGTCCGGGCGCCACCAGAATCGGTCTGGAAAACACAGCTGAAGGCTTGCAGGTAACTGCCGCCCAGAATCCAGACGGCTCCATTGCTGTAGTGGTTTTTAATGAGGGAAAAAGTGAAAAACAATTCACGGTTTCATTGGGCGAAAAGTCAAAAGCCATATCAATCAGTGCCCAGGCCATTCAGACGATAGCGATTCCTAAATAAACCATTGAAGAAAATGTAATCAGTAATCCATCACCACAAACGAAAAATCATGTCTAAATACAAAACAGCAGCGAAAGACAGAGTACCTCTCGGACAAAAAGCCGCCTTTGGTGCAGGCCATCTGGTTCTCAACCTATTACCTGGTGCATTGGGGTTTTTTATGTTCTTCTTATTGACAGCCTTCGGTATGGACCCGTTCTTAGCGGGTTTATTGGGAGGCCTGCCCAGGATATTCGATGCCGTAACGGATCCTGTGATGGGGTTTATATCGGACAACACAAAGTCAAAATGGGGGCGCAGGCGGCCTTATATTTTTGTCGGGGCTATTTTGAGTGGGGTGTTCTTCGCATTGTTGTGGCAGCTGGACGAAACCAATTCCCAAACATATAATTTCTGGTATTTCCTCATCTTCTCGCTGGTCTTTTTAGTCGGGAATACCATTTTTGCTACGCCTTTGGTCGGCTTGGGTTATGAGATGACCTCCGATTACAATGAACGTACCCGGTTGATGGCTTTCTCCAATACCATGGGGCAGATCGCATGGATGGTGGTGCCTTGGTTCTGGGTCATCATCGCCGATCCTGACATATTTGAAACACAGGCCGTTGGGGTTCGGCAACTTTCCGTAATCGTTGCGGTAATTTGTATTGTCCTTGGTGTGTTGCCAGCCATTTTTTGTAAAGGCATAGACTCCGCCAACATGGCGAACAGAAAGGAAATTACTCTAAAAACATTGTTTTCCAACCTTAAAGATCTCTGGGAAGGGATTGTTCAGGTTTCGAAAAACAAACCTTTCATGCGGCTTTGTGGCGCCACATTTTTGGTTTTTAACGGCTTTCAGATGGTGGCGGCTTTCAGTGTGTACATCATTGTTTTTTACATGTTCGATGGAAGCTACGGTGACGCAGGAACCTGGCCTGCATGGTTCTCTACCATTACCGCGGTCGTAACTGCGTTTGTCGTTATTCCTATCATTTCAAAGATTTCGGATAAGTGGGGCAAGCGGAAAGCATTTATCATTTCAACTGCTATCTCCATCATTGGTTACATCATGAAATGGTGGGGCTTTGATAATTCCTTAAATGAAAGTTTCAACCAAACCGGATTGGGCAAGGCAATGACCAATGGGGTCGCAGCTATCTTCAATTTCCTGGATCCTTTCCTGGAAAGTGTAGGCATGTCCTGGTTCAGCATTGATACAAGTGATGGCATTCCATGGCTGATTTTCATTCCTATACCATTCATCGCTTTTGGGTTAGGAGGGCTGTTTACTTTGATGATGAGTATGACTGCTGATGTATGCGACCTGGACGAATTGGAAAACGGGATGCCCCGCAAAGAGGGAACTTTTGGAGCCATTTATTGGTGGATGGTAAAGCTTGGTCAGGCGCTGGCATTGGTCTTGGGAGGTCTGGTATTAAAGCTGGTCGGGTTCGTATCTGACGCAGAAACCCAAACCATAGAAACGATGACCAATTTGAGAATCGCAGATATTATTATTCCCGCAGCCACTGCGGCACTGGCCATCTTGGTGATGTGGAATTATAGCCTTAATGAAAAGAGGGCCCGGGAGATAAAAGCAGAACTGGAAGAACGGAGAGGTAAGTTGTAATACGCAGACGGTAACACCATTTCCTTTGCCTGAAAACGGATGTTGGGCATTGAAAGGAGTCATTAAGTAAATGCAATGGTGTTACCGTTGATCCATATTTTTGAACAATCATTTCTCCCCTGAAATCATAAACATTCAAAGAGCAAAAACTAAACAAACATGTCTTACAGAAAAGGGAAATTTATGTCTTTGGCGGGAATCGATTTCGCCAATAAATCCATCGAAGAATTACGCGAATTGTTCCGGAAAACGCTGGAAAGCGGGATGCACGGACTGTGCTTCAGCCTTTATGAAGAAGGACAAAAGCCCGGCGATATTATTTCAGAGGAACAAGTTCGAAGAAGAATGGAAATCATCAGCCCATATACCAGTTGGGTTAGGTCTTTTTCCTGCACGGACGGCAATGAGTTCATTCCAAGAATAGCCCGTGAATACGGGCTCAAAACCCTCGTGGGAGCATGGTTGGGTGACGATCCGGAAATCAATGAACGGGAAGTAGCGGGCCTGATCCAACTTGCCAAAGAAGGATTTGTGGACATCGCGGCCGTTGGCAACGAAGTGATGTACCGGAAAGACCTGACAGAAGACGAACTGCTGAGTTTTATGTACCGGGTAAAAGAGGCCATTCCTGATACGCCGATGGGGTACGTGGATGCCTATTACGAATTCAGCCATCGCCCTAAAATCACCGAAGCGTGCGATGTGATCTTATCCAATTGCTATCCTTTCTGGGAAGGCTGCCACTTGGATTATTCACTCGTTTATATGAAGCAAATGTTTTATCAGGCGCTGGGGGCCGGGCAAGGCAAGAAAGTGATCATTACCGAAACGGGCTGGCCCAGTCAGGGAACCAGCTTTAAAAGCTCCCACCCCTCGGAAGAAAATGCCATCAAATATTTTCTCAATACTCAGCATTGGTCGCAGGAAGAAGACATCGAAATCTTCTATTTCACCTCCTTTGACGAAGATTGGAAAGTTGGTGCCGAAGGTGATGTAGGTGCCTATTGGGGGTTGTGGGATAAAAAGGAAAAGCTGAAATATTAAAGGTTTTTAAATAATCAAGCTGGCAAAAAATGACATTTTTCATTTGTCTGAAATTTATGTTTTGGCATTAAGAAACAAATTTCAGACAAAAGCAAAAATGTCATTTTTAGTTGGTGGGGTATGATTATTTAAATAGGATGTTTTCAGTGACTTCAATAAGCTTATTGATGGTCGTCTCACTGTATGCATCGGAATGGGCTTCTCCAAAAGTGCCTTTTGGATCACCTTGGTCATTGTCAAAATATTTCCCGGTAACGCCTTCGTATTCTTCTGAAATGGCCAGTTCATATAAAAGGTTCCCTCCTTTTTCGGCAGACGACCAATGGTATCCGTACCCTTCTTTTACCATGTTTGTATTGAGCAGTGATCCGGGGTTTACTGCTATAACGGCGATGTCTTTTAGTGTTTTTGCCAAGTGAAAGCTCCACATCGTCAGCGCTAATTTGCTTTGTGCATAGGTTGCCTGATTGGATTGTCGCTCCTGTCCCGATAGAACCTCGAAGACCACCGGGGCCTGAGCTGCCGAACTCAGGTTGATAATACGAGCCGCTGTACCATTTTTAAGCAGTGGGACTAATTCCCTTGTCAATAAATATGGGGCAAAATAATTCACGACATACCGTAGGTCCAGGCCATCTTTATTATGAAATGCGGCACTCTTAAAAACGCCTGCATTGTTGATGAGCACATCAATTTTCGCCACATCATTTTTAACTTGTTGTGCCATTTCTTTTACATCTTCCAGATTAGAAAAATCCGCTACGAACCCTTTGAGGTTTGTATTTTTTGTCAGTGTTTTTATTTCTGAAATAACCGCCGCCAATTTTTCAGGGTTTCTCCCATGGAGATAAATTTCATGACCGTCGTGAGCGAGTTTTATGGCTGCCAGTTTTCCTATTCCATCAGTGCTTCCGGTTATTAAAATAGTTTTTTTCATGTTATTGATTTTTCTTTTTTGTTCTTGTGAAAATGAGGCAAGACCTTGTCGGCAAGGCGCTCCAAAGTTTGTTCTGTTTTACCTGAATTAAATCGGAGGTTTAATCCAACGTGGTTGACCCCGATGCTTTCTAACTGCCTGAGATAGTCAATTAAATGATCGGTCCCAGTTCGGAAACCCAGGTGAATTGGTTGTGGCAGAAAGTCATCGTTTTTGTGCAGGTCAACGTACAACGGTTGCATGAAAGGTTTATCGTACGGCTGTGTTTCAGGAATTAATGTACGCCATTGCTGAATGTTGTGCCCCTGCATGTATAGGTTCCTCGGATAATACATCCAGCCGTCGGCATGTTCTCCGATCCACTCCAGCGATTGACGGCTGTGGCCAGTCAGCAGCATCGGGATTTTATTGCCGGTTGGTTTAGGCAAAATATCCAAATGCCCGTTTAGTTCGCCAAAATGAGTGGGGGCTGCGGTGGGGAAGCTTTCTTGCGCATTACGGATATACCTGAAGGCTTCCCTGAACAATGCTCCTCGTTTTTCGAAGTCGATTCCCATAGCGGGATATTCGTTGGGCCGGTCTCCTGACGCCACGCCTAAAATCAGTCGACCGTCAGATAGCTGGTCGATGGTTGCCGCGGATTTTGCGACGTGCACAGGATGGTGCAGTGGCAAGGCAATACTGGCTATTCCTAAAGCAATTGTTGAAGTTTGGCCAGCCAGGTAGCCCAGATAGGTAAAGGGGTCGAAGGTTTGTCCGGCATCGCCAAATGAAGGCACATTAAACGGAACATCCCGTATCCAAAGTGCTTTAAATCCCAATTGTTCGATTAGCTGAACCCGCTCCAGGTGATGCCTCATGGTGGGTACCTGTCCCTGGGCATAATTTTCAATCGGGACGACAATGCCAATGCTCAATCGGTTAGGCTTGAAAACGCTGTTGTACCCTCTGTTTATTGGTTCAAATTTCTTCATCACATGTTAGTTGAAATGCTTTCCAATGAAAAGCATTTCAATTTTTTGACTTTTGTCAGGCGAATTCGTCCTTGCCTTCAATCAGAAAATGGTTGCTGGCAGATCCGGCAGTTCGGGCCTCGAGGTGGGGAGTGTATTCCGGGTCGTTCATAAAAGCAAGTGCAGCTTCTCTGGAAGGCCACTCAAGCACAATGCGAAGTGCGGCTTCCGCTCCTTCGCCTTCTATCCGCTCGTGGCTTGCAGTACGAGCTAAGTATTTTCCACCATGTTTGGCGACCAGCTTGTTTGCGACAGGCAAATAAGACGGAATCCATGTATCGTTGGTCGGGGTAACATCCAAAATAGAATAATAAGCCATGATTGTGATTTGTTTTATTTGTTTATAAGGTTACGACTATTTTTCCGACCGTCCTGCCGCTTTCCAATTGTTCATGGGCCTGCGCCATTTCAGTAAAAGAAAAAGTCTTGGAAATGTGTGGTTTTACAGTGCCGTTTTCCAAAAGATTTTTGATCGTGTTCATGTCATTGCCGTTGGACTGTACCATCAAAAAGGAGACATCCACGCCGCGGTCTTTTGCCAGTTGCATCACTTCATCCGAAAATTCAGGCGTGGGTATCGAAACCACGGCACCACCTCTTTTGACCACTTTTACGGAGTTTAACAAAATGTTGCCATTGAACATGTCGAAAACAAAATCAATATCTGTCAACACTTCTTCAAAAGCCTGGGCCCGGTAATCGATGTGTTCGTCTGCACCCAAGGACAGGACAAAATCTTTGTTGTTGGCCGAGCTGGTCGTAATGACGTGCGCCCCCAGGGATTTGGCTATTTGAACGGCAAAATGACCTACGCCACCTGAACCCGCATGAATCAAAACCCGATCACCTTTTTTGACCCTGTCCTGCAATACCTGGAGGGCAGTCAGGGCTGCCAGGGTGCTTGCCGCAGCTTGTGCAAACGAGATATTAGTGGGTATGAGTGCCAAATGGCCTGCCGGGGCGGCAACATACTCCGCATAGGCCTTGCCCGCACCAACGAAGTTGACCATGCCAAATACCCGGTCGCCTGGTTTAAATTGGGGCGTCCCGCTGCCAACTGCTATGACCGTTCCAGCGATGTCCCAGCCCAAAATAGCGGGGCGATGTTCTCCGTAAATCATGGACAGCACGTCGTTGTCGCCCCTCACTTTATAGTCAACGGGATTGACGCCGATGGCCTTTACTTCTACCAGTACTTCACTGTCCTTGATGGCAGGTTTTTCGACTTCCCGGAGGATCAGGTTTTCGGTCCCGCCCGTTTTTTCCAATAGGATTGCTTGCATTTCTTTATTTTTTTCACGCAGTTCAGACGTTCCTGTCTGGGCCGGCAAGGGCTCCTCTGCACAGGAGTATCTGCACCACGGTTATTAAATGAACAGCACAAAGTTGGGGTGTTTTACACTGCGGCCATTGGTATGAAAAAAGGTTCTTTTGGTATAATTCAAGGTTTATTGGTCGCTTGTCCTTGCACAAGGCGGGTTTTGACCTATTTTTGTTAAAAATTCAGTTCCAATGGAGATTTTAGAAGTATATAAACCTTTCGAAATACAAGAAATTGAATTGAGCGAATGGAAGCAACGTCCGGTCAAAAACAATTTTTTTGAGTTGGTGCTTATCAAAAAAGGGCAGGGCACGCAGTGCATCAATTATAACGAGTATCCTTATGAAAAGGGCAGTATGTTTTTGCTGCCGCCCTTAAAATGCCATTCTTTCCAGATCGACCAACCTTCCAGGTTTGTGTTTTTGAGATTTACCAGCGACTTCTTTCAGCCCAGTGCCCGCGATGCCTTTAACCAACAGGAATGGTTCAGGGAGGCTGCTTATATTTTGGCCAACTACAACCAACTTCCCGGTGACATCATCCACAGTGAATTGGACAGGCAGCACCTCCAGACACTCGTCGATTTAATTTTAAAGGAGAACAGGAATTTCAGAACGGGCTCGTCCACGCTCATTAAAAGCCTGATGACCAGTGTTCTGGAACTACTGCTCCGAAATATCAGGCAAAGTGCATTTCATGAAATAAATGGTACGACTGAATACGATGAACGGATCACCAAATTGCTCAGCTACATCAATGAGCATATTGCAGAACCCCACCTTTTAAAAGTGGAGCAACTGGCAAGGACCTTTTTACTTTCTCCTAATTATTTAAGTGAATTTTTTCGAAAAAAAGTAAATATGCCCTTACGGGAATATATCATTAAGGCCAAATTAAAATTGGTTGAAATCCGCTTGCTAAATTCCGACTACACCCTCACCGAAATTGCAGACGAACTGAGCTTCACCGACGTTAGCCATCTTTCAAAAACATTTAAGAGATACACCAATATGTCGATCCGGGATTTTAAAAAGAAAGGAGAATATCAATTGCTGAAAAGAAGCGTTTGTTAATGGAGAATGGAAAATTGAATTTCTTTAAATTAAAAGGTAAGTAAGTGCTTGGACAAAAATAAGGAGCGCTAAAAATGACACTTTTATTTGGGCAAATGTTTGATTTCCGAGCCTCAAAACTCTTTTTCAGGCAGAGGAAAAATGTCATTTTTTTTGAACAGCCACTTGGTATTTATGATTTAAAAATAGTTTATTCTCCATTCTCTAATCTCAATGGCACATCGGCATGTTCTGCATCATTTCCCAGAAGCTAAAATCTTCCGGCAGGTCAAAGCGGATGCCCCGGTAAATTAGCAGTACGGCGAGGGCGGTAATAAATACCGGGAATAATTTTTTTATTTTATTTCTGAATTGGATGCTGGCCAAATGCCCGGCCGTAGCAGTTAACAACATCAGCGGAATTGTACCGACACCAAATAAAAACATATACAGTGCGCTGTCCACCAAACTTCCCATGCTCACTGCTCCGACAATTGCCATATAAACCAGCCCGCAAGGTAAAAACCCATTGACAACGCCGGTGCGAAACAAAGCAGGAGCCGAGCTGTTTTTCAATAATTTTCCCAGTGTATTTTTAACAAACAAAAATACCCGACCAATAATTGGTGTGCGCAATAATCGGCTTTCTATATTGATGGAAAATAAAACAATGACCAATAAAAAAATACCCAGCCCGATCGATAGCCATTTTTGCATCCCCGCCAAAAATAATCCTTCTCCCAATAGCCCTATCAATACACCAAGGAAAACATACGTTACCGTCCTCCCAAAATTATAAAGCAATAATTTTGTCACCATGGAAAAACGGTCTTGGTTTTGCACCGGCAATGCCATCGCTATCGGCCCGCACATGCCGACGCAGTGCAAGCTCCCGAAAAGTCCCATGATGAAGGCGGTGTATAGCATTGGATGTTGGGATGTTAGGATATTGGGATATTGGGAGATTTTTAATGCCCCAATACCTCGATATTAAAATATCTTTTTTTTAAGCGGAAGGTATATGCAGGACTCTTTTGTCAAAATAAGATTTTCCGTCCGTTTCCCATTCTACTTCCATTTTCCATCGGCCCATTAAAATATTATCGGTCGGAATGATCATTTTATTTTCTGCATTTAATTGTATGGGGATATACTGATCCAGCTTTTTATTATTTGCCCGGTACAACAATATTTCGCCGGAAATATTGGACTTGTCTTTTGGGAAATCCAGCGCAATTATTTTTTCATTTTTCTTAAATTCAATTTCCAGTCCTGCCTTCAGGCTTCGACTGTTCTGAATTTGATCGTAACGGCTCTGGTAATTAATGTCTTCTTCGTAATAATTTTCCACGACCAGGCTGTGGTCGTATTGTGTGGACCTGTACACCTGATAAAATAACGATGCCGCAAACAACGTGTAAAAAATAAATATGCCGGTGCCCCAGTTAATTTTTTTCATAATGAATTTTTTTAGGAGTCAGGGGTCAGGAGTCAGGGGTCAGGTTGTCTGTGCCTGACTCCTGACTCCTGACCCCTGAAAACACTATTTCACAGGTCCAAAAAAGGAAGTCTTTACTTCGTCCAATACTTGGTCGCCTGTCAGTACTTGGATAATGATTTTATTTTTTCGGCTTTCTAAATCGGCCTTGCTTAAGTCAATAAAAAAAGCACCTTTGACCATTTCATTTCCTTCGGCCGTGGGCGCTTCGCCGACCAGCCGTATGTTGCCCTCAATTCCTTTTAACTGAAAAGTGAGTGGCCATTCATTGCTGGTTTTGTTGAACACCTGATAGTTGTAGAGGTTGCTCACGTGGTCTTCGTCGACCTCTTGGTACAGCATGCCGGGGGTTCTTAGAATGACGGCTTCCACGTCGGTGCGAGAACTGAGAAAGTAAACATTGGCGGCCAATAAAATGGTCAGCACAACAGTATATGCTTTTACCCTCGTGGTAAATATTTTTCTTCTTTTTTCAACAATCCCATTGTGGCTGTCATAACGGATCAGGCCTTTTTCCCGGCCGACTTTTACCATCACCTCGTCACAGGCATCCATGCAGGCTGTGCAGTTGACACACTCCAACTGTACGCCGTCCCGGATGTCTATTCCTGTTGGACATACTTTTACGCAAAGGTGGCAGTCGATGCAGTCGCCCAGTATTTTCAGTGGTTTTTCATCAACAATTGGGGTCGTATCCAATATAGCTTTTGGATCGGTCTGGGTGAGGCCCATCATTTTTTCAAGAGAGACTTCTGAAGGGGTTGGTTTTCTGTTTTTCTTTATTTTTCCTCTCGGTTCGCCTCTTTCAAAATCATAAGAAACGAGGATGGTATTTTTATCAGTGAGTACGCCTTGCAATCTGCCATAGGGACAAATAGTCGTGCAAACCTGTTCCCGCAATCTGGAAAAAACCCCGTAAAATGCACCCGTAAAAGCAATCATCGACATAAACCCAACGGGGTTGCTCATGGGCGAACTGGTCACGATTTTAGTCACTTCCTCCAGCCCGATAATATAGCTTAAAAATGTATGGGCAATTAAGATGGAAATAATGATAAAAATAAAATGCTTCGTCCCTTTTTTAATTATTTTATCTTTTGTCCAGGGGGCTTTGTCAAGCCGGCGCTGGGCGTTGTAGTCGCCCTCTATCCAGTATTCTATTTTACGGAAAACCATTTCCATGAAAATGGTCTGAGGACAAACCCATCCACAAAACAACCTTCCATAAATAACGGTAAATAAAATAATGAAGACAATAAATGTCAACATTGCAAAAACAAATAAATGGAAATCCTGCGGGCTGAAATGAACGCCGAAAATAATAAAATTACGTTCGAGGATATTGAATAAAACAAACGGTTCGCCATTTAATTGAATAAATGGAAGTCCGAACAAAACAGCCAATAAGCCCCAACTGACATAGGTGCGAATATCATAAAACCAGCCCTTTGGTTTTTTTGGATAAATCCAAATCCGCTTGCCCTCTTTGTCGACTGTGGCAATTTTGTCCCTAAAGGCTTCGGTGTCTTTTATTTCTTGCGAATTGTCCATTTTATATTAGGTATTAATTTAGATATCAGGGTATTTGGGCATTTGCAATTAATGGTTTAGCTGTACGTCAAAATTGATTTTTTTTATACAATTATTAAGTGACAATTCACCCATAAACAACCAATTTTTAATACCTCAATACCCCAATATCTCAATACCTTTTTTACTTCATGCTCAGCTCGTCACCACCTTCTTCCTCATTGGCTTTTTCTTCTGCTTCCCACAGGTCGCCCTGCGGGTCTTTGGCATTTGGTGGATTGGTGCCCTGTAGTGATAAAATATAGCTGGCTATCCGTTGCATGTCACCTGCACGGATCTGTGCTTTCCAGGAGATCATGCCTTTTTCCGGCACACCGTATTTGATGGTCGTAAATACGTTTTTGATGCCGCCCCCATTTAGCCAGTATTGATCTGTCAGGTTAGGCCCGATGCTATTGCCTTCTCCATTCATGCCGTGGCAGGCTACACATTTTTCGATGAAAATAGTTTTACCAATTTCCAGTTCGCCCGCTTCGGTCAACAGTTCCACATTGGTTTCATCCACCGAGTCACCCAGCTTGGCGAGATAGGCCCTTACTTCCTTGTCGGCTTCTTTCATGGCAAATTCATACTCCTCGGCGGAGCTCATGCCGCTGCTGGAAAAATGATAATAGCCCAGGTAAAATACACCGAAAATAATGGTGACATAAAACATGGCAACCCACCAGGGTGGCAGCACATTGTCCAGCTCCTGAATGCCATCGTAGTCGTGGTTCATCAGGATATCCTGTTCCTTTTCCATTGGTGCCCGGTTCCATGCCTTTTTTAGGAAAGTTTTCCATGCCGGCTCTGCATCCAATAATTTTACTTCTTCCAAAACCTCCACGCCGTGCTCCTGCAAGAGGCGAATTTTTTGGGTTTGTAAAATCATGCTGTTTAAATAAAACAGCGCCAGGAAAGCGGCACCAATAACGCCGGCCGCCATAATTAAAACGATATTTTCCAATGCCCATGTCAAAGCGGTCGCTTTGGGTGATTGAGTTACTGCTTCCACAGCTTCCTGTGAAAATGCAATGACGGCAATTGATACCAATAATATCGTCAGTGAATATTTTAATAAATTGTTTTTCATGACACTTGGATAATGAAGAATGAAAAATGAAGAGTGAAGAATTTCAAGGTTGATGATCAGTGAAAAATTTCCTGGCTGTCATTTTTCATTTTTCATTTTTCATTTTTCATTTGATAAAGAATCATCCAAAGGCATATTTGACATTTTATCGATAAAACCTTTGCTCTTAAAAAATATGGTCACGGCGCTGATTACGAACAGCAGGAAGAATGTCAGCAGTGCGAATAAGGCCATCCAATTAATGTCCCCTGCGTTGGCCAGAATATGTTTAAACATTTTTTTAATGGTTAATGGTGAACGGTTAATGGTGAATTATTGCCCATTCACCATTAACCATTGACCGTTATTAATTCTCCGCCCGTGGCTTCGGGTTGATGTCCGTGCCCAAGCGCTGCAAGTAAGCGATGATGGCGATAATTTCTTTGTTTTCAAGCCCCTCCTGTTCAATGCCTTCTTTTCTCAAATTATCAGCAATTTGCTTGGCTTGTTTTTGTAGGTCTTCCACGGCTATTTCATCATAGCGGGCTGGATATGGCGTATTGAGTTTTTGCAGCGTACGGATTTTCGCTGCCGTCTGGCTCACGTCCAGGTCATCTTCGATCAACCAGGGATAAGGTGGCATGATGGAGCCGGGTGAAGTACTCGTGGGTTCCAGCATGTGATTGTAGTGCCAGCTGTGTGGGTACTTGCCGCCGAGGCGGTGGAGGTCTGGCCCGGTCCGTTTACTTCCCCAGAGGAATGGGCGGTCGTAAATAAACTCACCGGACTTAGAGTATTCGCCGTAGCGCTCGGTTTCGGAACGGAACGGACGGATCATCTGCGAGTGGCAGCCAAGGCAACCTTCTCTGATATAAAGGTCACGTCCTTCCAGCTCGAGCGGCGTATATGGTTTGACCGAAGCAATTTTCGGCACGTTGTCGTCGATGAGCATCATTGGTGCAATTTCTACCAAGCCACCGATCAAAACGAGGACGAGTGAGGCAACCAGCATCTGTACCGGGCGACGCTCGATCCAGCGGTGCCAGTGCTCGCCTTTATGAGCGGCGGCCACTACCCGTGCGGGAGCTTCTGCTGATTCATTGGCGATGAAGTTTCCTTGTCCGGCCGTTTTTATCAAGTTGTAGATCATGACGAAAACAGAACCGAGGTACAGGGTGCCACCCAACGCACGCAGGGCATACATCGGAAGAATCTGTGTGACGGTTTCGAGGAAGTTTCCATATTTCAGGATACCTTCTGGTAAAAATTCTTTCCACATCAAGCTCTGCGTCCAGCCTGCCCAGTACAATGGGATGGCGTAGAAGAGGATACCCAAGGTGCCGATCCAGAAGTGGACGTTGGCCAATTTGGTGGAGTAGAGCTTGGTGTCCCACATTTTAGGAACGAGATAGTACAGCATACCAAAGGTGAGGAAGCCGTTCCAGCCCAAGGTACCGATGTGTACGTGACCGATCGTCCAGTCTG
Source organism: Bacteroidota bacterium (assembly GCA_039819485.1). Classification (GTDB taxonomy): domain Bacteria; phylum Bacteroidota; class Bacteroidia; order Chitinophagales; family Saprospiraceae; genus UBA6168. Next base: position 22,540 of record JBCBRY010000015.1, on the reverse strand, counting down.
TGTAGTGACTGATGGCGTTGACGCTCTTGATGGAAAGCATCGGGCCTTCCAGCGTGGCCATACCATAAGCAGTTATCGCTACGACCATGAATTTCAAAACGGGATCTCGCCGCACCCGGTCCCAGGCACCCCTCAGGGTCAGCAGACCGTTCAGCATCCCGCCCCAGCTCGGAGCAATCAGCATCAGTGAGAAAACCATTCCCAGCGACTGCGCCCAGTCAGGCAATGAAGTATACAGCAGGTGGTGAGGACCTGCCCAGATGTAAATGAAGATCAGGGCCCAGAAGTGGATGATCGACAGTTTATAGGAATAAACCGGTCGGTTGGCCGCTTTCGGAATGAAATAGTACATCAGGCCGAGGTAAGGTGTAGTGAGGAAAAACGCCACTGCGTTGTGCCCGTACCACCACTGTACCAGTGCATCCTGCACCCCTGCGAAAACGCCGTAACTTTTCCACATGTTGACAGGCAGCTCAATGTTGTTGCCGATGTGCAGCACGGTCACTGTGATCCAGGTAGCGATGTAAAACCAAATGGCTACATACAGGTGGTTTTCTCTCCTTTTCAGGATGGTACCGAACATGTTGATACCGAAGATGACCCACACTAATGCGATGCCGATGTCGATCGGCCATTCCAATTCGGCGTATTCCTTGGCGCTGGTAATCCCCAGCGGCAAAGTAATCGCCGCGGCGGCAATGATGGCTTGCCAGCCCCAGAAGTGAATGTTGCTCAGCGCATTGCTGTACATCCGGGTTTTTAATAGGCGCTGGAGCGAGTAATAGACCCCAGCAAAAATGCCATTTCCGACGAAGGCGAAAATAGCTGCGTTGGTGTGTAGTGGACGGATGCGTCCAAACGTCGTTTCGGCCATCCCCATGTTCGCTGCGGGCCATATCAACTGCAGTGCTGCAATTAATCCGACCAGCATACCGACCACCCCAAAAATGACGGTGGCGATCACAAATTTCTTGACGATGGCGTTGTCGTAACTGAATTGTTCGATCTTAGACATATCGATAAATTGTTAGTTGTTGGTTGCTGATTGTTTTACATTCATTGCCAGACGGAACATGATGATGCTCAGTGTGGCCAATAGCATATAGAAAATGGATTGAATAATTAGCATGATCATTTGCTTCCAGTTTTTAGTGAGATTGGAGATGAAGATTGTTGGGTTTCCGAAGGGCTAACTGACGGCCCCGAAGTCAATTCGGGTTTTCCGCTGTACTTCAGACTGGAAGCCGGTTTGTCTTCGAAAAGCATTCGTACGGAAGGAGTGTAGTCATCCTCGTACTGGCCCGATTTGACGGCCCAAATGAAGGCTGCCAAAAAACCAATCGCAATGACCAGGCTGACGAGGATTAGGAGAAAAATAATATTCATCTTCAATGTTATTGGGTCGGTGAAAACCTTAGGGTTTGTTGATGTTTGAATACGGCTGCAAGGTCGGATGGGGAGCTATTTTGGCAGGTGACAGGTGTCACTGGATCGGGGTGACTTTTGTCATTTTTGGTGGATTGTTGAAGGGTGGGAATAGAAGGGTTAAACAAGAGAAAACGGCTGCGGCCATTGGTAAGTCGTATTTTTAAAAAATAACCTGATTAAATTCTGCAATCCCACAGGTTCACAGTATTTAGTAGCTATTGTTACCAGGATGTTTTAAATTGTAAACTATATAAGTGAAGTAGGGAAAAAAATATTTTATCATGAAAAAACTGTCCAATTATCTGTTCTGTTTATTACTGTCTTTTCCACTCATCGGCCAAATCCCCGACCTCCAGGTGCAGGATGCCAACGGTGATTTTTTCAACCTGCCAGACCTCATGGAGGATGACCGGAATTATGGCTTGATCTTTTGGTCGGCCCAGGATGTGCCCAGTGTGGAGGCACTCAAAGACTACCATAATTATTATAGTGACTGGGCCAATGATTTTAATATCGAGTTTTTGATCATCCACATTGACCCCGGTGTCAGCCAGCCTGATGTGGTTGATTTTGCAAATCAGGAAGGGTGGGGATACACTTTGTTATTCGCCTCTCCTGCGGATGTGTATATAGCATTAGGGGTTAACCAAATCCCGTACATCTACCTGGCCAACCAACAGCAGGACATCGTTTTTGAATTGGCCGGCTGGATGCAGGGGTTTTTGTTTGAGGATGAATTGGCCCAGCTTTTTCCGGTCGGAATAAATGAACAGTCGGCGCTGAAAAATATAGGTGTGTTTTCCTCCGGGAACAACATATTGGTGGACACGGAAACGGTATGGCCCCTTTTAACGGTCAGCACTTGCAGCGTGGACGGAAAATTGCTTTTTCAAAAAACCTATAAAAATCAGCCAATAAATGGGATGCAAATAAATGCAGCACCACTGCCGACCGGAACCATTGTTTTTGTCAAAATAGAAAACGAGGAAGGTGAGTTTGTTACGAAGAAGGTTATTGTGAAATAAAGACACGGGAGTCGCAAACGGGGCATTATATTTTTGCTGCGTTCCTTTTGCGCCGGTAGTATCTTTTGCGTTAGGATGGCCGCCAATTTTTCATTTAATTTGCTGCGCCATTAAAAACAAACCTCCCCGTTCATGCCCAAAGTATTTATCAATTACAGTCATAAGGATGAAACCTGGAAACAGCGGCTCGACACTCACCTACAGGTGTTGGAGCGGGAGGGCCTGTTGGACTCCTGGAACGACCGGGACATCATGCCGGGGGCCGAATGGTTTCCCGCCATTGAAAATGCCATTGAAGCTGCGCATGTGGTGGTGCTGCTTATTTCTGCCAATTCTTTGATTTCTGATTTTATTCTCGATGAAGAAGTGCCCCGGTTTTTGGAAAAGAAAGAAAAGGGCCAATTGAAAATCTTTCCATTGATCATCAAGCCTTGTCTTTGGGACGAGGTAAAATGGCTCAGTAAATACCAGGTCAGACCCACGGACGGGGTGCCGCTTTCTATCATGGATGACGCCCAGGCAGAGTTGGCACTCGTCGGTTTTGCAAGGGAAATATTAAAAGCATTAAGGGCGGTGCCTGATACAAAAGAGGAAGATGCACTGTCCTACTTCCCTCCCGAAAAATTAGACCTCTCCAGGCTCCCGGTCACCGGCAACGATCTTTTCGGGCGGGAAAAAGAACTCCAGTTTCTCGATGATGCCTGGAACAACCCCCGCGCCAAAGTCATCAGCTTCATTGCCTGGGGCGGCGTCGGCAAAAGCGCCCTTGTGAACGCATGGCTCAACCGTATGGACGAGCAAAATTTCAAAGGTGCCGAACGGGTCTACGGCTGGTCGTTTTACTCACAGGGCACCCGGGAAGATACCCAGGCTTCCGCCGATGGTTTTATGAACGATGCGCTGAAATGGTTTGGCCATGAAGGTGATGTGCCCAAATCGCAATTTGAAAAAGGCCGCCTGCTCGCTTCACATATTGCCGGCAAACGGACTTTGCTGGTGCTGGATGGACTGGAACCACTGCAATATCCGCCGGGGGAGATGTACGGCAATCTGAAAGACCAGGCGATGGTGGCCCTGCTCAGGCAACTGGCGCGTACAATGGATGGGCTGTGTATTGTCACTTCTAGGGCACCCGTTGAGAATCTAAAAAATACGGAAGGGCGGATGTCGTTTACCCACGAATTGGAAAACCTGAACGATGAGGCGGGCAAGCAAGTCTTAAAGAGCTATGACCTGAACGGGCCCGATGAAGAGTTTGAAAAAACTTCCCAAGAATTTAAAGGCCATGCCCTCGCCCTCAACTTAGTTGGCAGTTATTTGAAAACGGTGCATGACGGGGATATTCGGAAAAGGGATTTGATTCCTAAAATCACGGAGGATGAAAAGCATGGAGGGCATGCCCGCCGTGTGATGGAGTCTTATGAGCAGTGGTTTTTGAAAGATGATAAGCCGGAGTTGGATATTCTTTACCTGCTTGGTTTGTTTGACCGGCCTGCTTCCAAAGAAGCCATTGATGTACTGAAAGCAGAGCCTGCTATTCCGGGGTTGACCGACCGTTTGGCTGGTTTATCTTTTGCAAAATGGAAAATCAGTATGCAGCACCTGCGTGACTTGAGCCTCATTGCTAAAAAGGAAAACTACGGTGATGGCTCTCTTGACTGCCATCCGTTGATACGGGAACATTTTGGAGAAAAATTACAAAGAGAAAACTCAGGTGCCTGGAAAAAAGCCCATTCCCGTTTGTATGAATATTATAAAAACTTGCCAGAGAAGGAGCTGCCCGATACATTGGAAGAGATGGAACCGCTTTTTGTGGCAATAAGGCACGGGTGTTTAGCAGGAGAAAGCCAGGCAGCGTACAACAACGTTTTTTATAAAAGAATCAAGAGGAAAAACGAATATTATATTTTGTATAAACTTGGTGCATACGGATCCTTTTTGTCATCATTATCTAATTTTTTTAAAATACCTTGGCAGCAAATCAGTCCCGAAATAAATGAAGGGTCAAAGGCGGTGATTCTAAGTCAGGTAGGTGTTGCATTGCGGGCAGTTGGAAGATTGCTGGAAGCGGTTCAGCCATCCGAGACAGGATTGGTTAGGTATATAAAAATTGATCAATGGGAGTTTTCAGCTATTGCATCGAACAACCTTGGCCGGCTTTTGCTCAGAAGAGGAGAAGTGAGAGCCGCTCAGGAATATACAAGGAAGAGTGTAGATTTTGCAGATCGTAGCGGGGTGGAATTTCAAATAGCAAGCAAAAGAGCCTACCTGGCAGATGTGCTGTTTCAGGAAGGCAGATTCAAAGAAGCAGAGTCTTTCTTTGTGGAATCAGAGAAAAAGTGGAAGAAAAGTAGGCCCGGATACCCTTGCCTTAATTCTTTGTGGGGCTTTTTTTACCATGAGATGTTGATTGATCTGGGGAGGTTTGATGAGGTACTCGAGAGGTCCCAAAAAATCTTAGATTGGCGGTTGCCTACTTATATTATAGCCACTTCGCTTGAAGACCTTTCGTATGGCAAAGTATTGATGCTCCTGTCCGTGCAAAACGGATCCATGGATTTCTCTAAGGCCGAAGACTTTCTGGTACAGGCAGTAGATGGTCTGCGGAAAGCTGGAGAGCAAGATGCATTGCCCCACGGCCTCCTCACCCGCGCTACGCTCCGCCGCCACCAAGAAAACTTTCCCGCCGCCTGGGTCGACCTCGATGAAACCCTGGAAATTGCCGAGTACGGAGGCATGCGCCTGCACCTGACGGATTATTACCTGGAGGCATGTCGGGTGATTAGGGATCAGGTGTCAGGAGAGAGGAGTCAGGTGTCAGGGGGCAGGAGTCAGGTGTCAGGTGTCAGGGGGCAGGGAGGGGAGCGGTTTGAGATATTGGAGCAAGGGGAGACATTTGTTTTGACAAAGGAAGAGATGCAGGAAAAATTCAACACCTTTTTGGCAGAGGCGGAGCGGTTGATCAAGGAGTGTGGGTATCACCGGCGGGATGGGGAATTGGCGGAATTGAAAGGTATGGAAAATGCGAAGTAGACTTAGTTTCCCGCAGAGGTGCGCTAAGTTAGCCGCGGGGTTACGCGGAGTTATGCTTGGAAAACTCTGCGAGACACTGCGTTAAAACTTGGTGAGTCTCTGCGGGAAATTATGCCCTGTTGGACTTGTTAAAGAGCCAACTACTCACACCCACTCCAAACGCTACAATCGTTATCGAACTCAGCGGCATCAAAATAGCAGCGATGACGGGCGACAGCAAACCCTGTACGGCGTAACTCAAACCGATGACATTGTAGATCAAAGCCAAAAAATAAGCGGCGTAGACGACGTGTATGCCTTTTTTTGAAAGATTTAAAAAGGCCGGTAACTGGAAAAAATAATTGGCCTGTAAAATGCCGTCGCAGGCAGGGGTGAAATTGTTCATGTTTTCCGTGACCACAATGCCGACGTCGGATTGCTGAAGGGCGCCGGCGTCGTTGAGGCCATCGCCGATCATGAGGACTTTTTTGTTTTTTTGCTGGAGGTTTTTAATAAAGGACAATTTATTGTTGGGGTCTTGATTGAAAAATATATTTTCAGGTGGAAATAATTTTTCCAGATATTTTTGCTCGCTGTCATTATCGCCCGATAAAATATAGCAATCAAAACCATCTGACCATTTAGCCATTAAATCATTTAATCCTTCCCGGTAATAATTTGATAAAATAAAAACGCCTTTTTTATCGCCATTTAATTTTATCGCCGTGCCTTTTTTGTCTTTAATTATTTCGACAAAATAATTTTGGCAAAAACCGGAAATGCCGTGTCCTGTTTTTTCCTCAAAATCCAACACTTCTTTTAATTCATTTTTATTAAAAAATAAATCAATTTGCTGACTGATGGGGTGGGTGGATTGGCGGGCTAAAGAACGAATGGCCGTCTTTTCTTTTTCATTTAATGCCGTACCGATAAATTCCAATTTATTTTTTGAGGCATCGGTGATCGTGCCTGTTTTATCAAAAACAACGGTATCTATTTCGGACAGATTTTCAATGACCTGCGTATTTTTCAAATAAAATTCGTCCCGTGAAAAAAGGCGGATTAAATTGCCAAGTGTAAACGGAATGCTCAGTGCAATGGCACACGGACAGGCAATGATCAATACGGCAGTAAAGGAATTAATGGCCGTGCCTATGTCTTTGGAAAGCCAATAAAACAAGGTGCTGAAGGCAATTAATAAAATAACGATGGTGAACCGTCGGCCGACTTTGTCGCTTAGTTTGCTGGCCGTGGAGGATTCCTTTTTTTGAAAAACGTCGTCGTTCCACAATTGGGTCAGATAGCTTTGGGAAACCTTTTTGGTCAGCAGGATTTCGATGGCCTGTCCCTCCTGTCGGCCACCAGCGTATATTTTTTCATTTAATTTTTTTCGCACCGGTTCTGATTCGCCGGTAACGAAGCTGTAGTCAATATTTGCTTTGCCTTTTTTTAAAATACCATCGGCGGGTATTAGTTCTTTGTTTCGGATAATTACGGTGTCCCCAATATTTAATTGATTAAGGGCAACGGAGGATTCTTTGTTGTTTTTAAAAACTGTAGCGGCTATGGGGAAATAGGATTTATAATCTCTTTCGAAAGATAACTGGTGGTAGGTTTTTTGTTGAAACCATTTTCCGATTAAAAGAAAAAAAACAAGTCCGGCGAGGCTGTCCAAATATCCTGCTCCGGTATGCGTAATTATTTCAAAAATACTTCTGGAAAACAAAGTGAGGATGCCGAGCGAAATCGGCACGTCAATATTTAATATTTTTTTCTGCAAACCTGTCCATGCCGATTTTAAATAATCGCGCCCGCTATAAAATACAACAGGCAATGCCAATAAAACATTTAAATAACCAAACCATAGTTTAAAACTGCTGTCGGCCAGTCCCAGGTATTCCGGGAAGCTAAGCAGCATGATATTGCCAAAAGCAAAACCCGCCACACCTAACTGGTAAAAAAACGTGCGGTCGATTTTGGGTTTTTCGGCTTCGTCCAGATTGCTAAAATTGATGGCCGGGGCATAGCCGATAACGGACAGCAGCTCGACTACTTTCCGCAGCGTCAGTTTTTCATTTTCAAATGTCAGGTAAGCTTCTTTTTTCAGGAAGTTGACTTTTGAATGGACAATGCCGTCATTTAGTTTGTAGAGGTTTTCCAATAGCCAGATACAGGAGGCGCAATGAATCTGGGGCAGGTGAAAGGTGATCTTTGTCGTTTGATCGTCGGTATAATCGATTAATTTTTCGGCAATGGAAGGATCATCGAGCCAGGCGTATTTTTCTTTTTCTTTTCCCTTTAGAGAAATACCCGGACGTTCTTCGATGCGGTAGTATTCGCTAAGGTCATTGGTGTGGAGGATTTCATATACCATTTTACAGCCTTCACAGCAGAATATATGTTCTGCTTGGAGGATCGGCTGTTCGCCACAGTCTTCTCCACAGTGGAGACACGCGTTTTCCGCCACACGCGCGGTATTCTTCAATGTATTGTCAGTCGCAATAGAGATTGCCATAAAAGGAATTTTGGACAAAAATAGAAGGGGCGGGGCCGGGGCCAGGTGAGATTAATTGGAGGAGGGGGTGATTTTTGTCAGTTTTTTTTAATGGTTAATGGTCAACGGTCAATGGTTAGTGGTTAACAAGAATTGACCATTGACCATTATTCATTATCCGGGCATATTTACGAGTTTCTCCCGGTTCAGGATTTTGATGGTCCCACCTTTCACTTCAATGTAACCATCGTTTTTAAACTCTGATACCATACGGATCACACTTTCCTTGGCGGTGCCGACAATCTGTGCGAGGTCTTCCCGCAGGATCTCAAAGGTATTGCTGCCTTCGCGTTCTTCCAGGGTCAGGAGGGCTTCGGCGACCCGTTTGCGGATGGAGTCGTAGGCGAGTTGTAAGAGTTGTTCTTCTTTTTCGGTGATATTCTCTGCCAGCATTTTTACGAAGCGGGACGAAACATTGCGGTCGGCATGGAGCAATTGGAGGAAGTCAGCTTTGGGCACCAGGCTCAGTTCCGTTTCTTCCATGGCTGCGGAGGTGATTTCGTAAGGCTGGTTTTGGATCAGGGCGGTGTAGCCGAAGAATTCACCTGCTTTTACGATATGGATGATGTATTCTTTGCCGTAGTCATTGGTTTTGTACAGTTTTACTTTTCCTCGGTTGAGGAGGTACAAATAGCGCGGTAGGTCACCCTCTGAAAAGATATGGTCTTTTCTGCGGTAGACCTTGGTGTTCTGTTCGGCAGAGAGTTTTTTCAGGGCCTCATAGCCCCGGGCTTCATTGATAAAAGAAGTCAGTCCGGAGGAGGTGCCATCGAACGATTTTTTCAGGCGTTCACTTTTTCGCAGGCGCGTTTCGATGACCTGGAGCAGTTCATCTTTATAGAAGGGCTTGGTTACATAGTCGTCAGCGCCCAGGTTCATGCCCCGGCGAAAATCTTCTTTTTCGGATTTAGCTGTCAGAAATACAAAAGGGATGTCGGCCGTTGCAGGTTTTTTGCTCAGGATGTTTAAGGTGCCAAAGCCGTCCAGCTCTGGCATCATAATATCGCAAAGGATGAGGTCGGGTGGATTGGTCAATGCTTTTTCGACGCCTGCTTTTCCATTTTCGGCGGAGGTGGTATCATACCCGTAAAGGTCAAGGATTTCCTGAAGGTTTTCCCTTACCTCGTCATTGTCTTCGATAATGAGTATTTTTTTCATGATACTTAAGGTTGTTCTCAATTGGAAATTGAGCAATCGGTTGTTTTAAAGCACTGAAAATGAATGAATTGTAAATTTGTTAATTTCCAATTTCCAATTTCGAAATAAGTAAAAAAGAACGGGCAAAAGTGAGGGAAGGCAAGGCTCGCCTTTTACTTGTCATGATTTAAAGCAACTGGTAATTCAATAAAGAAAGTAGTGCCTTTTCCTTCTTCGCTTTTGAACCTCATATTACCTTTTAGCAGCTCCACATACCGGCGGACGATGTGAAGGCCAAGGCCGGTACCTTTTATATTTTCGACATTGTGCGCCCTGAAAAAGCGGGTGAACAAATGTTTTTGATCTGCCAACGGAATGCCGATGCCTTCATCCTTGATCTCGATTTTCAACAACTGGCCGGTAATTTCGGTGGAACAATAGATGGTCGTTCCATCTTTGGAATACTTGGTCGCATTCGACAAGAGGTTGTGCAATATGTGTTTCAGGCATTTTTTGTCCAAAAGAACCTGCTGGTCATTATTGATACTGGTGTGATCCAGTTTTTGGTTTGGCTTCAGGTGTTCTTTAAATTCATCGATCATGTCATCACAAAAATCCTTGAACACGAAATACTCCGGCTCTGCCTGTATATGCCCTTCTTCCAACCGGCTCAGTGAAAGGAAATCGTTGAGGATGGAAGTCAGATGGCTAACCGTGTTCTTGATACGGTTAATGTGCTTGGCCCTTTTGGACTGGTGCTCCGATTTGGTGTAGGCTTCTACCAGTTCAATGGAAGAGAGGATCGTGCTCAGCGGGGTGCGAAATTCATGGGAAGCCATACTGACGAACCGGCTCTTCAGCTCGTTCAGTTCTTTTTCTTTTTCGAGCAGGTCCTTAAGCTCTGCCTCACTGTTTCTTAAAGCGACTTCCACCTCCTTACGTTCGGTTATTTCCTTTTCCAATTGCTTATTGGTGGCCAGCAGTTGGTTGATGATCTTGGCGATTTTTTCCGTACGTTCTTTCACCTTTAGTTCCAGTTCCTCGTTTTGGGATTCGAGGACCGCGTTCAGCTTCAGGATTTTTTCTTCTGCCTGTTTTACATCGCTGAGGTCATGAATGATGCCCGTAAAAACCCTGTTTCCATTGAGCCGCACTTCGCTAACTGCCAGTCGTAGCGGGAAAACAGTTCCATCCTTTTTTTTCCCTTCTACCTCTCGGCCAATACCGATGATATGCGGTTTGTTGGTTTCCAGGTATCGCTTCAGGTATCCGTCATGTTCTTCCCGGTAAGGGGTGGGCATGAGCATGTTGATATTTTGGCCGATCACTTCTTCTTCGGCAAAACCAAAAAGCCTGGCAGCAGCGGGGTTAATGGATTCAACAATTCCCTGTTCATCAATAGTGATGATACCATCGATGACTGTATCGATAACTGCTTTAAGCCGGAGTGCAGCTTCCGAAGAAGGATTTGAAATTTGTCTATTCTTCAATGGAATGTATTTGGTGCAAATTAACAATTATCAGCTTTAACAGCCAAATGACAAAGATCACATAAAACGATGATGGAAGTCACTTTTCTGGTCGGACGATCTACAGAACTTGCACCCAGAAATAGACGATGGACGGATCAAACCGAGGGCCTGGCAAAAAAATACCTGCTTTCACATGTTTGTCGACCGTTGTCAGATTACACCACCTTTCACTAAAAAAAATTGATATGAATGTTTTAAAACCAGTATCCACGATCATGACAAAACAGTTGATGTGCGTAGATCCTGCTGATCGCCTGAGCGCCGTCAAAGAGCTTTTTGACAATCACAATATTCATCACATCCCCGTGGTGAAATATAAAAAAATAGTTGGCATCGTGAGCAAAACGGACTACGACCAGTTCTTGCACCGCTCTCCAGGAGGCGCAGACAAAGGAGACAGCCTGATCGAAAAAACCAGGCTCGACACCTGGAAGGTGAAGGACATCATGACGGAAGGCTTAGCCAAAATAGATAGTGATGAGCCCATCCGCACTGTTTTGGGCCTTTTCAAAATGAATCGTTTTCATGCGATTCCGGTAGTCGACAAAGAAGAGTTGGTCGGCATGGTCACCACGTTTGACATCATTGATGCGTTGGCCAGCGAGCCCATCCAACTGGAAGATTATAAAACTGCTAAAGCTTAAGTTATGCATACCATAAAGATCCTTGGTGTCCGAGATCACGGTGGGACCAACAAACTCTACACCAACGTGCAGCGTGCACTGCTGGGGCTGGGTGTCCGGTTGGAACCCGCCCTGATAGACGACGTCGATCAACTGCTTGAGTACAAGGTTGGAGGGATACCTGCATTGGTCGTTCGGGGACAAGTGGTATCACAACGATATATTCCGAACCCAGACGCATTGCAGCTATTTTTCAAAACTATTTTTTTACCTGAAGAAAATCCAATCAAAATGAAAAATATACTGGTTCCAACAGATTTTTCGACTACCTCCAAAAATGCGTTTGAATTCGCCAAAGGGCTCGCAGAGCGCTCCAATGCATCGATCAAATTGATTCATGTACACTACCCTGAAGTCAGTACCCTGGAAGCCGCACCGGTAGATATGTTTGCCGAATCGCTCAAGTGGAAGCAGCAGAAATTGAAAGAGTTTTCCAAAACTGATCCCGCCCGGATGCCGGAGGATGAAGTGGCCGTGCTCTCGAGGGTCAAAACCGAAGTGGCCATCGGGTTCCCTGGAGAAAATATTGTTGATCGTTCCAAAACCGATGAGGTGGATCTGATCGTCATGGGAACTACCGGTGAAAGCGGTATGCTGGAGAAAGTCTTTGGCAGCATTTCGTCCCATGTGGCCCGCAAGGCCCATTGCCCGGTGCTTTTGGTACCGAACGACGTTCCGTTCAAGGAATGCCAGAACGTCTTGTTCGCTACGGATAAAAAAGCGGCTGACGAAGTGTTGATCGAAAATATTCCCTACCTCCTGACCTGCCCCAATGCGAATGTTCATTTTGCCCATGTGGACGAGCAAGAGGGAAAAGACTATAAGGTGGAAGACCTGAGTTTCTTCAACCCTAACCTGACCGGCCAATTCCATTTTGTCAACATCGAAAGCGACAATGTATTTGGAGGCTTGAACCGCTATGCCGAAGAGCAAAGGGTGGACGCGATGGTGATGGTCACGGCCCGGCGCCCATTCTTTGAGGAACTTTTCCACAAAAGCATGACCAAACAAATGGCACTTAACACCAAAATGCCACTGCTCGTCATGCATTACGGGGACTGATAAAAGTCAGTCGATGATCCTAATTATGGTCAGCCTGGGCAGGTTCTACAAAAGCTAAATTTGATATATACATTAATAAGTCAGGAATTGGATATCAGCAAAACATCATCTCTCGCTACTGACTCCTGATTTTTAAAAATTAAAAGAAATGAATCCAAATAATCCAATATCCAGCATCATGACGACCAAATTGGTCACAGTGACTCCAAACGACTTTTTGGCACGGGTGACCAAGATTTTTGAAAGCAACGGTTTCCACCACATTCCGGTGGTCGCAGATGGCAACAGGCTGGTAGGCATTATCAGCAAGGAAGACTTTCAAAAAATGAATTTCTACTTCTTTGATAAAATGACCAGTGAAGACGGAACCAAAGCAAAAGAAGGACTAAGAGCAAGTGATATCATGACACCTTACCCTCTCAGCATCGATCCGGATGACTCCATCGGGTTGGCCGCAGATATTTTCCTGGCCAATCGTTTCCATGCATTGCCTGTAATCGAAGACAAAGAATTGGTAGGCTTGGTTACCAGTCATGACCTGATCGAATATGCCTTTACCGCAGTGGCTGTACCAAAGGCCAGGGAGGAGGCATTCTTTGAGTAGAGTGCCGATCAATCATTTATCATTGATGCGAACGACGGGTAAAAGAACACTGCTGGGTTTCAGGTTGTCGGGGGATGATGTCTTACAGGTTTTATAAATCTGTCATCAGCGGCCCATTCCCCTGGTTGATTTTCAACTTATAGCATAATCATACCAGTCATTCACATCATTAGCAATTAACAATCTATACCATGTTTGATAAAAAAGCAAAAGTCGACCAGATCATGACCACCAATGTCATTACGGTAGAATCAAATGATACCATGGACAAAGTGTCGGACCTGTTCAAATCCAATTCTTTTCACCATTTGCCGGTGGTCGATTATGGAAAAGTGGTGGGGATCGTCAGCAGCACAGATTTTCATATGCTGGAAGATCATTTCACCTTGTTCAATAATAAAAACTCAGAGGCGATGAACAAGGCCATCATGCGCTCACTGCTGGTCAAAGATGTAATGACCAAACAAGTAGCCATGATCAACCCGGATGATACGCTCGAATATGCTGCGGGCATCTTCAGGGAAAACCTTTTTCATGCCTTGCCCGTAGCCGACGAGGAAAAGAACTTTCTGGGAATCATTACTCCGTACGACCTTTTGAATTACGCGTACGCAGATGCTCCGGCTGTTTTGACTTGATCGGGATAAAAATCTATATAGATTGGATGTACTGATTTATCGACTTAGGGCCAGCCCCGGCGTTAACACCGTTCCAAAACGGTGTTAACGCCAAAGTCGAACCTGGGTACAAGTTTGTAAATCAGCACAATTAGACATTAGAAATTGGAGATTGGAAAATAAAGATTAAGGAACTGAAAAAACTGTTGTACTGAAATTTAAACGAGGAACAATTTTCCAATTTCCGATAAAGCCTTTTAAAATACAGCGCCATGAAAAAGATACTATTTCCAACTGATTTCTCCCCCGCTGCTGACAACGCATTTATCTATGCACTGAAGTTGGCTAATAAGGTTGGCGCAAGTATCACGACTTTGCACTGTTACGAACTGCCAGCTCTGAAGAGCAGCCATTTGCCACGAACGACAAGGGAGATCTATGAAACCATGAGCCTGGAGGAGTTTGAAAATTACAAGGATCATGTGCCACACCTGCGCTCCATTGCCGAAGAAGCTGGACTGGCGAGCATTCCGCTCGATCATGTGATGAAAGAAGGGGAAGCAATTCACAATATTGTCACCACCGCAAAAAAAGATAAATACGACCTGATCGTGATGGGCACGACCGGAGCGTCGGGTATTAAAAGAATATTTCTGGGCAGCGTGGCGGCAGAGACCATGGAGAACGCTCCTTGTCCCGTGCTGGCCGTTCCCACTGAAGCAGCTTTCGACGGCGTCATCGATCACGTCGGTTTCACGACCGATTACCAGGAAGAAGAAAAGAGGGCCCTCGATTGGTTGGCCAACTGGCCTGCACTGCAAAGTGCAACCATCCATTGTGTGCATATTGATTTGAAACACACGGATGACCTCACACAACGTATGGATGTATTCAGCCGGAACTTTATGGGACTGAAAAACGTGAGTTTCAGCGTGGTGGATCACACTCATTTTGAAAAGGCCATTGTGCAGTTTATAGAAGAAAGGGAATTGGACGTGCTGGCCATGGTGATCCATAAGCGGAACTTCCTCAAAGAACTGTTTGCGTACAGCTTCACCAAGTCGTTGGCCTATCATCTGACGACCCCCATTCTGGCGATTCCCGAAAACGCCATACAAAACCTCAACCCAGCAATGGAAGACAGGCAGTTCGGACTCACCGGGCAGTCTGTTTAATTTAGGATTTTATCAGTCGCAATAAATCAGAGTTAAGCTATTTGTTGGCCAGTTTTTGATTCGCTCAAGGACTGGCCTTTTTTTACAGGAAGCACCCTGATTGATCGAAATTGTGAAATTGGAAACGATAAATGATTAAAACTTTGATCAGCCGGTTTCGAAGATGCCCCTAGCTGGATCAAGGAGGGAATAGTGGTTGTTTCGGTCACCAAATTCGCTTAGCAGGTAGATGATATCTTGGGCACAAAGGAGAAAATAAATTTTCACATTAAAAATATTTTATATTTGTTTCTCCGGCATATTTATTGCTTCAAGAATCAATTACAATGTAATCCCATGGTCGCCTAAGACCCTTAGTCTTTCCAATTCTAAAACACCATTAATTTTTAGATTAAGAACCAACTTTCTTTTGTCGGTAAAGGCATTGATCAGTCGGCAGTATGCAAGTAAGCAGTATGCAAGTATACAAGTAAGCAAGTATGCAGTCGGCAAGTAAACAGCGCACATATTACTGCTCAGTAATTGATTCAACGAGATCGATTAATTGAATGTCCTCTGTGTTCATGCGACTATTTACTTGCCTACTTCGCTACTTGCCTGCTTGCCCGCATTGCCTGCTCGCCTACTTTGCTGCTTGCCTACTGTAAATAGCATACTGAGATAGATGTCTACACACCGACGATACTTACTGATACTTTCCCTTTTCTTCTTTGTTGGAAAATGGCTTTCAGCACAAGCTGAATTCCATCTGCGTGTACAGCCTGATGGCAAAACGTACACTGCCTTTGTGAAGCCCCAAAGTGACTGGCTGCCCCCGCTCAATAATTTAGTCTATGGGGGTAGGGTAGCCATAGTGGTGCCGGCCAACGGGTTGGCAGTCAGCAATTTGCAAAATCATCTTGGCCAGTGGCAACTGACTGGCGAAATAGAACAACCTCCGGAGAATGCAGGAGCGGATTATTTCATTTTTGAAATGATCGGCTCGGTTGCCGACTCTGTTTTTTTGAGTGGTGTGGAAATGCCGCTTTTTTCATTTGAAAATGGTCGAAGCTGTGCTGGTGCGTTTGCACTGGTGGACGTTTCCAGCGATCCTTTTGCACTTTACAGCCCTCTCGGGGCGGCGGTTCGTCAAAGTTTTTTAGTAGAAGGTGCAGGCGGTGAGGCATATGCAGGCAATTATGATTTGGGGCAGGCCGATTGCATGGCTTATCTGGACTGTGGGCTGTTTTATGAAATAAAGCTATTGCCAAACGGTTTTTATCAAGTCAATCTTTCTGCTGGCAATAATTTGCCCGTGCCGTCTGCTGTTCGGTCGTTGAAAGTAGGACTGAAAGTTCCCACCAATTTTTTTCAAATGCATGGCCTTGCTAACCTCCAGTCCAACGACCTGGCATTTTCGGGAGTTATGCGTTTTGATGCCCCTTTGGAAGAGCCTGGTTTTGACTACATCGCGATCAATATGGCTGGTATTGGTGGCCAACCAATGCTCCTGACCGCAGGTGAAACAATTCCGTTGTTGCAGTTTGGGAATGGAGGGAGTTGTCAGGGGGATTCTATATTTTTAGTTGAAAATTTGGGTGATCCATTTTTTCCCCCCAACTCACAAAATGCCATTGTTGTCCAGCAGGTGCAGATGGAAAATGCCGCTTTCCCGCAGCCGGTTTGTATTTTGGGAGATGGAGCTGTTCCCTGTCTGGGATGTTTGTTTACGGCGGATGTGCTTTCCCTGAACGAAGTTGTCACCGTTGGCCCGGTATTATGCCTGGGGCAGACCGACGGATCGATTGAACTGATTGCCGAAGGCGCCGACAGCCTTATCTACAGCATTGATGCCGGACAAAACTGGCAATCTTCTCCCTTTTTCAATAACCTGACAATTGGCACGTACCAACCCGTGGTTTTGGGCCAGTATTATGGATGTCCAGTTGTAGTGGCTGCTCCTCCCGTCGTGCTGGAGGAAAGAACCCAGATTGATTTGCAATTGGAAGTACCTCCGAAGGCCTGTGAAGGAGACGATCTTGCCATGCAGGTTTTGTCCCCCCTGAACATGCCCTTGAGTACTGACTACAGCTGGTCGGGACCGCTGGGTTTTTCAGCGGCCATTGCTGATCCGGTACTCTTCAACATCAATGCTTTCCAGACGGGGACTTACTCTCTGACAGTCAATGTGCCGGGCTGCGATGCGGCCACGGCAACTGCTGAGTTGGAGGTGGTCCGCCCAGCCGATGTGCCGACCCTCATCAGCAATGCCCCCGTCTGCGACGGTGAACCGCTGATCCTGACTACAGACGTCGCAGGTGAAAAATACGAATGGATCGGACCCGCCGGGCAAAGTGCCGTTACACTCGCCTTGCCTGGGCTGACTACCCAGAATGATACAACCATTTTACCAAAAGGTCATCCCGCCTATTTGGCAGGTGACTGGAAAATAAGGCTGACCGATTCGAATGGCTGCACGGTGGAAAGCGCTGCCAATGAACTTACGATCAAAGAGCGCCCAGTGGCATTAGCTGCCAATGACGGTCCGGTTTGTTTAGGAAAAGATGCACAGCTATCGGCAGTGCCTTTGGCGGGAGCCATTTACCAGTGGCGGATTGCCGGCGACTCTTCTATTTTTTCGTTCGACCCACAACCAGTACTTTCGAATGTAACCTCCGAAATCAAGTTTGAGCTGTCCGTTGAATTGGAGGGGTGCGAGTCCGAAAATAGGGCCGTGACGACTGTTGCCTTACATCCGAAACCGTCGGCATTTCCTGTTTTCGATTACCAGTTGGCTGCCGACTGCTCGCCTGAAGACATTCTTTTAACAGCCAATGCTTCCGGTATCGGTCTGACTTATGAGTGGACAGGAACGAATGGTTTTATTTCGCAAATTGAAAACCCGACCATTTCAAATGCCAATGCGATGAGCAACGGCAGTTATCAACTAAAAGTGACCAATATACATGGCTGCACGGCGGTAAACCCGTTTGAGATAACAGGTGTGGTGGATGCGGTGGCAACGCCCAACATTCAAAGTACCGGGGACGTCTGTCCGGGAGAGGATTTGGTGTTGTCGGTCATTCCTTATACAAACGCTCAGGTATCCTACAGTTGGTTTAAAAATGGTTCACAGATCAACGGCGCAACTTCCAGTCAGCTCAACCTTGATGCTATGCAGGCCAACGATGCCGGTCTGTATCACCTTGAGGTACAGGTAGACGCCTGCACTGTAGAGTCGGCTGATTTGTTGGTCGAGGTGTTGCCGCTACCGGAGGTGTCGCCTGATTTTATCCTTACTTTCCCTTGTGAAGGAGCAACTTTACAGTTTTTGTCAAACAGCAATAGCATCGCAGGGTGGGCATGGACAGGGCCCAATGGGTTCAATTCCACTGCCCAGAGCCCGGTGATATATAATACGGAGTTCGACGATGTAGGCACCTATTCGCTGACAGTCACTGGCGACAATGGCTGCACCGCTTCCGAGTCGGTAATCGTCGATGGCATACTACCGGTGCCGGATGCCCCACACGTAGCTACGAATAGTCCCGTGTGCCCGGAAGACGAACTAGTCCTCGTCGTACAAAATCCTACCCTCCTGGGGACGGTTTTTTACGAATGGGTGAATGGCCTGGGCGATCCAGTTGGCAACGGCAGTGAAATGCTCGAATTGGCTACCGATGACCCAATGGCGATCCCACCTTTTTTAGTGAAGAAAAATGTGAACGGTTGCGAATCTGAACTGTCGGACCCAATTCCGGTAGAAATAAAACCCATGCCGGTCGCCGATGCTGAAAACAGCGGATCGGTCTGTCCCGGTGATCAAGTACAACTCTTTGCTGCTCCGGTCGATAATGCGACTTATGCCTGGCGGCAAATCGGAAACCCTCAAATAGTTTCTTTTGAACAAAACCCGCAGCTTTCCTTAATGGATACCACCGAATTTGAACTGACGGTACAAACGATTGGCTGCGATGCGGAGGCAGCAGACACCACCCTTGTTTTTACACATCCACAACCAATTATTGCCGATTTGATTGGAGGTGGAAGCTATTGTGAAGGTACCGTCGTCGAGTTGTCCGGCTCTGTTGGAGGCAATATTTCCGGTGAAGTACGCTATACCTGGACGGGACCGAACGGCTTTCTGTTTACGAACATGGCCGATGCCTCTGAACCCTTTGTCGTGAACCTCGGCGTGTTGCAGGCCCAGGGGGAAGGTGCTTACACCCTGCAATTGGAGTCGAGCACAGGTTGTTTGTCCTCGGCTCAGTCCGTCGTGGTGGATTTTATAGAAATGCCCGATCCGCCGGTCGTTTCCGTAACTTCTAATTTGCTTTGCGAAGGGGAGCACTTGCAGTTGGACGCCACGGGTTACCCTGGCAATAATGTGCTGTACAAATGGTATTTTGATGACGGAAACGGCGAGGTACTCTTAGCCTCAACCAGCGTTCCGACTTATTTTATCAATGACCTGACCCCTGTCCAATCAGGTAATTATTATGCAGTAGCGAATGTGGACGGCTGCGAACCACCGGCCTCCAATTTACAACAGGTGACGGTACTGGGCATCGGCTCAAATGTGACCGCCGACAATTCAACTACTGTCGACGAACCTGTTTGCGAAGGTGGGGATGTGTTTTTAGAGGCAACCTGGATTCCCGGAGCTACCTATCATTGGTTTGGGCCGGCAGGTTTTGAAGAAACGGGTAATTCTCCAGTACTGACAGATGCAGGCCTTAATGCAGCTGGTAGCTACCTCGTTGAAATAAACCATCCCAGCTGCACCAATTTGTTGACTACTTCAACCACTGTTTTTGTAAAACCTAAACCAGCTCCGCCAGTGTTGGCAGGCGCAGCCGAAGTATGTGTCGGCTTCGACGCTGTTGTCGAAGTTTTGAACGACGAGCCAAACGCTGTCTACCAGTTTTATTTTACCCAAAACAATGTGCTGATCGAGACGGGCACCACGCCCATGTTTACGCTTTCGCAAATAGTGGCCGGGCAGTCGGGCAGTTATTACGCAGTTGTCGATGTGGATGGCTGTCAATCAGATGCCTCGCAATGGTTTGACCTGCAGGTGGTTTCGACTGAAATAGTGGAGGCGTTTGCGGGCGATGAACAAATTGTCTGCGATGAAAACGAGTTGGTTTCCCTGCTGGCGAATGAGCCAAGTATTGGCACAGGTTTATGGTCTTCTTTGAATAGCGCCACAATTGTTCAGCCCAACGAGCCCGGTACCTCGATTGATGACCTGGTGCCAGGTGAAAATCTTTTTGTTTGGTCGATCGACCAGCCCGTCTGTAATTATTTCAGCGCTGATACAACGTCGGTTTTTTATGAAAAAATAACTGCACAGCCTGATATGGCCACCTTGGGCCTGACCGATACCGTCGCCTTCGTCGACTTGTTGGCCAATGATGCGATAGCGGCCAATGGCTGGGATATTCAGGTTGCTGAATTGCCTAAAAAAGGAGAACTGAAAATAGACGCGGACGGGATGGCTGTTTACCGGCCTTATCCAAATGTGTTTGGCGAGGATGAATTTAAATATGAAATCTGCTCCATGACTTGTCCGGATGTTTGTCATTCGGCCACGGTACAGCTGCTGATTGAAAGTACCAATACCGACGCATCCGATTGTTTTGTGCCCAACTTGATCTCCCCCAACAACGATGGTGAAAATGACGTGTTTGTGGTGCCCTGTGCGGCCGTTTTTGAGGGCAGTGAATTGGTTGTTTTCAATCGCTATGGAACGACCGTTTACCAAAACCCAAATTACCAGAATGACTGGGGCGGCACTTACGATGGCGAGCAGTTGCCGGTGGGTACATATTTTTATCAGCTGTCGCTAAATGATGAAGGGCGAACGGTGCTGAGTGGTTATGTAGCGGTGATTCGGTAATTTTTAAGAGGCGGTTTTAATAGTTGAAAAACCGGTTTTTAGATTGACTAAGTTTTAAAAATTTAGCAATTCGGTGCCTGCTGGTTGTGGCCTTTGTCCGGCGCTGCGGAGCGATTCGGGCGCTGGCCGGGACAAAGAGAACCTCTTTACAAATATTTCTATGAGACAATTATACACCATATTGTTTATTGCTTTTTCACTGACGGTTCATGCGCAGCAGGAAGTACTGTTTTCCCAATTTTTTTCGCAAAAAACGATCGCCAATCCCGGCGCGGTGGGCAGCCAGGAAGTAGCTTGTCTTTCTGCCATTCACCGGCAACAATGGATTGGCCTGGAGGGGGCGCCCACATCACAGGCGATCACTTTCGATGCACCGGTTTTCGCCAATCGGGTAGGGCTGGGACTGACCGTTATCAATGACCAGATTGGATTTTTTAACGGCACTTATATTAATGCTGCATATGCGTACCGACTACATTTTGGCAACGGTACATTGGGGATCGGTATGCAGGGCAGTTACCGCCATCAGCGGACGGACTGGGGCCAGGCTGAAACCATTACCCAGCGTTCTGATCCGACGGCAGGAGAAAATATGTCAGTTCCACTGTTTAATGTAGGGGCCGGGATGCATTTTGAGAATGATCAATTTTTTGCCGGGGTGTCCGTGCCATATATTTTGGAAAAAAGTTTTACCAAAAAATATCAAGGTATCGTGGATGATTTTTCAGGTACAACCCCCCACCTTTTTGTGAATGCGGGTTGGGTGCTGCCGGTCACGGCAGACTTCCGGCTACGCCCCGCTTTTGCTGCGAGAATCCTGGAGAATGCTCCACCAAATTTTGACCTCCATTTCAGTATGGGGTTTTTAGAAAACAGCCGTTTGTGGACAGGTGCTACCCTTCGCTGGGGACAGTCAAAGCTCGCTTCTGCTGGCGATGCGTTGTCTCTAATGGCGCAATATCAGATCAATCAACGACTGAACGCAGGCTTTGCTTATGATTTGTCCATCAATGGTTTGCAGCAGCAGAATTCGGGGACATTTGAATTACTGGTAGGCTACTGTTTTTTAACAGACGGGGAAAATGTGAACCATCCAAGATTTTTTAGGTAGTTGAAAACTAATTCCTCTCTGCCTAAACGCTGTTTATTGATCTGCGAAACGCTGCGTAAAAAAAAATTAAATTAAAAAATTACGCAGAGTTTAAAAGGAAGGCAAAACAGAATTTAGACAGAAACTATTGTTTGTTGTCTAAAATAATCAGCTTTGTTTTTGAATAAGGATCTTCGATTATTTCTTTGCTGATTTTTAAAATGCCTGGAGGAATAGGTGCGCCTTTTTCTACAATTACAAAATCCACTTTATATTTTCTAATAAAACCCAATTGGGCATCTTCGTAGGTGCTGTATTTATTTTCTCCTTTCAATTGTTGGATATAGCTAAAAAAAGGCGATAGACGGACGGCTGTTGCGCTGCCTTTGTTTCTTAAATTTTCCAGTGATGGCGGGGTGGAAATTTGGTTGGCCCAATAACCGGCGCCGACGTGTTTTAAAAAATTACAGAAAAAACATATCCTGGGATCTGCTTCAATATATGCCGTCATGTCATAGCCTGTTGGGCTGTATTTTGCTATATTGGTGATGGCCGCTCCCATTTTATTTTTATCAGCAAGTGCGACTTTTACTTCTTGCACAAACGATTTTTCTACGCCCGGTTCAAACCTTTTTAACATAAAAATATTGGAAATAAAAAAGCCGTAAATAAATTGTAAAAACAAAAGGGTGAACAGCATGTTTTTCGCCCTTGCTTTTTTTATTTCTTTTAATTTAATG
>JBCBRY010000014.1:0-105846 GCA_039819485.1 Bacteroidota bacterium | reverse complement strand
TTAATTGGTGCAAGTTGTGATGAATGGAATAGAACATTAATGGGAGAAGTACAAGTGGACAAAAACTTGAAAAACTGATATTCCTGATTAAAAACTTTTCTATTGTTTATCCCTCAATCAAGTTGTTAATTAAGCAGGTGGTCAAAAAAAATGACACTTTTCCTTTGCCTGAAAAAGAATTTTAAGATTTGGAAATCAAATATTTGCCAAAATAAAAGTGTCATTTTTAGCGCTCTTTATTTTTGTCCAAGCACTTACCTGAATTAATTAACCGATAAATATTACTGGGCCACATTATAAATCGGTACGGTGGCTTCGTTAAATGCTGCTTCGATAAAAGTCTTGCTGGTAGAGCCGATGGGCGGTGTGTTTTGGTCGGTGTAAGGTTTTTTGGGAAGCAATGTCGGCATAGCCGAATGACTCCTTGGAGGCGATCGGATAAATCCTCTTCGTTGGTGAAAGGAGGATTGACGGGCGTAGGGGCATTGTTTTGATTGTCGCAAGAAATAAAAAATACAGTTAGGAAAAGTACGGTCAGCGAGCACAAAATTGAGTTTTTGATGCTTTCGATTTTTTTGATTTACATTTTTTAAGATTGACAATGCAAAGATGCAGCGGGTACCCTGCCAGATCGTCCCAGACTATGATTCCGTACTTTTTGTCAATTGATTAATCTACGGCTCGGAATGGATCAAGCCATGAGGGTCATTTGGGCTTGTCCATAAAACCCGTGAAAAATATTTTCCAATTGCCAGCTTCTTTTTTATAGATACTGACAAAACGAATATCCCGGCTACGGACAACCGTCGAATCCTGCGGGTCGTTGAACTCTTCCGTTTGGGCGTGCAGGTACATGACCATGTCGTCGGTGATGGGAATAAAATCAATGGTTTTGATCTGGCTGCCAGTCGCTCGGTTGCCGGCTTCGTACCATTGCTTAACCCGTCCTAAAAACGCTTCTCGTGACCGTACCTGGTCACCGGCCATCGACCAGTTTTGATAGTCTTTTGAAAAATGTTTTTCGTAAGCTTCCCAGCCTTCATTGCTTAATATCAGCGGAAGGTCCTTTGCTTGCTGTTCGATCTGCTGCCGGTCTTCTTCGGTAAAAGTTGATCCGTTAGTGGCCGGGTTGTCTTTTTCGGAATGACATGAGATGAGGAGAAATGGGAGCAAAGCCAGGAGGAAATTCTTCATGATATTTTTTTGAAAAATGTGAATCGTGTGGTGAAAGGACTAAACTAAAAGCGGCCGGGTTGCCTGTGTGCCTAAAGTTAAGGTGGCCAGCTCACACCGGGAATGAAAAGGATTGATGGGGCAATTAATCGCGTAGTTATTTTTGCTTGCCGTGAACAAAGCAATTACCGATTGTATTATATTGATTTATTTTTTGTACCTTATTGTTTTCGTTTTAAGCGACACATAAGAGGCTTTTAATAAAATTTATTTCAATTAATAATTTTAATGACACGAACAAAGCGCATCCTTGTCCCGATTTCGTTTTCACCATTTTCTGATAATTCGCTTCGTCATGTGGCGAATATGTTTGAAGGGGAAGAATTGACTTTGCTGCATGTGTACCCTGAAAAAGAGTACAACCGCAAATTTGATTTTGGCAAAAGATCTTATGCCGTGGGGATGCACGAAGAATTGAAAAAAACCTTTCGCCGAGTCGTAGGAGAACCACCTGCGAAAACCTGTTTTTTGGCGCATGCCGGAACTATCTCACGAACCATCAATAAAATTAGCCATCGTTATGACTTAATGGTTTTGAGCAGGAAAATACACCCGGTAAAAAAGTATGAATATTTCAGTTCTAAAAAATTATTCATCATCACCAAGGCTCGCTGCCCGGTTTTAATCCTGCCAATTACGGATGCTCCTTTCCGCCTGCAAAATTGCGAGCATGTATGGCATATCAAAAGAAGGGACACAGAACCTGTCGTGGTGGCAAAAGGTATGGAAAAGCTTGGTGTCGACCCGGAAAGGATGGAAGTGAAAACATTGCAGCAAAGAAATTTCCTGTCTTCTTTTTGGAAAAATATAATTGCTTACGAAAATAGCCACAAAAAAAACTTGCTAAAAAAAATAGACGAGGCACACGAAAAGGAGTCGATTGATTTGATCATTCTGGTGGACAACGAAGCGTCTATTTTTTCTGATTTTTTTAAGGGGGAAATTGTGCGCCAGTTTAATGATCATAAAATTCCAATTTTAGTACTTCCTGACCAGTTTTAAAGTTTAATTTATTGATTTTCTTTTTCTGCTATTAGCCAGGCACGCAGCGTGGTTCGTTCCACTTTTTTAAAAAACGCATTGAAAACGGGTTTGGAATTAAATCCACTTTTGTGTGCAAATCCTAATAAGGTCGAATGGCTGTTTTTGGTCATTTGATTTTTCAGATAGCTGACCTTCGTGGCGCAGTTGGGCAGATCATTTGAAATTGATTGGACTGCCCGTTTTTATTCCAGTTTTTCCTTGAAAAAATCGATGGTTCGTTGCCACGCCAAATGGGCTGCTTCATAATTGTAGCGCGGCGTCGTATCGTTGTGAAACCCGTGATTGACATCGGGGTAGAGGTGGGCGCTATATTCCTTGTTGTTTTCCTGCAAGGCAGCTGCGTAAGCAGGCCATCCTTCGTTGACCCGTTTGTCAAATGCGCCAAAATGCAACAGGAGCGGAGCTTTGATATTGGGCACCTCTTCGGAGGCAGGCATGCGGCCATAAAACGGCACGGCGGCCAGCAGGTCCGGTACTCTGACTGCCATCATATTGGAAATCCAGCCACCAAAACAGAAGCCGACCACTCCGATCTTACCGGTGCATTCGGGATGGTTTTTTAGAAAATCAAAAGCGGCAATAAAGTCTTGCAGCATTTTTTCCTTGTCCCGTTGGCGTTGCATGGTTCGGCCTTCGTCATCACTGCCGGGGTAGCCGCCCAATGGGGTCAATGCATCGGGTGCCAGTGAAAGGAAGCCCTCCAGGGCAGCCCGGCGGGACACATCTTCGATGTGGGGGTTGAGGCCCCTGTTTTCATGTACTACGATGATGCCGGGCAGTTTTCCTTCCTGGCCAACCGGGCGGGAGAGCAGCCCCTTCATTTTTCCAGCTCCTTTAGGTGAATCGTATTCGACGGTTTCGGACCGGAGCCGGGGATCATTTGACCGGACCTGTTGTTTCTCCTCGTATTTCGGCAGCAGGTAATCGAGGATGGCGGTGACCGTGAGACCACCGACAGCGTAAACCTTTACCTGGTCTACAAATTGGCGGCGGCTGAGTTTGTTATGAGCATACTTGTCGTACAGGTCGAAGACTTCTTGTCTGAGCTTCAGCTTTTTCATCTTTGTCTGTTTAGTGGTTTTTCAATGAAAGCATTTGTCAAATGTACAAACTAATTTGAAGGCCGAAGAAGCGGGGTTGGTTGGCTCAAATAAAAAAACGACCCCTGTGCATGAGGTCGTTAAACTTCGTATTGATTTGTGATGAAATTAAATCAGTGGGACGCAAGCCAAGGTGGTACCACTGCCTTGGGCTTTATTCAACCCAGGCCATTGGAAATGGCTTCCCGATAATCTTTTGCAGTGGTTGCTGAATCTGACTCGGTTCCGCCACAGCATTTGGACAATAAACAATTGAGCACCGAATCGTAGAGCCAGATGAACCCTCCGTCGATTGGCGTACTTTTCCAAGTGGCATATTGGGATTGTAAATCCGAGGGGCAGGCACCGTTGGTGTTGTACGTATTGCTGCAGCCCCCACTGAGGGAATAGCCGTCGCATTGGGGGGCACTTCCCCAGTGCGGGACACCTGCAAAAAATACCGCGTCCCCTTTTTGAAATACTTTGCCTGGTCCAAGATTCAGATAGCCGTTGCAGTAGAAAAAGAAAGTTTCACTGCTGTTGGCCGCCTGTAGGGCATCGTCGGCGGTCGGGTAATTGCCCTGACGCAGCATACCAGACCAATCTGCTTCTCCATACATGGCCACGCTCGGTGTTTTGACCACGCTCCCTCCGGGTCTTGGTGGTGGGTCCTGCTTGTTGTTGTACCACCAGGGGCCAGCCGCAGCCTGGTTGGTGGCAAGTCCGGGAATCATTAGGGTCTCTCCTCCGGCATCGGCAATCATTTTGGCCCAGGGGGCTGGCGAATTACCTGCACCACCGGAGTAGCACTGCAGGTGAATGGCACTGACGAAGGCTTTACCCCGTTTGGCGAGCAACTGATTATAGGTGTCGAGCCATACATGGTTTGTGCCGTCCCCCCAAGGGAAGGACGGTGCAGGATAATAAGGGCATAGGGTTACACTTTTGTAGCCGATGTCTCCCAACATACAACCGAAATTGACCATAATGCTGGCGTCACTGTTTTGCAGGGCATCTTCGTTGTCGAAATCAATGGCGTCGATGTCGCCGCCTGCATTTACCATCGCATCTTTTAGCGCCTTAAAGTTGTCGTATAAATTGTTTCCCGGTCCGGGGACACCACCGTTGAGCAATTTGCCGATGGTTTGGAAGTCGGTCGTGCCGCCTGCACCTACCGAGAATATGATTTCAACACCTGCTTTGTGCAGTTGGGCAAGCCGGCTGGGCAGGTTCATAGGTTCTGCTTCCTGGTAGACACCATTCGTCACGAAATGGGTGTTGTTGAGGATTAAGTTGCCGTCTGAGTCAACGTGAACGGACCATACAAGCACCGCAGAATAACCTGCACCCAACAGGTCGTCGATTGCGGGTTGTCCGCCAAACGAAAGCGAACCGCCGCCATAAATACGGGTATGGATAGACATAATGGGATGTTTTTTAATTAGGCTGGTTAGGTAGTGATAGATATAGAAGAGGAGTTGGGAAGTTGCGTTGGAGAATTGCCAAATGTTTTTAAAGTAACTATATCTGCCTTCTTCCTAAAAACAGCTTATGTAGATTGCTGCCAAAAGTGGCATCGCCGAAATATATGACAAAATTTTCTAATACACTTTACTCCTTCGGGTTTCTTCTTCATACGTCTTGAATTTTTTTTTAATATATAAATACTGACAATGAGGCCTTGTTGAGGGGGGCAGGTTTTATGGTGGGAGGGTCAGCGCTTCTTGCGGAATTTGAAATAGGAAATTCAAAGCTTACATTTGCTTCCTTTCAAATATTGGGTTTTTACTGGTCCAATTATGTCAATTTACATCTTTCACTATACCTCTTTCATTCATGTACGTCAAGAAGAATTTTTCCTTTAGGAGTATTATGCAGTTTACGGGGCATCATCTGGTCTGGATTGGTGCCTGGGCAACTTTCGTCACGGTTGTCTTTGAAATTTTCCACTGGGATTGGATCCACGTTCCGTGGCTGTTGCTTTCAGTCATAGGTACGGCAGTTGCCTTTTATATCGGCTTCAAAAACAACCAGGCTTATGACCGTTTGTGGGAAGCCCGAAAAATATGGGGGGCCATTGTCAACAGCAGCCGTGCCTGGGGGAGTGCCGTGAAAGGGTTCACGAGCAACTATTTCAGTGACAACCCCTACACCGACGAAGAGCTACGCTGTATTCGGGAAAAATTGATCTACCGCCATATTGGATGGTTGTATGCCCTGCGGAGCCAGTTGTTGTTGCCTACTTCGTGGGAACATATCAGCCAGGGTGGCATGATGAAGCGGGCGACCGAACGGCGGATGAAACGCTTTGGGGTAGGGCTGCTCGACGATGAAATAACCAGTGCCGAACTGTCCAACTTCCTGCCCAAAGATGAATATCAACGGCTCATCGATTATAAAAATACGGCTACACAGATTATTGACCAGCAAGCGCAGGACTTGAAAAAACTCCGGGAAGATGGCATCATCGACGACTTCCGGCACATGGAACTGCAAACCATCCTCTATCATTTTTATGAACACCAGGGCAAATGTGAGCGGATTAAAAAATTCCCATTGCCCCGGCAGTACGGCAGCAGTAGTTTCATTTTTGTGGGTATTTTCATTTTCCTCTTACCGCTTGGATTGGTCACGGAACTTCACGAATTGCCGCATGTGCCCGTATGGCTGACCATTCCTTTCACCATGTTGGTTGGCTGGGTGTACATGATGATGGAATTGGTCGGCGACTATTCCGAGAACCCGTTCGAAGGACTGGGCAATGATATACCTATGCTTTCCCTGTGCCGGGTGATTGAGATCGATTTATTGGAAATGTTGGGCAAAAGCAAAGCACAGCTACCACCTCCAATCGAGGCGAAGCAAGGGGTGTTGATGTGACACCTGATGAACGGTTAAAAGATCAACGATTTTTGATTGGAGATTTTTGAAAAGGATCGTTACCAAATAGGTCATTTTTATCAAAAATGACCTATTTGACCAAAACCCCCAAAAACTGTCTTGTCCTAAAAAACGGCCTCCCTGTGGGAGGCCGTTGATAATTTTTATGGTTAATGAATAAACTTGTCGTTCAATTGTATTATTTCGCAATGACCAACCGCTGGACAAATCTCTGCCCTTCGGAAACCACACTGACGAAATAAATACCGCTCACAAACCGATTGTTCGACAGGTCAATGTTTCGTTGCCCGGCACTCAGGTTTTGCCTCCAGATGGTGCGTCCAAATTGATCGAAGAAGGTTATCTGTAGTTCATCATCAAAACCGGGCAGTCTTACTGTAATTTCATTTCCCGCAGGGTTAGGATAGATTTTTAAGCCAACTCGGTTTTCGTTTGTTTCACCGAAGACTAAAGTACCATCATCCTGTGCCAAAGAATTGACAGGAGGTGGGGTAAGCGCGCAATTTGGATTCCAGTTCCAGTTGGTCCATTTATCCGATTTGATTTCCCCTTTCGCAATGAACAGGCCGTTCATATTGGTCGGTTTACTGGCGCTTTCTCCTTTGGTCTCAATATTCTCCTTGGTGTATATTACTCCCGATACATCTGAATCTTCTTTTACTTCCAACTTCTTTTTCAAATAGACCGTTACTTCCTCCCCCGTCGGGTTGAACTCGTTTTCCTTATCAATCAATAGTTCTCCTTTGACTAAAAGTTCAGTCGGCTGTGAAAACTCTATGGTGGCACCTTCCTTGGTCTTGATTTCCTTTGTGAATACTTCCGGATTGTCAAAAATCAAGGTAGCGTTTTCCAAAACTTCAATTTTGCCATAGCTGCTGCCCGTCAGGGTGACTGTTTGATTGGCCGATACGGTGATATGGTTGTTGTTACTATTGGTGCTGCTGCGGAAATCCGGTAAATTTATTCCGGCAGGTGATTGAATTACCTGGGCAGCCGTACTGCCTCCAGTGACGTCCACGTTGTCTGCCTTTACAAATGTGTTGACCACTGATTGGTCATCCAGCTTTGCTTCACCGCCATTGTTGAGAACCCCGACACCCCCTCCGTTGACAGTTGAGCGTTTCGTCTCAAGTTTTTCTTTGGCGATCATTACATAACCAGAAAGTTCTTGATCCACAGCTACATTTACGACCGTCGATGCAGTGCCCACACAACCATTCGCGTCGGTAATAGTGACGGTAAATGTACCGTTGCTTAGTGCTGTAACTGTTTGGGTACTTCCGAGCCCTCCTGACCATGAATAACTCAATGGTGGATTGGGGTTGCTCACATTGGCAGTGAGGTTGGCAAAACCTTGACAAAAGTCTGGAAGGGAACTTTGAGTAATATTTACGGTAGGTGCTTCCTGAATGACTACGTCAAAGGAACAGGTAATGGTATTGCCTCCTGCGTCGGTAAAACTATAGGTAACCGTAGTGGTGCCTACATTAAAGAAGTCCCCGGGATCATGACTGCTTGTACTTGCAGGGATCGCGCAGTCATCCGTTGCTACAGGGGGTGCCCAAAATACATTTTGCGCTCCGCAAAGGTCAATATTAGCAGGACATGGAGTTGTGAAAAAGGGTGGTGAAGCAACCAGTGGATTTAGATCGTCAACATCCAGACAGCCATCATTATCATCATCGGGATCAACACAATCGGCCAGGCCGTCATTATCGGTATCTACAAAACCTTCATCGACGGTCCCGTCGCAGTCGTTGTCCTGTCCGTCGCAAATTTCCGTATTGCCGGGGAAATTGTTGGGGTCATTGTCGTCGCAGTCTCCGCTACAGGTGGTCACCCCGTCGCCGTCCACGTCAAAGCCTTCATCGACGGTCCCGTCGCAGTCGTTGTCCTGTCCGTCGCAAATTTCCGTATTGCCGAGGAATTTGTTGGGATCATTGTCGTCGCAGTCGCCATTTAACGAGATAAGGTCGCCCGGTAATTTATATCCTGCGGGCTGGGCACAACTATCTATGGTCACCCCGTCGGAATAGCCATCATCGTCCAAATCTTTGTACCAGGTTGGTGGTGGCGACCCGGCTGCGACGGATGCTGCGACGGTCTCTTCGCATACGTTGGGGGTACCCAAAACTTTGATCAGAACAGTATAATTTCCAGGAGCCAGTCCAGTGAAATTTCCGGTGAGGTTAAAATTGACACCCCCATCAATAGAATAACCAATCTGTCCTCCATTCGCAGCAACAGCAGCGGCGGTAATGGAACCGTCGGCTTCACCAGCGCAGCTTTCAGCGGTAGTTGAAATACTAATATTGGTGATCAACTCTTCAATCGTTACTGTGGCTAAACAACTTCCCTGGTTGCCACAAAGGTCTTCGGCCGTAAGGGTCACCACATTCGCTCCTTCGTTTGAACAAGTAAAACTATCGGGTGAAACAGAGACTGGAGTAATACTGCCCGTACAGTTGTCATTTGAATTGAGTGCATCAAAAACCTGGACAGGGGTAATGGCCGCATCCCCATTGGCCGAAAGTGAAACGGAGATATTTTGACAAGCCACCATAGGAGCAATATTGTCCTCTATTAAAATGTTTTGGTTGCAAATGACTGCGTTGCCACATAGGTCTGTAATGGTCCAGGTACGGGTTACAACGATCGGACAAGTACCATTGACTGCATCCTGGTACTCATATGATTGAATATTGCAATTATCAGCAACCACCCCTCCTTCGTTAACAAAATCAGAAGACGAGACGCTTGTCAATACTGGCGAAAAGGCTAAACTCGTCAGCCCGCCATTCGTCAGATCTCCGGTTGAACATCCCTCGACATTAAATGTCGGCGGGCAGGTTGAGATGACTGGCGCTGTGGTGTCGTCAATGATAAAAGTTTGTACACAGGTTTCGGTATTTGGGCAATCATCCATCACCGTAAAAGTTCTGGAAACCACAATTGGGCAAGAGCCTGAGGCAACATCCTGATAAGTAATGGACGTAATATTGCCAAGCGAGAGAAGTGCCCCACCTTCTGCAATGAATTGTGTTTCTGTAATATTCGCAACGGCTGTGGAAAACGGCAGGGAGGAGCTGGAGGACACATCTGTAGCGGTACACCCTTCGATGGCACCTGGGTCGGTTGGGCAGGAAGTAATTGCCAAATCACAGGAACTGCAATCGGGCCCGGCAACCATAATTGTTCCACAGCCAACACCTTGAGGACCCTCTGACCATGGAAAATCTGCGCTACATGGAGGAGTCAATGAATTTGCTGAATTGAAGTGTACGACATCTCCGGAGCTGCCATTTATAATTTCCCATTGTGTGCCTGACCACCTGATAAAAAAGGCCCCCCCGGAAGTCAACGACTGGTACTCCGGCCTGCCGTTCACCAAATTTCCCGTGACATCAAAAGTATCGGCAGCAATACAAAAATCACCACTGGTAGTGATGAATGTGTTTTGACTTGGGTCGTCCAGGATAATGGTCTGTATACATTGGGCGCCAGCAGGGCAATCATCGACTATTGTAAAGGTTCGGGTCACTGTTTTGGGGCAATTCCCAACCAACTCATCCTGATAAGTAAAGGATGTAATATTATTAGCCGTTGTGAACGTACCACCCTCCGCAATAAACTGAGTTTGTGTGATGCTTGAATCATTTGCCGAGAACGCCAATGTTGAGGTGGACAAAATATCAGACAGATCACAACTGACCACTGAAAAATCGACTGGGCAGGAATTGATGGCCAGGTCACAATTGAGTGCTGTCGGCGAACAATCAGGCCCGGCTACCGTGATCGGCCCGCAACCGGCCGAATTTGGACCTGTCGACCACGGGAAATTGGCGCTGCACGGAGGCGTCAAGGTGTTGGTGCTGTTAAAATGTATGACTTCACCTGTGGTTCCGATTACGATTTCCCATTGAGTGATATTCCAGCGAATAAAAAGATTACCGGCAGGCAAATCCTGGTACTCCGGCCGGTCATTTACGAGGTTCCCTGTCTGGTCAAAAGTAGCTGAGAAAACACATAAATCGCCCGACGTTGTGATAACCGTATTTTGTGCAGGATCATCAAGTGTGATGGTCTGGACACAGACTTCGTCGTCTGGACAATCATCCGAAACAATAAAAGTTCGGGTCACTGTTTTAGGGCAATTTCCCACAACTACATCTTCGTATGTAATGGAGGTTATATTGGCCGAAGTAGAAACGACTCCTCCTTCTGCAGTAAACTGGGCCAGGGAAATATTAGTCGGGCTACCAGAGAATGATAAGGCAGAGGTTGGAACGATATCGGCCAAGTCACAACTTGATACCATAAAATCGGCCGGGCAGGAGGAAATATCCAGACCACAGTCCGGCGGCAAGGTCGTTGCGCATTCCGCGCCCGTAACCACACCGATGTCAAACCCCAGGTTACAACCACTGGGACCTAACGACCAGGGAATCAGAGAAGTACAGGGTGGTGTGGGGGTGTCTGTTGGATTGACGTAGGCAATTGTCGATCCGGTTGCTTCCCTGATTTGCCATTCAGTGCCTGACCAACGGATAGCCCATATGCCATCATCACGTAAAAACTCTTGTTTTCCATTGACGGTATTTCCACTGTCATTGAAAGTGCCACCGGCAAAACAACAACATACATCGGTTACTACCACCTGAGATGGTAACTGCGTAAAAAAGGACAGTAAGGTGAGGAGACTTAAAATTTTTTTCATTTTTTGTTGATTTTTAAAGGTCTGACCGTTCGGTTGAAAGTCAAACCATAGGATTACAAATCAATAAAGACCAATCAAGCACGCTTGATCCGTCTTTATCCAATTAGAGGTTATGGGTATTTTTATGTGAAATAAGCAGGGTGAGAACAGAATGGGTCAGAGGAAACTTTCGGAATAAAAATCGAGAGAATAAGGGTGGTTGACCCTTGGATGGAGATGAAATTGTTTTCATTTCAAGTATTTTTAATTTAAGCGGCTCTTTATACTGTGTGTTAAAAGTTATCTTATTCTTCGCCGCCATCGGCAGTGAAGAATATTAAAAAACTTAGATTGCACAGAGTACTTAATTTATTTGTTGGATAAAAAAGTAACTAATGTGATAATATAACTTGTTTGAAAAACAGGGTAGTTAGGTGGGAATGGATAAGAGAAGGCAGTTGGGTTTTCTATTGGAACAACATTTTTTGATTTGATGTTCGGTGAAAAATAAATCAAAGTCGATTTTTGATGGAAACCATCTGACCGACTTGCAAGTGTGCTGCCATTAATTCGGATTTGTCAAAAAGGTTACCCTTGTATTTAGGATTAAAGGGAGTAGGTTATTTTAAATAACCATCTCGGTTGATATTCAGTCGTTCAACAAGCGGAAATCCGTTCGAAGGGCATTCTCGTTGCCGCAAGTTTAGCGAAGCGCAACGTGCAACCTGACCGCTCAGTAATTGATTAACGATTAAAAGATCAACGATTTTTGATTGGAGGTTTTTAAAAAGGGTCGTTACCAAATATGTCATTTTTATCAAAAATGACATATTTAACCAAAAACCAAAAACCAAAAACCAAAAACGGCCCCCCACAGGGAGGCCGTCCAATTTTTTCCTGATTCTTTTCGCAATACAATACCAGGAATCAGTAAGTTAGATAGCCGGATTTACTCCGGTTGAAAAATAGAGATGACTGCTTTTACTTCCGAGTCGGTGGCCATAATGGGCATGACGTGGAACATGGAGTCATGAGCGTAAAAATCCTCACAGAGTGCTTCTTCGAGCACGAGGAGGGCTTCCCGTTTTTTTCCCATCTTGAACAAGAATGCACTGCGGTAGTACAGTAGCTCGGAACCGAAGGTGTATTCTTCGGCTTCGTCCAGTACGCTGAGTGCATCTTCAAGGCGTTGGGTGTCCAGATAGAAGCGGGCAAGCCGTATCCAGTAGTCGGCCAATTCCGGTGCAATATCGGCGGCGGCTTTCAAATGTATTTCAGCATCCTTATGGTTGCCGATCTGAAAATAAGCTTCGCCGACAGCTTTGAAATATTCTTCGTTGAGTTCGTTAATGCGGATCGCTTTCAGAAAGTAACTGATCGAGTCTTTCCAATTCTTCTGGCCAGCATAACTGGTACCGATATGGAAAAGGGCTTCGTCGTTGAGTGGGTTAAAGAGCAGTGCCCGCTGGAAAAAGGTACGGGCCACGGCGTAGTTGCCAAGGTGAACGTAGCATTTGCCAATGCATAGAAAAAGATCGTCGTCGGGCTCGCAGCGTTCGATCAGGTCCTGATAGCAATTCAATGCACGGCGGTAGTCCTTGATGTCCATGCAGACTTCGGCACAGGCCCGGTAGGCAAAGGCAAAGTCAGGATTGGTCAAAAAGGCGTATTCATATGCCTCGATGGCTTCTTCGTGGTTGGCGAGGTATTGTTGGGAAGCTCCCAGGTTGTACCATGCCAGGGAAGAAAACGGGTTTTCATCGATGATCATCTTGTGCAATTGAACACTCTCCTGGTGCTTGCGGGCGGTCTCTACGCAGTACCACATCCGGGAAAGGGCTTCTTTGTTGTTGGAATCGATCCGCAGGGCGGCGGCCAACATGTGGTATTCCCGTTCGTACTGCTTCTGATAGTGGTAGATAAGTGCCTGGTGGGTGTAGACTTTACTTAGGTCATTACCTTTCACCTCGGCCTGCAGTTCTTCCAACAGGTCCAATGCTTCGGCATGCATGTCGAGCGCGGCAAACCCCTCTGCCCGCAGCAATTTGGCTGTCAAACAGTCGGGAACTAAAAAGTCTACCTTATCGAGTGTCGCCAGTGCCTGCTCGGCCAAACCGCTCTGAAGGAGGATTTCGGCCTTGCGCAAATGAAAATTGAGGGACAGACTGTACTGAAGAATAGCATAGTCCACTACTTCCAGCGCCCTTTCAAAAAGGTATTCACCTTCGTAGTAGTCGATCAGTTGGTGATATTGACCTTCTTCCGGGAAGAAGACCCCTCCACTTTTGTCTATCATATCCTCTAATTTGGAGATCAAATAAAAAATGGCTTGACGGTCCAATGAATTTCTCTGCCTCATAGCCAGCTTGTTTATTTTGTTTGAATAATCGTGATAAAATTAACGTGAAGGTTGCTAAAAGTTGCTTGGTGGGACTGCCAATTACGGAACGGTAGGGTTTTGGAAGGAAACGGTCGACTTGTCTCTAACTCACTAATTCTAAATAATTTATGAATAAAATTAATTTAAAATTGTACGTATAAAACAAATCTACATAGATAAAATTTTCTTATAAATTTTATCTATTCCAACCAGCTATCGAACTTTGTGAAAGTCAGCCTTTTATTGATTTAAAATTTTTACATTCATTTTATAAAAATTTAAAACCGGTTTTCCCAAACATCATTTTCTGCTCACGAGGAACACGCCCGAGAAAATCATCAATCCTGCTGTCACTTTCACAATAGTAAGTTCGTCTTTGCCGGCCATCAATGCGATTGCAGTAGCGATGACTGGCTGCAAATAAACATAGATACTTACGGTGGAAGCGTCAACAAGTTGCAGTGCGGTCGTATTCAACAAATAGGTAAGGAAAGTGGTGCAGATGAGCACATAGCCAATAGCCATCCAGATGTGGAGGGTGAAGTCGTTCATGGGTGTATTTTTAAGTTCATGGAATCCGAACGGCAACACAAAAAAGAAACCTATTGTAAAAATCCATTTCGTTACCGTGATCGGGTGGTACTTGTGCATCAACGATTTCACCAAAACGAAGAACGTCCCGAAGGAACAGGCATTGACGAAGATCATGACGTCTCCAAGTAAGCCACCTTTATCATATGCAAATTTTTTGCCATAAAGTGTTAAGATGGTCACCCCAATGATGCCTAAGCCTATCCCTATCAGTTGGTTACGGGTGATTTTTTCTTTCAATATGAAATATCCTGCTACAATGGTCGCAACAGGAATGGTGGTTGCGAGCAGAGCGGCGTTGATATGGGTGGTCAGTTTTAGGCCCCCGATGAACAGCATTTGGTTGATAGCGACCCCCGTCAGTGCGCAAAGTACCAGGCGGGGGAAATCCTTTTTATCAATTTTTTCTTTGATGAAAACGGCGTGAAACAGAGAAAACAGCACAACGCCGGTAATGACCCGCATCAGCGTCAGTCCATAGGGCCCGACGTGGTTGCCGTCAAGTATGATTTTGGCAATGGTGTAATTGGCACCGTAGATCAGGGCGACAATGGACAGGTAAATGTGGGCTTTGATGTGTGGTGGCAAGGGAGTGTTGATTTGGATACTGTGATATTGAGATATTAGGTATTCGATTTTCAAATTTCCAAATATCTCAATATCCCGATACCTATTTTAAATACTTCTCCCTGGCCCAAAGGAATAGCGGAAATGCACCGGCCAACCCAAAGAGCATCGTGAGAATAATGTATTTCCAGGTTCGTTTCATGCCCAACCGGTTGCCCTCGATGGTCAGCCAAACAAAAAATACGAGCACTGCCCAGAAAAGGTCGATGGCGAAAATGGTGGAGATACGGTTGATGAACAGGGCTGCGATGGTGTCCATTGGCTTGCTCCAGAGCAGGATGTTCTTGTTTTCAAAAGATTCCAACAGCACCAACAGGTTGGGAGCGGCGAAGCCGATGATGGCAAGGAGGAGGTAGATTTTTCGCATGTTATTTATTGTTGATTCTTTCTCTGTTTTATCCCTCTGTCTGATCTCTGTGTTAATCATTTTTTTGTCACGCAGAGTTGAAACAGAGTTGAAAGAGAGAGTGTCCGGTCATATTATTTCATTGGTCGCTTGTCGGCAACAACTAACAATTAGCCATCAACCATTTTAAAAAATACAAGACTGCCAATTGTCTTTCAGCCACTGTTCTTTCTCTTTGTAATCAGGCATTGCGTTTTCCACCAGCGCCCAAAAACGGTGTGAATGGTTCATTTCGACCAAGTGGGCCAACTCGTGGATAATGACATAATCAACAACGTCTTGTGGGGCAAACAGCAAGCAGGTAGAAAGGTTGATATTGGACTTGGTGGAGCAACTGCCCCAGTTGGAACGGTTGAACTTGAGGTTGACGGAGTTGACGGGTTTTTGGAAATATAAATGGTTCAGTTCCATCACCCGGCGCGTGATGAACGGCTTGTAGTCCTGTGCCACAAGGCGGCTCAGCAGGTGCTGGGTGGCCCGTTTGCGTTGCTGTTCGTTGGAACGGGCCGCCAGGCGGAGGCTGATGATCCGGCCTGCTTCTATCTTGCCTGAATGATTGACATTTTCGGTTTCCGCAATCTTTAACAGGTATTGCCGTTCGCCTACCTGCAATGTGTCTCCGTCCCGGTATATTTTTCCAAAGGCATTTTCACTGCCGGGCCTTGATACGATCTGTTTGTTGACCCATTTGGAGAACCGTTCCCACTGGTCTGTCTGGTCTTCTTTCGACAAATAGGACGGCATACGGAGAATCGCCGCTTTTTTCCCAATGGAGAACCGTACACTGCGCCGGGATTCGCGGTATACCTTCACGGGAATGGATTGTCCATTCACTTCCAAAGAGGTATGTTGCAAAGTCGATTTTGGCATTTTCTGTAAGAATCTGTGATTTCTGGAAAACGAGCGTACGAGGGAGTTTTATTCTCGCAGTCCCTTTTTCCCAAAATCCCGAATTCCATTCTGATGCAAACGAGCAAAGCCCGGAGCGAAGATAATCGCTCCGGGCTTTGATGCAAAAAATATAGACCGGCAAAAGCGCTCGGCGCCGTTACTCGATCTTATTGATTACTTCTTGTGCTTTTCGTCTGACACTGTCAGGCTGTGACGTCCCTTGGCCCGGCGACGGGCCAGTACTTTACGTCCATTTTTGGTACTCATCCTTTCACGGAAGCCGTGCTTATTGATTCTTCTTCTTCTGGATGGTTGATAAGTCCTTTTCATTTTATGTTGATTTTATCAAATTTCAAGTGCTATTTTCAAAAGGACCGCAAAAGTAAATTTATTTGCTGGAAATGGCAAAGGATAGCAAGAAGAAATTTTGAAATGGTTTTTTAACTGAAATAAGGGGCGCTCAAAGAATTATTTTTCTTGGCGGGTGAAAAAAAGCTTAAAAACTCGCTGTGTTTTTCAAAAAAATCTATCTTTGCGCTCCTTTTTAAAAAATGGTATAATACATATGGCGTGCACTGAGTAAAATACGATGTATGCGCCGCAAAAATAAACAGTCATGTTAACAGTATCAGTCAGCGGAACCAAAAGAGAAGAAGTAGGAAAGAAAGCGACCAAAGCGGTGCGCAAAGCAGGATTGGTTCCTTGTGTTCTTTACAGCAGAGGAAAAGAAAACGTTCATTTCACCGTAAAGCCGCACGATGTGCGTCCATTGATCTACACGGGCGATTTCAAACTCGCTGAAATCAACGTCGATGGCACTGCCCACAAATGCATTCTGAAAACAGTTGATTTCCATCCTGTGACAGATGACGTCCGCCACATCGATTTTATCGAATTGCAAGATGGCCATCCGGTGAAAGTTGAAGTGCCGCTCCGTTTTGAGGGGTCTTCGCCCGGGGTTCGCAACGGCGGTAAGTTCATGCAGAGCGTCCGTAAAGTAAAAATCAAAGTAGTACCTGAATTATTGGTGGACGAAGTGATTGCCGATATTTCGGAGCTGAAATTAGGCCATTCCATCCGCGTGCGC
The DNA here is from genome assembly GCA_039819485.1 of Bacteroidota bacterium. Classification (GTDB taxonomy): domain Bacteria; phylum Bacteroidota; class Bacteroidia; order Chitinophagales; family Saprospiraceae; genus UBA6168. The sequence goes on along the minus strand of JBCBRY010000014.1, from coordinate 88,911 downwards.
GACATCAAAGCAGTTGAAGGAGTTGAAGTCATTAACCCTGGAGCTCTTCCAGTTGCTTCCGTAATCGTACCAAGGAGCTTGAAGGGTGCCGATGTTGAAGAAGAAGGAGATGAAGGCGCTGAAGGAGAAGAAGAAGGTGGCGACGAATAATTTTGGATTAATTTCCATTCCTGCGGGGCATAAAGATTTTGCATCTTTATGCCCCGTTTCATTTTATAAAAAATCATCATGAATAGCCTGCGCATCACGACCGTTCAGTCCATTCTTCATTGGGAAGACATCACCAGGAACCTAAGCATGTTCGATGAAAAACTCAAAGGACTGGCCGGACAAACCGACCTCATCATTTTGCCGGAAATGTTTACTACTGGTTTCAGTATGAATGCTGCTGCCCTCGCAGAAGGAATGGACGGGAAAACGATTCAATGGTTAACGGTACAAGCAAAGGAAGCCAATGCCGCAGTGACGGGTAGTTTCATCGTAAAAGAAGGTGGACGGTTTTACAACCGGCTCGTCTGGATGTATCCCGACGGGCGATTCGTTTGTTATGACAAACGCCATTTGTTCACGCTGGCGGGTGAGCATAAAACGTACGAGGCGGGCACCCGTAAGTCAATCGTCGAATGGAAGGGCTGGAAAGTATGTCCGCTGGTTTGCTACGACCTCCGTTTTCCTGTGTGGAGCCGCAATGCGGAAGGATACGACCTGCTCCTCTATGTAGCCAATTGGCCAAACGCCCGAAGCCATCACTGGAAGCACTTGCTGATTGCCCGAGCCATTGAAAACCAGGCATTTGTAGCAGGTGTGAACCGCACCGGCAGTGATGAAAAAGGCTTGGATTACTCAGGTGATTCTGCGGTGGTCGATTATGCAGGAAAAGTAATTTATCAAATTACAGACCAGGAAGACATCTTTACCTGTACGCTGGACAGGGCCCAAATGACTGCTTTCAGGGAAAGGCTCAATTTCCTGAATGACCAGGATAATTTTCAAATTTTGAACGAATAGACATTAAAAAAAAAATTAATTTGTTACCTTTGTTTTATGAATAAGTGACCTCTATCTTTCTCCTTATGAAACAATCATTTTAATTATCTACACGTTCTAAACACCCATTGAACACCTGAAACACCGGTTACACATCTTGTTATAATCCACAAAATATAAACAGCAGGCATAAGCTTTACCAAAAATCGTTTGACAAAAAACAATTGCGTTATGGCAAATAACCGCCTGACTGGCAAATGCTTGATCTTTCTAATGGTAATCGCCTCCGGATGCGCGTTGCACCGTGGCATATCTGGGTCCAAATCGGCCCCTCACACTGGAACACATTCTGCTAAAAGAGCAGAGCAAAAGCTCCGCACAGACATCACACTTTACGCAAAGAAGCACGTGGGCGCCAGATACCGGTACGGTGGAAAATCGCCCACGGGCTTTGATTGCTCTGGCTTTACTTCTTTTGTGATGAACCGCTTCGATGTCCCCGTTTCGGGGCCTTCTTATTCCCAGGAAAATTTAGGTAAAAAAATCAATAAAGATGATGCCCAACCGGGCGATCTGGTCTTTTTCCGCAAACGCAAAGGTGGTAAAGTATTTCACGTAGCCATCGTTTATGAGCACGACCGGGAAGGCATCTCCCTGATCCACAGCACCTCCAGCCGCGGGGTCGTCATCGACCATCTGGAAAAATCCTCCTACTGGCGGACAAAGGTGATAACGGTACGGGACGTGGTGAGCGGGCGGTAACACGACTACTTCCCCATTCAGGAAGGATTGGCCGGTGCAGGGTTCCATGTCCATGTGCGCCAGCCGATCGTTTAGAGGTTCACATGATCACTTTCTTTATTTCACCACATGAATTCTCCGGGCCAGATCAAGGGGAATCCTTATTGACTTTCCACCCTGTTCCAATTCTACAAAACCTTCTTCCCGATTGCGGATGGAGAAAGGTGTGTCGGGCAATAGACCCAATTGCCACAAGCGGGCAGTTACGTGCTCACTGCTCTGTTTGGTAGCGATTTTGCCTTCTTGTGAAGCTTTCAATTGAATGAGTGAAAAAGCAGGCATGCCACGGCGCGCAGGGATGGGAGAGCCGTGCGGGTCGGTGGTCGGGTAACCGAGGGTTTTGTCGACTTCGTCCAAAATTTCATCCGTGAGCAGGTGTTCGTATTTCTCGGCGTCTTCATGGATTTGTTCAGCGGAAAGGCCCACCTTGTTGGTGAGGTAGGTTTCCCAAAGCCGGTGGGCGCGGACCAGTTGCCGGGCCTCGTCCCTCCCTTTTTCGGTCAGGGTCAGGCTATGCTTGTCCATCCATCCGCGGCTGCGCAGGATGGCCAATTGTTGGAGCAATATTTTTTTATTGAAACCTAAATATTGCAGCAGGTTGTCCATGGTAAGTTGTTCCCGTTGCTGTAGGCGGAAGGATTGTTTCAGGGCATCTTCCAAGTGGATTTTCCGCTGTAGTTTTCTTTTTTGGAAAAAACGGAAAACCAGTCCCTTGTGCGGAGAAAGGAAAACGGCAATCAGATAAAGTATGGTCGCCATGACCGTCATCGCCGGCCCCGGTGGCATTTCCAGCAGCATGGCCATTACCATGCCGCCGACTGCCGATAGCAATCCGAACAGCGCAGCCAGCATCAATACCTTGTGCAGCCGGTCCGTCAGCAATAGGGCCGTGGATGCAGGTGTCACCAACATGGCCACCACTAGAATGACGCCAACGGTACTCAGGGAGGCTACCACGGCAAATGACAGCAGGAGCATCAAAAAATAATGCACCGTTGAAGAGGAAATGCCCATCGTTTCGGCGATGACTGGCTGGAAAGTAGTAATGAACAAATAGCGGTAAAAAATCGCCACGCTGATCAGCACGTAGACCATGATGGCCAATGTCAAATAAAGATCTTCATTGCCAACGCCCAAAACATTTCCAAACAAAAAATCCTTCAGGTCGATGTGCGCGCCCGGTTGACGGCTGATCCGGGAAATGCCAATGACCCCAATGGAAAACATGGCCGTGAAGATGATCCCGATGGCTGCATCATTTTTCGTTTTTACATTCCGTTGAATCCAGGTAATTGCGATGGCGGTCAGAAGTCCGGCTATGGCCGCTCCGCCAAAAAAGCCCAATGTAGTGCCCAGTCCAAGTACATAGGCCGCCACGATTCCCGGCAAAATGGCATGCGAAAGTGCATCGCCGATCAGCGCCATGTTCCGCAGCACGATAAAACATCCCAATACACCGCACATGATCCCCACCATGGAGGAAGCTGCCAATGCCCGCAAGGCCCAGGGTTCGGTCAGATGTTGTAGAAGGTCGGTCATTGTTAGGTTGCTGGAATGTTAGATTGCTTTAATCATGTAAAACAATATACCAATACAGCAATTTAAATTTAGCTGAGGTCTATCTCTGTATTGTCGCCAATGTTCAGGCTCTTTCGGAAGCCTTTGATGGAGGTATCATTTCCGATCACGGAATCTTTCAGTGAAACTTCATTTAGCGAAGCATAGTTGCCGATGATTGAGTTCTGTACGATGGAAGCATTGATGGTCACCTGACTGCCGATCGTTACGTGCGGCCCGACGATCGAATTCATGATTTTACAGTTTTTGCCGATGCTCACCGGATGTATCACGATGGAGTTGTCGTAGTTCGGCAGGTCATAAGAGGCATATCCTTCCTTGTCGAGGAGAATGGCGTTGGTGGCCAGGAGGGTGTCTTTTTTGCCGCAGTCGTACCAATTGTCCACCTCGATGGCAGAAAACGGGATGCTGTTGGTAATCATCCGCATCAGCGCATCGGTGAGGGAAAATTCGCCTTCTGTTTTTTTGTTGTTCTGAATGTTGAATTCGATGGCTTCCAGCAGTGCCCCAACTTCTTTGATCCGGTAAAGGCCTACCATGGCCATGTTCGACTTTGGGATTTTGGGCTTTTCGATCACGCGTTTTACTTTGCCATCAAGGTCAAATTCCACAATGCCGAACCCTCGTGGCTCGTCCACTTTTTTTACGGCAAAACTGGAATTGGGGGCGTTCATCATTTTTTCGAAATCCATGTCAACCAGGGTATCCCCGTAATAAATGAACAGCTCGTCAATGCCCTCAATGAATTCCCGGGCAGAATAGACGGCATGCCCGGTGCCGAACCGGTTCTCTTGTTTGACAAATGTCTTTTCCAGGTCGGGGTACCGGTATTCGATGTAGTCTTTGATTTTTTCCCCGAGATAACCGATGACGAAAATAAACTCTTGCACACCCGCCCGTTGCAGGTTGTCGAGGATGTAAGAGATGATGGGTTTGCCCGCCACCGGTATCAGCGGTTTTGGCTGTGTGTATGTCAGCGGGCGAAGCTGCGTTCCTGCCCCGGCAACAGGTATAATGGCTTTCATGTGATTGTTTTATGGAAAACAAGTAAAAAGACAATGTAAAAAGTAAAAGTAAAAAGGCTGATTTTCAGTTATTTACAGGCAACAATCCGCAATGTCGTTTTTTCTTTCAACCTAAATTTGTGGCCCTGAAGTATTTAATTCAAGAGCTGGAAATTAGGGGCTACAAATGTAAAAATATTGGTGGTGAGATACGTTTTTGAGATCATTATTATTGTGAAATCTTTTGTTCACAACTTTCAATATTTATTGAAAATAAACGCTGTTTTTGAAAACTACCCCACTAAAGCATTGTTTTTCACTTATTGACATGCTCCTTTTCGGGTAAATAATCTCCCCCGTTTTGGGGGATTATTCCGGTTCAAAACCTTAAATAATGATTTGTTTCCGTCCACCTTCTTCCAGTCGAATAGACGCTTTCCTCCAATTGTCCGAACAGAGCCGTTTTTCCTATCGGCAAACCGGCCAGTCTATTTCCCGAAAAACAGTAAGCGGTTTTGACAACGACCTCAATGAGGTGCAGCTGGGACACGGCCAAGCGGTTTTCCGTAAAGCCAGTGAGGCCATCCGGCGATGGAAGATGTTTCCCGGTGGCTGGGCCTGGATCGAGCCGGGAACGGCCCCGATAAAAACAGGCCAGAATGTGGCCATGGTCGCCCGGGTAATGGGTATTTATTGGGTCAGCAATTGCCGAATTGTTTATGTTTTGGATGAAGAAAAACCGGTGAGGAGATTTGGTTTTGCTTATGGTACGCTGAGGGAGCACGTCGAAAAAGGGGAAGAACTTTTTAGCGTGGAATGGAGGGCGGATGACTCGGTTTGGTACGTGCTCCGGGCTTTTTCCAAACCTCGTTTTTGGCTGGCCAGGTTGGCGTATCCGGTGGCCAGGTATTTTCAGCGGAAATTTGTGAAAGAGTCTTTGGAGAAAATGAAAAAGGAAATGAAATGAACCTGATTGAATAATTGGGTTCAGGGTAAAATATGCTTTTATCTGAATATAGGTTCCTCCCCCCGGCCCCCTCCAAAGGGGGAGATATGCACGCTTAATTCTCCCCCTGTGGGGGGCGGGGGGAGGAAATCCCAGGTTAAAAAAATCATTGATCATGGAAAAACTATTGTCATTTCGCATTCGGATAATAATTGGTTTAATGATCTGGTCGGGCTGGACGGCTTATAGTTTTCAATATTTTCTTCATGCCAGTTGGGGGCGTATTTTATTATTGTTGGCGCCATTGTTTATTGTTCCATTGATATTGAAAACTATTTTAAAAATCGCTGATTTTGCTGAAAATAAATTAATTCAAAAAATTGAATTTCGAATTTTATTGCCAGCTATTTTTTTTGCTGTTTCTTTTTTATTTGAAAAAGGTTTTTTGGCAGCATTATTTTCTGCGCCGTGGTTAATAATGACGGTTTTAATTGCTTGGGCCGGATGGAAAACCGGTTATTTTTTTAATCAAAAAAATAATACTGCTAAACATGCAATTGGCGCCGGAATGATTTATTTACTGGTTGGTGGAGTATGGGCGTTCATTGACCGGATTGGCTGGCGACCATTGGCGTATGACCCGGAAATTGTTTTTTTAACGGTGGCACATTTTCATTATGCGGGTTTTGTTTTGCCTATTGTTGCGGGTTTTGTTTTTAATGAATTAAAAGATACTTTTTCTAAAATAGTGGTTTACGGAATAATTTCTGGAGTGCTTTTAGTGGCAGCCGGAATTGTTTTTACCCAATTAGGGTACGGGCCAAATTTGGAATCCATAGCGGCCTGGTGGTTGGCGTTATCCGCTATTTTATTAGCTTTTTTACAAATAAAAATCTCCATAAATAAAAGTGGAAAAATATTGGCGGCTATTTGTTGGTCACTCGGTAGTGTCGCATTGGTCGGTGGAATGATATTGGCCGGTTTATATGGGATGCGGCATGTTTTTCCTATCCCAAACCTGGATATACCAATGATGCGTTTTTTGCATGGCTCGGCGAATGTATTAGGGTTTGCAATGTTTTCGGTTTTGGGGTGGTTTTTTTATTTTAGAGAAAGAAAATTGAAAACCGAAATTACTTTCTATCAGAAATAATGTATAATCCTGCCATTGTTAAAATTCCATTCAGTGCCAGGTTTAAAAATCCCCAGTCAAAGCCCAGTTGGCTTTTTGATTGTACGACAATAATCCAGGTTAAAATTGGCGCAAGCAGGCAGACGGGAATGACCAACTTGTCCTTGATTTTATTTTTCGACAACATGCCGTACGTAAATAATCCGAGCAAAGGACCATAAGTGTAACCGGCAGCTGTAAATAGATTATTAATGACCGCATCGTTGTTTAAAGAGTTGAAAATTAAAATGGCCAGCGCCAAAATGACGGAGAACGTAATGTGTACTTTCAAGCGGGTTTTCTTTTTTTCTGCTTCTGTTTTTTTAGTGTTTTCAAAATTTAAAAAATCCACGCAAAAAGAAGTGGTGAGCGCAGTGAGGGCAGAATCTGCACTTGAATAAGCAGCTGCAATTAATCCCAGCATAAAAACAATGCCGACTGCTGGAGGCAGATGGTTCAGGGCAATGGTCGGGTAAGCATAATCTGTTCGGGCGGGTAATTCAATGTTCTCGTGCGCGGCATAAATAAACAGTAAAGCGCCCAAAAATAAAACGATAATATTTACAAAAAATAAAATACCCGACATGGTGAACATGTTTTTCTGTGCGTCGCGAATATTCGGGCAGGACAGGTTTTTTTGCATCATGTCCTGATCCAGGCCTGTCATCACAATGGTAAGTAAAGCGCCGGCAAAAAATTGCTTGAAAAAATTATTCGGATCGCCCCAGCCACCCTCGAAGAAAAACATTTTTGAATATTCACTTTCTGTTACCAGGCTAATTAAACCTCCCAGGCTTTCCCCCATCTCCGAGCCAATATAAATAATCGTGGCGACCATGGCACTGATGAACATGATGGTCTGTAAAGTGTCCGTCCAGATAATGGTCTTGATGCCACCTTTAAAAGTATATACCCAAATTAATAAAATAGTGACGACGACCGTGATTTCAAAAGGCACATTAAATGGTTCGGCACCCAGCACAAATTGATCCAGCACAATGGCTACTAAAAATAACCGGAAGGAAGCACCGATCACCCTGGATAAAAGAAAATAAGCAGCGCCGGTTTTATTGGAATAAAATCCAAATCGTTTTCCCAAATAACTATAAATGGATGTTAAATTCATCCGATAATAAAGCGGCATTAATACCAAAGCAATAACGGTGTAGCCCAGCATGTATCCCATCACGGCCTGCATGTAGGAAAACGCCTGATTGAGGCCATCCCCGCCAACGGCTCCCGGAATGGAAATAAAGGTCACTCCCGACATAGATGCGCCGATCATACCGATAGCCACGATGAACCAAGGCGCTTTTTTACCGGCCACAAAAAAATCCTGGCTGTCTGCTTTTCTACCTGTCCAAAGGGAAATGCCGATCAACACTAAAAAATAAGCAGCGATGGCGGAAATGATAAGAGTAGGGGAGAGGTTCATGATGAATAGTTGAATGACTGGGTGATTAAATGGCTGCTCGGCCATTTGTCCACTCAGTTATCTTTTAACTTTTTTGCGATGAATAAAACGACGACGAGGGAAATGGCAATTACACCGAAAGGCATTTGTATTTCCTCGCTCGCATTCAACTGGTCGAGGTTTTCCTGGTTAAAATAGGCGGCCACGACCTGGGTGCCGTTGAAAACGAAATGCCCGGCGATGGGCACCCATAGATTTTTTGTCCAATAAAAAACCAGGCCCAGGATGAGGCCCAAAAGAAAAATGGCTAAAAAACGCTGAACTTGAAAATGGGCGAAACTAAAAACAAGGGCTGTTACCAGTATCGCGGTATAAGGGTTTGACATGATCCGCTGAAGTTGCTTTTGCAGAAGGCCGCGAAAGACCAATTCTTCACCAATAGCCGGAATGGCTGCCATGACGATCAGGCTGAACAACATTTCCCAGGGAGCGGGCATCACGAGGAGGCCCTGCATCAAATCTTCGGAACTGGATTCGGTCGGGACAAACTGTTGTAGCCAGCTAATTTTTTCCACTATCCAGCGGTTGGCGGCAAAAGCCACTTGCGCAAGGGGGAAGGCCATAACCGTCATCAGTACGCCCAGGCCCAATTGACCATTTAAAGGAGCGCGCCTGATGTTTACCTCAGTAGACCATTTTTGCCGAAAAAAAACATACCCCGTCAAGAGGGCAGGTACGAGGAAAGAGAGAAGGTGGTTGACCAACAGGGCTCCTCGCATGAAGTTCCTCATCTCAGAAGAGCTCTCTTTGCCGAACCCTGACACAGTAGCTTGAAAATCAATGCCTTGAACCTTGCATGCCAGTGCAATAAAACCCGATCCCAGCATCATGCAGAGGAAAATCAGGGCCGCCAGAAACAACAATATCTGCTTTGGTGAATGCTCAATATTGAAACTTTTTTTCTCTTCTAAAGGGTGGTGTTCCATCCTGCCAATGTTGTAGTTTTACGGTCTAAAAAATATGTTATTGCGTCATTGAGGTATCAAGATATTTTTTAACAGAGAATACCTTAATCACCAGTATCTCAATTCCTTATTTGAATGACACGACTCAGCGTCAATGTGAACAAGATCGCCTTGCTCCGCAATGCAAGGGGCGGCAACTTACCCAACCTTTTTCAGGTATCCAAAGATTGTGAAGAATTTGGTGCGCAGGGCATCACTGTACATCCCCGTCCGGACGAGCGGCACATCCGTTATTCGGATATTCCATTGTTAAAAGACCTGGTCACTACCGAATTCAACATCGAAGGAAAACCGACCCCCAGGTTTATCGAATTGGTGTTAGCCAACCGGCCGGACCAGGTGACCCTGGTTCCCGATTCTCCAGACCAACTGACGTCCGATCATGGCTGGGATACGATCCAGCACGAGAGCTACTTGAAAGAGGTCATTGGCCAGTTTCAGGAAGCCGGCATTCGGGTGTCCATATTTGTCGACCCAGAGGAGCGGTTCATAGCGGGGGCCAAGGAGGTTGGAACGGATCGTATCGAGCTGTACACCGGGCCTTTTGCCCAGGATTTTCATAAAAGCCGCGATGCGGCAGTTGCACCGTACCATAAGAGTGCTGTGTTGGCGAATGCCCTCGGCATCGGTGTCAACGCCGGGCATGACCTCAACCTCGACAATCTAAAGTATTTCAAGGAAAACGTGCCGGGGCTTTTGGAAGTGTCCATTGGGCATGCGCTGGTAGCGGATGCTCTGTATTATGGATTGAACAACACGATTCAGATGTATTTGAGGCAGCTGAAAAACTAAGGGTCGGTTTGAGTGGTCTTGTCCGTTCAGGAAATGTCATGTACCAGACTTTTTGACTTGATTTACACGAAGTCTTAAAAAACTATTGCACCAAATAAAAAGAGTACTATCTTAGCGCAGTACAACGAAAAAACTCTCAAATCTTTCCCATTCGAACATCCTATCCAAATACAAACGTTATTTTTTTATCTACCAACGCCGCATTTTTATCTTTGAATACGTTAAATAAAAGTTAAGGCTTTGTGAAGATTGTATAAAAACTGAAAAAATTGAAAAAACTCTAAGTTGCTCGTCTTTCTAAGTCCCTGAAAAACAGTTGTTTATGATTATAGTTCTCTGCCTTTAGCGGGTCACTATATATTTCTTTTAATAAGAGCACAATCATTTATTTCTTAATCAAAATTGAATTAGTATGAAAAAACTCTCACTAGTCCTCGTACTAGCGTTGTTTGCCGTTTCTTTTGTTATGGCACAGCGAACTGTCACAGGAACTGTAGTCGATGAGAATGGAGAGTCACTGATCGGGGTTTCTATCCTCGCTAAGAACACTTCCACCGGTACAGTTACCGACATTGATGGGACTTACTCAATCAAGGTCCCAGACGGAGCTACTACGCTCGTTTTCAGCTACACTGGTTTTGGCACACAAGAAGTTGCATTGGGAGCATCCAATGTAGTGGACCTGACCTTAAAAGAAGCTGCTGAGCAGCTTTCAGAGGTCGTTGTAACCGGTCTTGGTATCCGCAAGGAGAAAAAGGCACTCGGTTATGGTGTTACAACTATCGGGTCAAAAGATGTTGCACTGAAGCCTGAGGCTGATGTTGGACGTATCCTTCGTGGTAAAGTACCTGGTGTTGACATTACCTCAACTTCAGGTCTTGCCGGAACGGGTACTAACGTAATTATTCGTGGGTATTCTTCTATCACGGGTAACAACCAACCGTTGTTTGTTGTGGACGGTGTACCGTTCAACGCAGATACAAACAGCGACCGTGGGTTCACTTCTGGTGGTGCAACTGCTTCTTCCCGTTTCCTCGATTTGGATCCTAACAACATTGCTGAAATCAGTATCCTGAAAGGGCTGAGTGCAACCGTACTGTACGGTGAAGCCGGACGTAACGGGGTGGTTTTGATTACCACCAAAGGTGGTGACATCGGTAATCTGGACAAGAAAATGGAAGTAACCATTAGCCAGTCCATGTTCGCCACCCAAGTAGCCGGTATTCCCGAAACGCAGCAGTCTTATGGTAATGGATGGCAGAACGATGCCTCTAATGCATTCTCCAACTGGGGAGCACCGTTCCCAACAGATCCTACTTTCGATCGCAACATAAATGGTATCACCAATGGCGGCCGATATGAACTGGATGCCAACGGAACCATCACACACCCTTATTCTTTCACTAATTTTGCCAATGATTTTCCTGAACTGCAAGGTCAGAGGATTCCATGGCAGTGGAATGATAACCTGGGTAACTTCTTCAACACGGGTTTGGTCAACCAGACATCTCTGGCTATCTCCAACCGCTTGAACGATGGAACTGCTGTTAACTTCAACTACGGCTTCATGGACGACGAAGGGTTCGTTCCAAACAACGACCTGCAGCGTCACAACTTTGGAATGGGTATCAGCTCTACCTTGTCCAATGGCCTGAAGATCGGAGCTACTTTCAACTTTACTCATTCGGAGCGGAATTCTCCACCTGCTTCTCCTATTTACAGCTCCAACCCAATCGAGGGTGCATCCCTATTCTCCAATATTCTTTATACTCCTGTAAGCCACGATCTTTTCGGCTGGCCTTACGAGAATCCTAAAGACAGGTCTTCCGTTTATTATCGTTCTGACAACGGTATGCAGAACCCACGTTGGACTTCTGAAAACATTAACGACAATGAGAAGGTGACCAGGTTCTTTGGAAATGTGAATTTCTCTTATAACATTTTGGACAACCTGACAGCCGTATACCGTTTGGGTGTTGATAATTACACGCAGCGTACTCGCTACTCCATCAACAAAGGTGGACCACAGATTCCTGATGGTGGTTTGTTTACCCGTGAAAGGTTGAACACGATCATTGACCAAACAGCTACTCTTAATTACTCTGTCGGCCTGAGTGAAGACCTTTCACTTGACCTGATCGGTGGTGTGAACTTAAGAAGGGAAGAGCGTAACGAAACTGGTACCGCCAGTACACAGCAGTTCGTCTATGGTTTGAATACGCATGACAACTTCACGACGCACGTCAACTTCTCTTGGGATAGAATCGAAAATACGATTGGTGGATTTGCTACTGCTACCCTCGGGTTCAGAAACTTCCTCTACTTGAACCTGCAAGCAAGGAACGACTGGACTTCTACTTTGGAAACAGACAACCGTTCCATCCTGTACCCTTCTGCTTCTTTAGCATTTATCGCTACCGATGCGATTCCTGTGCTGCAGAACAACAACAACATCAACTACTTGAAATTCCGTGTTGGTTATGGAACTTCTGCGGGTTATCCTGATCCTTATCAGACCCGTAACGTGCTTGGTTCTTTCACGAATCAATTCGTTACCCAGAGTGGACAAATCATCAACACCAATACCGTAAGTAACCGCTTTGGTAACCCAGATCTCGAACCTGAAACACACCGTGAATACGAATTTGGTGTAGAAGGCAGGTTCTTGGGCAACCGCGTCGGTATTGACCTTTCTTTATATGACAAAGAGTCTTCTGACCTGATCATCGACCTGGAATTGGACCCGTCTACCGGTTTTACCAATTCAACTGTTAACTCTGCCAAACTGGACAACCGTGGTATCGAATTAGGGTTGAACCTTATCCCGATCAAGAGCAAAAACTTCGTTTGGGATGCAACTGTGAACTTTACCCGCAACCGTAGTCGGGTATTGGCTATCTCGGAAGGTATTGACAGGGTACTCATCGATGGCCTTTCCTTCCTGGGTAACTTTGCGATTGCTCCCGTTGATGCTGATGCAGATGACCTGGATATGAGAAGCCTTGAACATGCTACGCTGGATGATGGACAATACTACTATCAGTATGGTGTTATTGAAGGTGTACGTATCCTGAGAGATGAAGAAACCGGCCTTCCGATTGTAGGTGCTAACGGCATCTATCAAGCAGATCCTGACCAGGGCGTGATTGGTGATCCTAACCCGGACTTCACCATGAACTTCATCAACAGCTTCTCCTTCAAAGGTTTGACTTTCCGTTTCCAATTTGACTGGCAGCAAGGTGGTGATATTTGGGGCTCTACGGCTTCTACACTTACGGCTCGTGGTATCGCGGGTGAAACTGACTTCGATCGCTTTGTACCAGTTGTTGTGGAAGGTTTGAAAGAAGACGCTGATGGCAACCTCGTGCCAAACGACATTCAGGTGACTGCCAACGATGCTTACTGGAGAAACACGGGTGTTTGGTATGACGAAAACCGTATTTTCGACGCTACTACAGTTCGTTTACGTGAAATTTCACTCGGTTATGATTTCCCAAAGAGTATGTTGGACAAGACGCCTTTCGGTGCAGTCAGTCTCGTGCTTTCTGGACAGAACTTATGGTATGACGCCGTGAACTTCCCTGACAGCGTCAACTTTGACCCAGAAGTACTGAGTCTTGGTGTGGGTAACGGTAGAGGATTTGACTTTGTTACTGGTCCTACCTCTAAGCGTTTCGGAGGTACCCTATTGTTCACTTTCTAAAATCAAAACTGCAATAACGTATGAAAAACATATTAAAATACTTTTCTATAATGGTTTTGTTAGCAGTTTGTGGTTGCGAACTTACCAATCTGGACCATCTCGATGATCCAAATGGTGTTTCTCCCGAAAATGCTGAAAACCGTTTTGTTTTCTATGCCGTTCAAACTGATTTTGCGGCCTTTTTCAATACTGTAACCTTTAACGCTACCCGCCCTGTCAGGCATTTGGCTATGTCGGGTGGTAATATTTATAATAACGCATTTGCTGCTACAGATTTCAACTTTGCCTGGAATACAGCTTATTCTGACTTGTTGCCTGACATGGATGCCTTGATCGCGGTAACCTCAGCAGAAGGCTCTGAATTTCCTGCCCTTTCCGGTGCTACTAAGGTTTTGAAATCTTACGTGATGATGACCTTGGTGGACCTTTTTGGTAACGTACCCTACTCCCAGGCTGGACAGGGGGTTGTTGAAAAAAGCCCCGCAGCTGATGATCAGAAGGCTATCTACGATGCAGCGTTAGCGATTTTGGACGATGCTATCAAAGACCTGGGCACGCCAGGTCCAACCATCGATCCTGATGATGACCTCTACTACGGTGGTGATGTGGCCAAGTGGACTGCACTGGCCCAAACCCTGAAGATTCGCTGGCACTTGAACACTCGCCTCGTTGGTGGTTCTGCCACCGAAATCAACAACTTGATTGCCAGTGCCATTTCAAGCGCTGATGGCGACTTCCAGGCGCAATATGGTACCAACCGAGTAGAGCCAGACGCTCGCCACCCTTGGTACAGCGACCACTACGAAGTAACTGGTGGAATCTATCTGTCTAACTATTTCATGTGGTCTTTGAAGACTGAAAAAGGAATCGAAGATCCTCGTCTGCGTTACTACTTCTACCGCCAAGATGCACACCCTGAATTGGCTGATGCCTTTACTCTGGATTGTATTACTACGCCAAGGCCCATCCACTACACCGGGCCTTACCCATTCTGCGTTGAATTCAACGGAGGGTACTGGGGACGTGACCACGGCGACAACGCTGGTATTCCACCAGATGGTGACCGTAGGACCTGCTTTGGCCTGTATCCGTGCGGTGGTAAGTTTGACAGTGACGAAGGTGAAGCTGGAATTGCTGGAGTGAAAAACCTCGGTAAAGACGGTGCTTTGGGGCAGGGTATCAACCCGATCATGATGTCTTCTTTCGTACAGTTTATGTTGGCGGAAGCGTCGCTTACGATGGGGGTTACCGGTGATCCAAGAGTTTATCTTGAGGAAGGTATTCGCCAATCGATCGAAAAGGTGATGTCTTTTGGTGACCTCGACGGTGGGGCCGATGCAAGCCTTTTTCCATCTGACAGTACTATTGATGTCTATGTGAATACCGTCCTGGATCTCTATGACGCTGCTGGCACGGACGATGAGCGGCTGGATGTTATCATGAAAGAATACCACATCGCTGCTTGGGGTAACGGAATCGAGCCTTACAACTTCTACAGAAGAACTGGCAAGCCGACTGGCATGCAGCCTTCACGGGAGCCTAACCCAGGCGATTTCCCAAGGCTGATGTTCTACCCCGCAGATTATGTCAACCTGAACGCCACGGCTGATCAACGACAGATCACCGACCAGGTATTCTGGGATACCAACCCTCCCGGTATCTATGATTTCTAAACTTAAATTTTAAAAAAAATATGAAATATATAAAGCAAATATTTCTCATTGCAATAGCTGGCCTGTTTGTCACTTCCTGTGCCGATGAGCCACTTCCCTTCGAGACTTTCGAAGAAATGCAGAAAGGAGCTTTTGCCAGAAAATTGACAGATGATGCCGGTACGTTCTTCTTCACCGACCCTGACAATTCTTCCTTCTCCTTCTCCGTAGAGTTCTACGATGAAAACAACGGCCAGAACGTGGCTTCTCACGACTGGTATGTGTGGCATCGTAACAATGTGACAGGAGACGTTTCTGACAAAATCCTCTTGGTCTCTACCTCTTCTTCTTCATTCGGCACCGATCCTACCTCCGGGCTGCCTACCGCGTCTTATACGTTCACTCTGAACGATGCTTTGGCTGCCTTGAATTTGACTTTGGATGATGTGAACGGTGGAGATGATGTGATCTTTGATGGCCTGGTCGTACTGAACGACGGTACTTCTTTCGGTCCTGACAACACCGGTGCTTCATTGCAGGGCAACAACGGGTTCGACGGTATTTTCCGTTTCCAGAAGCCTTTGTTGTGTACTTCTGTTTTGGAAGGTACTTATGACATGTCAACCGAAGCTACCGGCGCTACCGGTAACGGCACTTGGGATGGCAACGTAGGTAATGCCGTAACGGGTTCTGTCCGCTTTGTTCAGGTGGGCGATGGTGAGTACGAAACTTACACCACGATCACTGGCAACGATGTTGAGTTCCTCGATGCATCTATGGGAGCTTACTTTGCCGGATGGGGTTATGATGGCGGCGATGCGTCAAACCAAGCCGCTATGCCTAACACGGAAGCTGACCAAGCTGATAATGTCCGCATTGTTGATGCATGTAACAAGTTGTCCTGGAAAGGTTCCAGCCAATGGGGGGAAGCTTATGAGTTCAACAGTGTTACTGTTAATGGAAACGTCCTCGTATTGGACTGGATCAACAGCTATGGCGAAGGCGGTATCACTACCCTTACCCGTACGGATGGTACTGACTGGCCAGACTTGAAATAATGTGATTTGTCATATTTATTTTACGATAAAATAAGATATGGGCCCTCCCCTCGTGGAGGGCCTATTTTATTTCTTTAAAATTCCTATGAGGTTTGTTTTTTATTTGCTGCTGCTTTTGCCATTTTCCTGTTTTTCTCAAAATACAGTGGGCCTTATCTCATTGCTCGATGGGTTTTCGATCGGCGGGTACAACCTCATTTACCCGGAAAACCAGTCCACCGTTTTCCTGCTCAACGAATGTGGCGAAATCGTCCATACCTGGGAAGACCATCCCGATAACCGCCCTGGCAAAACGGCCTACCTGCTGCCAAACGGCAACCTGCTCCGCAGCAAAATAGATGTGGAAAAAATGACAGAACCAACCATTGGCACTGGTGGTGGCGGTGGCGTCATTGAATTGCTGACCTGGAACAATGAGACCCAATGGTGCTACGTGCTGGCCGACGAGGACACCCGGCAGCACCACGACATCCACTACATGGAAAACGGCCACGTTTTGTTGATTGCCTGGGAACGGATTGGTTTTGATGAAATGTTGGAAAATGGCTTCGACTCCACTGCGAATATGCAGGATTCTTATTGGCCTGACTTCATCCGGGAGCTAAACCCGGTCACCAACGACACTGTCTGGGAATGGCATGCATGGGACCACCTCGTCCAGGATTATGATTCTACCAGATTGAATTTTGGAACAGTCAGTGACCACCCGGAATTAATCGACATCAATTACAATGAATACTCGGCCGGCCGGCCCGATTGGATGCACAGTAATGCAATTGATTATGATCCGGTCAAAGATCAGATTGTGCTGAGCGTCAGGAACTTTAACGAAATATGGATCATCGACCACAGTACAACTACCGGGGAAGCCGCCGGCCACACGGGCGGGAACAGCGGCAAAGGTGGCGATCTGCTGTTTCGATGGGGCAATCCAAAAGCTTATAAAAGAGGAGCCACCAGCGACCGCCAATTGTTTTTACAACACGATGCCCAATGGATAGACGACTTTGTTGATCCTGATTATGAATTTTACGGACATATTGCGCTGTACAATAATTTTATCAATGGCAATACATCACTCGGCCAGGTGCTATCACCCGTCTGGGACAGTCTGTCCAATTCTTACCTGCAAACGGACGGACTTTTTCTGCCGACCGGTTTTTCAAGAACCTTCTCTCACCCCGATACCAGCAAAAATCTCTCTGGCATTGCTTCCAGTATTCAAATAATGGGCGACGGCCATGTGATTTTCTGTGCGGCCAACCAGGGGTTTTTGTTTGAGTTGACACCCGAAGATAATGTTGTCTGGCAATATCGGACCCCGATAAAACTTGGATACCCCATTGAACAGGGAACGATTTTGAACCCCGGGAATAATGTTACTTTTCAATTGGAGCGCTACCCGGAAAATTTCTCCGGGCTGCTAGGGAAAGACTTGTCGGCCAAAGGGTTTATCGAATTAAACCCCAATACCTCTTTTTGCTTGTTTACGGATGTCGAAGAAATAAAGGCAGAAAATGATCTAAATATTTTTCCCAATCCGGCGGGCGGTTATTTATTTATTGAAAATAATAAAGGGTCAGTAATTGAAATAACGGTTTTTAATAGTTTAGGCAGAACGATGCTTGCACCTACCATAATTTCTGGGACTGAAAAACTGGATGTTACAAAATGGCCTGATGGCATCTATTTTCTAAAAGAAAAAAATAAAAATAAAATAAATAGATTTGTTGTTTCAAAGTAATGGCTGGTTCACTTCTAAGCAGATGATCAAAAAAAATGACACTTTTCCATTACCTGAAACTACTTTTTAAACGATGAAAACTAAGCATTTGCCGACAGTATCCTAAAAAGTGTGTAAACCCAAAATGAGGGTGACAATAAATTAAAATCAGATTTTGACTCTTTCGTCAAATATAGCAATAAACTGATTAAGGATAATGGGCCAGTTGCGTATCGGCATGGTCCATTTTTTTGTTATTTCAAAAATGGCCAGGTAAACGGATTTCTTCAGTGCATTATCGGTCGGGAAAGACATTTTGTTTTTCGTGTATTTTCTGATCTTGCCATTAAGGTTTTCAATGAGGTTGGTCGTGTATATTATTTTCCTGATCTCTGGTGGGAAATTAAAAAAGGCAGTGAGCTCTTCCCAGTTGTTGTACCAGGACTTGACGGCGTACGGGTACTTGTGGTTCCACTTTTCTTCAAAGTCTTTAAGGGCGGCCATGGCCGCTTCCCGGTTAGGTGCTTCGTAGATTGGTTTCATGTCCCTGGTAAAGCTTTTTTTGTCCTTCCACACGACATACTTGCAGGCATTGCGGATTTGGTGCACCACGCATATCTGCGTGTCCGTCCTTGGGAAATTGCTCTTGATGGTCTTGGTGAAACCGCTGAGGTTATCGGTCACGGTGACCAATACATCCTCCACGCCACGGGCCTTCAGGTCGGTCAGCACGCCCATCCAGAAACTGGCCGATTCGGCCTTGCCCAGCCACATGCCCAGCACTTCCTTCAGCCCGTTTTTCTTAAGACCCACGGCCAGATAAATGGTCTTGTTGACCACCCGTGAGTTTTCCCGGACTTTAAAGACAATGCCGTCCATCCAGACAATGAAATACAGCGGGTCGAGGGGCCGGTTCTGCCATGCCTGGATGTCCGTGGTGATCTTGTCAGTGATCTTGGAAATGGTTGAAGTGGATACCTGAAAATCATACAGTTCACGGATCTGTTCTTCTATATCGGAGTTGCTCATGCCCTTGGCATAAAGGGAAATGACCATCGACTCGATGCCCTTGGCGAACCTGGAACGCTTTGGGACTATCCGTGGCTCAAAGGTGGCGTCACGGTCACGGGGCACCGTTATTTCTGTCTCTCCATATTCTGTCTTTATCTTCTTTTTGGAAGTGCCGTTGCGGTAGTTGGTGTTGGTGCTTTTTTGATGCTTCGCATAATCAAGGTGGGCATCGATTTCGCCTTCCAGCATTTTTTCAATGCCACGTTTGTGGAGCTGGCTAAGAAAAAGCTCCAGCTCCTCCCCGCTTTTAAATTGTTTTAAAAATTCATCTTTTAATAGGTCTTCCTTTTTCATGATCCTTGTTTTGTGTGATAAATTTAGGAAATAAAAATGGGGGGCCATGGCCCCCCATTTTTAAGGTTTACACACTTTTCCGGAGACTCCCCATTTGCCAAAATAAAAGTGTCATTTTTAGCGCTCCTTATTTTTTTGTAAAATAATTCGTTCCGTAAAAATAGCTGTGCCATATTTTACGGAAATAAAATAAAGCCCATCCGGTAATTCTGACAAGCCTATCTTTATATTTCTTTCCATGCTGCCGATGTTTATTTTTTTATTAATTGCACCTAATAAGTTGTAAATTTCTATGGTCCCGTTGTTGGATTTGGTCGGCAGGTTATTCATTGTAATATTTAATTCACCTTTGCTCGGATTGGGCGAGATGTTGAAATTGATTTGGTTTTTAATTAATTCATTTTGATTGACAAGGTCGATCTCCGTAGTATCTTCTAAAATATAAAGGTGTTGGTTTACTTCAATGTCATAAACAGTTTGCACTTTTTTACCACCTGTCCAGATGACTTTCAGGCTATCGACTTGTTCAATATCGTTTAAGCCAAAATGGGCCCGGGAAGATACTTGTGAAGCATGGCTTTCACCGCCACCTATTTCATGTAACCAGGTATTTTCATCGGCATATAAATAAATTTTTGAACCATAGGCATCCCTGTTTACTTTTATTCCTTCCAGGCTCACCTGCAACCAGTTTTTTTCGTTTCCGAATTGATTGTTGTACAAAATAGTTGCCCAAC
Source organism: Bacteroidota bacterium (assembly GCA_039819485.1). Lineage (GTDB taxonomy): Bacteria > Bacteroidota > Bacteroidia > Chitinophagales > Saprospiraceae > UBA6168. The sequence continues at coordinate 68,955 of JBCBRY010000014.1, read as the reverse complement.
CGAAATCGTTGATCGGGGCATCTTCCACGACAGCTAAAATGTCCAGGTCGCCGTCATTGTCATAGTCAGCATAAGAGACCCCCCGGGTGACATATTTATTTTCCACGCCATAGGCTTCACTAACGTCGGAGAATTCTGCGTGACCGTTGTTTAAAAATAATTTGTCGTTCTGAAAAATATTGGAATTTAAAAAAGAGGGGCTTGGCACATAACCATTTCCAACATAAAGGTCGAGGTCAGAATCGTTGTCAATATCCAAAAAAACAGTACCCCAGCCAACGGTCATTAAACTGTCTTCTATTATCCATTCGTCACCCGCACTGCTGGCGTCGGTGATGTCCGAAAAAATATTTCCATCATTTCTCAATAAAACATTTTTTCCAAAATTGGTGATGTAATAATCAATGTCGAGGTCGTTGTCGATATCGCCGGCGGCGATGCCCATTCCGTACATTCTGGTGTTGGCATTATAGCTCATGCCTACTTCCAAAAATTCCAAGTTGTTGATATTGTTTTTAAATAATTTATTGGGGCGAATGAATTCTCCAAAATCATTGGCCAGGTAAACGTCCATATCATGGTCCAGGTCAAAATCCGAGGCAACAGCGGCCAGCGAGCAACCGGTGTCGCCTAAAAAAACATTGCCTGTTTTATCGACGAATTCACCATTTCCCAAATTGCGGTAAAAGCGGTTTTGGTAACAAATATGTTCGTAGCCGACGATGTTGCCATCGTTGTCATAAGTAAAGGCCGCATCTTTCACATAGCTCACCGTGTAAATGTCCAGCAGCCCGTCAAGATCGAAGTCAATAAAAGTGGCCCCCATGGTTTGCTGTTTATCTTTTTCTTCCTGCTGGTTCCATATTTCTGAAAAAGTACCGTCGCCATTATTTTTGTACAAAAGGTTTTTTCCCAGTGGTTCAAAATCAGAAAACCAGGTCGTAATAAATAGGTCTTTAAACCCGTCGTTGTCAATATCGCCTGCAATGACGCCCGTCGTGTAGTATATTTTTGTAATTACAAATCCGGCCTCCACACTTTTATAGGCAAAAGTGCCGTCGCCATTGTTTTCGTAAAAATGATCCCTGTCGTTTCCGGCAGTAATATAAAGGTCTTCATCGCCGTCGTTGTCATAATCAAAAAAAGTAGCCCCTCCGCCGAGGAACGCTGTGTGGTCAACTATATGATCAATATGTGCGCTGTCCTGTTGTTCGATAAAGTGCTGGCAATGAACGAGGTAGGGGATTGTGGCCAGGCAAAAGAGAATAGCAGGCCGGGCGTGTGATTTTATATGGACCAATAAAATCTTTTTTAAAATGCCGAAGCAACAGTTTATAAACGCCACTCCTGCTATGTCGCAAAGGGCGAGGAAAGTTTTTTTCATACTATAAATTAAAATCGTCCGACGAACGGATTACTAAGGTAGGTATCTTAATTGTTTTTTGACTAATCGGGAAATGCGGAATTGAAGAAAATGTCTTGTGTGCGAGACTTCATTTAACAAATAAAAATTGGAAGCTATAAAACTGTTTTAACCCTTTAAACCTATTCGGTTCTCATGGCGTGACAGGATCGCACGCGGGTTTAAATGATGCAACTAATTAAAACGGATTTCATTTTATACAGCTTTTGTATTTATTTAAAAATATAATAATTCAAACCAAGTGAGAGATGAAATGGAACCAGTTTGGTGATGTTTCCCTTTTGGTTTTTCAGTATATTTTGCAAAGAATGACTGTAGCTTAATTCAAGTCCAAAGTTCCTGGGAAGGTTGATGCCGGCTCCAAATTCAAGGCACATGAAAAAATCTTTTAAATCTTCATCTTCGTCGAATGTTACGTTGGCAGCCTGACTGGTGCGGATGATGTTTACGTCGGATTTAATCTTACGGTGGATGCGCAGGCCGGCGTTGATCCGGTATTTTTTTTCTTCGGTCCAGGTATCTCCAAACCGAAAAGAATAACCGCCTAAAAAATTAATGGTCGACAAACCCAGTTCAATGAACAATTGATTGACTTCATTGGAAAATTTCTCGCTGTTTTTTTTGCTGCCGAAAAATGCATATTGGGGGTTGATGATCAATGCATGTGTTTCATTAAAAGTAAACCCGCCTATTAAACCAAAAGAATAGCCAGCCCTGTTAAACCCATTTAATTTGTCACCTTCTATTTGTGATAAAATACCCGACAATTGTGCGCCAAAATGAAAGCCCTGGGCCTGTGTCAAAATGTTTCCAAATAAAAAGGCAAAAAGAAAAATTATTTTTTTCATTGGTATAAAAAGTTTGGCACCAAAGCCCTGACATTCCTTTCTGAGTACCTGCTTTGCTCAGCACAGGAAGGCATGAGTTGCATTAATCTTTGTTGATCATTTTGTTATATTCAAAAAAGCGGATTAAATCATTTTCATCTTTGGTGGATATTTTTTCTTCCTGCGCAAATCGAAGCAGCTTCGCTTGTCTCTTTTTGAATAAGTTGATAAACTTTTTTTTATTCACCGGGAGCGGTCGGGCGGTGTCGGCTTTTTGGTCGAGATAAAATAAATCAGTTTCTTTTTTTATGACCACTCTGTCCGCCTGGGCGATTTTCATAGGGTGATCGTTAACGATCGTTTTCTTTAGATAAATTCTTTTGATCAGTGGGAAGTCGCCATCTACCAGTACTTGAAAAAAACCATTTTTCTTTTCTTTTTTTTCCTGAAAAACGAAAGGGCTGAAATGGTCTGAACCAATTTTTACTGACTTCGCTTTTCCTGAATTTAAATAATAAAGTTTATTGTGGTGCGTAAAATAAAACTGATCGGTCGAGTAATTATAATTGGCCGAGTCAATGGTAAAAGTAATCCCGTTTTTGTCGATTGCTTCTGTTGCCTGCCAATCTTCATACAGTGAGGTTTCGGCCACTTGTTTGAGGTCGTTGCTTCGGTTCATCATATTGATGTACATCTGGTTTTGAGCATCGGAGGGGTTGCCGAATATATCTTGTTTAAGGACTTCGTTGAATTCTTGCCCGAAAGAAAAAAAATAAGTGAAAAAAAATAAGGAGGCAGTAAAAAAGTATTTCATCTTGATGCTCTTTTTAGAATTAAAGGAATAGTAAGTGCGAATTGTTGTAGTGTTTACCAGGACATGGGCGATTATTTCGGTAAAAATTAAAACGGGATGCCACCTCGGTGGCATCCCGTTTATTTATGAACCAACCTCGTAGTGGTTGTACCACTGCAGGTTTTATCACAACCTTAGTTGGTGAATAAAACTATTGGGCGTCCCACCATACACGGGAGAAGATGAAGTTGGATGGTGGAGCATCCAGGTTATCATTAGATAATACTTCACTTAGCGCATAGGGTAGCCTCCTTGGTATTTCCGAACCGGTATTTGGAACCAATTCAGGGTAACCGGTTCTTCTCCAGTCGTTGAACACTTCCGGTTCGGCCAATAGCGCCAGGTACTTCTGGGTGATGACGTTTTCCAACGTCAAATTAGCTTCACCGACACCCACTGTTGTTTGGGCGATGTAATTAGTATAAGAAGTATCTGATTCAGAAAGCTTGGCCTCATTAAAGGAAGATTTTATCCCGTTCAGGTAAGCTTCATAGGCCGCTTGTGTATTCCCAAGCATCAAATTAGCCTCGGCACGGATGAACTCCTGCTCAGTATAGGATAGCATTTGCTGCAACTGATCGGCCGTAAAAATAGGATGCGAAACCGTGTGCGGCTGGCCGTAAGTCTCTACCCTTGGGTCGTTGAACTGGTTGAGCCTTTTAACGTATTCAGCACCTGTTTCAGTATCACCCGCCCTTTGTTGGATGAACTGGAACATAGGGGCATTTTCCGTGGCACCCGAACCGAAGGAAAAGGCAAATCCGTCCGAAGCATTTTCAAAACTACCTTTGTCAAGTGATGCCAGCACATCTGTATACGCAGCATTGCCGTTCATTTTTGTCATGTGCAGATGGCCCCTGGCCTCCAGTACATTGAGGAATTTTATCCATTGAGCTGGGTCGTTTGCGTAGAACAAGTCCCCGGCCAGCGGCAACCCGCCATCGTCCTTTAAAAGTGCAGAACGGGCCTCTTCAATCAAGAGGAACAGCGCATCATAAATCTCTTGCTGCGTATCGAAAGTAGGTGAATACACGGCCACTTCGTCAAAGCGAAGCGCATCACTGTAGGGCAGGTCGCCCCAAAAATCGGTTGCTTGCATCATGGTGAAGGCTTCTATCGCTTTGCCCACGCCCGCAAAATGGTTGAAGCCTTTTTCTTCAGACTGATTGATCAACCTGCGGTTGGATTGAAGGATGGAAGTGTAAACATTCGCCCAGGCAGCATCACAATCACCACCAACGAGTCCGTATCTGTGGAATACCAGGTGTTGTCTTGCAATACCGTCCACGTGTTGTGTGTTGATACCCAGATACCTTGCGTAATCACCACCATGGACATAAGCCAGGCGAGCCTGCACCTGAGGCAATATGACATTCTCTGTTACTGAAATTGGATTGTCGGGATCGACATTGGAGTCCCCTCCGAAATAATCCTCACAACCAGCAAGCAGGAATGCAGCCAGAAGGAAGGACAGGAGTTTTATATTTTTCATTTATATTTTTTTTAAGCAATTAGCTGTGATGATTTACCAACTTGGGAGCAGGTCCCAGCGGTAACACCGTTCTAAAACAGTGTTACCGCTAAGCCAAGCCTTGGTTCAAGTTTGTGAATCATTACAATTAGCAATTAGCAATTAGTAATTTGCTGTTAGTTCTAAGCAATCATAGCTAAAAGATAACAGCAAACAGCTCAATCAAAATGTGGCATTCAAGCCGATGGAATAAGATCTTACGTTTGGCAATTGGAAATAATCTAATCCTTGTCCATTACTGCTGGAACCTACCAGTGACAACTCAGGGTCGAAGCCAGTATAAGGTGTGATCAGTAAAAGGTTTCTTCCAGTGAATGAGATGTTGAAATTGTCAAAACCGGGAAGGTTGAGTACTCTCTTCAAATCATACCCGAGTGTCAAATAGCGCAATCTCATAAACGAGGCATCTTCAACGAACTGCTCATCTACAGCTCCAAAGCCACCACCGTTTCCTTGGTACCAAGCTTCGCCGATCGTTACGGCAATATCGTTGGCTGATCCACTGCTTGCACCTATACCATCAAATACCGTCACCGTTCCACGCTTTTCTGCAGTTTCTTCCGTCATACCAAAGACGGTAAGGGCACCTCTGGTTCCGTTCCAGATGTCACCGCCTTCCCGAATGTCAAACAAGAAACTCAAAGTGGCTCCTTTGTAAGAAAGGGTATTGGTGATACCCAACAGGAAGTCAGGATTAGGGTTGCCAATAACGCGCTGGGAAGGGTCGGCGATCGGGAAGCCATAACCAGGCTGAGAGGGGTCGTCCTGGATGATCAGTGCTCCGTCAGGGTTGTATTCTGCATTTGGATCAAAAATTCCTTCGGGAGTGTTTACGCGCTGGAAAGCTCCTCCCAATATTTGACCATATTCATAAGTGCGGGTAACATTACCGTCTGCATCTGTTTCAGGGGCAATATTGTTGATTTGAGTTCCGGTAAATCCGTCAAGGAATTGTGTCTGTACGCCAGGAGGAAGTGATTCTACGGTCGTTTTCCACTTAGAGAAATTGAACGCAACATTCCAATCAAGGTCCTTGGTTCTGACCGGGTTCACGTTTAGGATAATTTCTCCACCGACCGTCTGGAGCTCACCACTATTAACAAATGCTCTCTGGAAACCGGAGGTGTTGGAAATGTTGATGGCAATAATCTGATCTTCTGATTTACGAGTGTAAAAAGTTCCATCAATACCGATCCTGTTGTTGAACAAGCGAAGGTCGAAACCTGTTTCAATGTCCTTTGTTCTGGAAGGCTTGAGCAGTGGGTTTCCGGCAACCGTACTTAGGACAAAACCAGAAGTGCCTTTGAACGGGAAGCCCAATCCATTGGTCCAGCCATCATTGATGTCAAAGATGGTTCCTGCGTTTTGAAGGGGCAGTTGCCATGGAGTAGAAGTACTATATGCACTTGGTGAACCACCACCTACTTCAGCGTACGAAGCTCTAAACTTGAGGTAAGAGACGGTTTTTGAATCAAATAACTCGCTGGCAATGAAGCCCAGCGAAACTGATGGATAGAAGAAAGAAATATCGCCTGCGTTGAAAGGCACCAATGGATTGACCAATGTAGAAGACCAGTCGTTACGGCCAGTCAGAGTCAGATAAAGGAAGTTTCTGAACCCAATGTCAATCGTACCATAAATACCTGCGGTACGCTCATTGGTGTTGGTGATCTGTGTAGAAATAGTAGAGGTATTGCCCAACTCAGCAAACCCTAAAAAGTTTAGGCCATCGCCCTGGATGTAATTCTGCTTCAATTTTTCATCGTACAAGTTGATCCCCAGCTGGTAGCTCAGTGTGAGGTCTTGTGTCAACGAACCATTACCACTTACATTAAAGTAGGCATCGATGTGGCGGTAGTTGTAGTTGTCTTCAATTACTTGTCCATCCGGGAGGTTTCTACTACCTATTTCAAAGCGCTGTATGCGATTGTCGGCATAGGTGTCCGTTCCGATCAATGTACCCAACCTAAACCATTCGTGGAAAGTATAGCTGGCGCGGAGGCTACCATAAAAACGGTTTACCTGATCATTGAACAGTGCATTGTTGACCGTCCAGTAAGGGTTGTCATATCCTATTCCGCCGCGATAATTACGTTGCGTGCCATCTGCAAACTGGTAAGCACTGTTGCCATTGGCATCAACACCATTGACGGGGTCGGAAAGGCCGGCAGCATTGTCAAAAGTTGGGGTGGTTCTCAGCAATCCAAGCATAATGCCCGAGGTGTTGGACCCTTGTTGAATACGGACGCCACTGGTTCTGACGTAGTTGGCATTGATCCCAATGTCCAGGCGGTTGTCAAATAATTTGGAGCCCAAATTAATGCCGACATTATAACGGTCAAATTCATTGCTTGGTGTTACGCCATCCTCATTGGAAGCCCCAAAAGAGAACCGGTAATTGGCTGCATTTGTACCTCCCGAGAAAGCCACATTTGTATTGGAACGGATACCCGTTTCAAAAAAGTCGCCCACATTGTCAATGGGGGTTGCTTGAGGGCCGGCAGTTGGGTCAGTGGTCAGACGCCCCCTGCTGTCCCATTTATAGGTGTCATCTCCATCGAAATATAAATCAGAAATAAGGGGTCCCCAGCTTCCACTCTGGCCTGTTTCGGGTCCTTGCCAGACTCCTCCACTACCCTGGGCATACTCGTTTTGCAGTCCTTGAATGTTGGACACTCTTGAAAATGTCACATTTGTGCTGACATCAACTTTCAGTTCTTTTGAACCACCCCTTTTGGTCGTGATCAAAACAACCCCTCTTGCGCCTTCAATCCCATAGAGAGCAGTTGCGGCCGCACCTTTCAAAACCGAAATGCTTTCAATGTCGTTTGGGTTGATGTCAATGGCACGGTTGGAGTTGGCAACTCCCTGAAGTTCCCGCTCTGTGGTGTTCTCATCGTTGTTTAGCCGGATGCCGTCCACAACGATCAGGGCCTCGTTGTTTCCATTGAATGAAGTTTGTCCCCTTAAAATGATCCGGGAAGAGGCACCGGCAGCTCCATTCGACTGGGTGATCTGGACCCCTGCCGCAGAACCTGCCAGGGCATCAATGGCGTTGACGGTATTGGCTTTGGAGATGGTTTCTGCGCCGACTTGCTGTACGGCATATCCGAGGGCTTTTTCATCCCTGGTTACTCCAAGAGCAGTGACGACTACTTCGTCCAGCACCTGCCCGGCATCGAGGATAACATTTACCTGAGACAGGCCGGTAATGTCAACCGTTTTGGCTGCAAAACCAGTATAGCTGATGGTCAGTTGCGTAGCATCGTCAGGTACTTCTATCTCAAAAAATCCATCTACATCAGTGACCGTACCAATGGAGGTGCCAGTGATGAGCACCGTCGCTCCGATGAGCGGTTCGCTCTGGTCGGTTACAGTTCCTTTTACCGTGCGTTGACTAAAAGCCACGGCTACGGTCAGGAAGAAAGCCATAAATGATATTAATTTTTTCATATTATATTTTTGGTCGAATACAGGGACAGGTTCACCTGAAGTGCATGCTGCCGTATTCGAATTTTTTTAGAATTAATTGGTGAGTGGTGGCCAGTCTGTGCCATCGGTCCTGGTGATGACCGCATCACTGAACTCGCCGTAGGTATTGGTGTAAGTCACGGAGAGGTCGGGGCCATTGACTTCATTGACAATAAATTCCCAGGAGTCTCCGTAGTTATCAAGGCCCTGGACGGAAAGCTTGTTGCAGACATCTTTCAGGATCAGGGAACCATATCCTGATGCAGGCCCTCCATAGCAGGCATCATAGCTGCCAAATGACCAGTCGCTCAAGGTGTACTCGCCGGCATTTCCTTCCGTGAAAGTGACGGTGCCCACGAAGTCAGGGCTGCTACAGAAATTGTTCGAGCCGACGAAATCATAAGTGCCAGCTAATTCTGATTTACAACTGACGTTCACAGGCAAGGTGTTGGATGACCGGTGATTGCCACTGGCAGTACTTGTGTTGAACATGAACCGGAACTCGTCTTCCACGGCGACGTCGGCAGTGGTCAGCCCGGTGGCGGCCAGCGCTTCATTAAATGTCACATCCACCGTTCCCGGAACGGCCACACCAGTTTTGAAAGGTACAGCGTCACCTCCGTTGTAGGATAAAACAATATCGGCGGTGCTGAGGCTCTCCCCGGTCGAGGAAAGGTCAAATGCGATGGCAGAATTATCCGGGTCTCCCAAATCAAAAAATCCAGTCTGGACGTTGGATACCGACACGAGTGCGCCAATGGGCACATACAGGTCGTCTGCGAAGTCATCGCCTATCGGAGATTCATTGCAGCTCATGGCCATGAATATCATGCAGGCAAGCATCACAAAAAGGTGATCTAATTTTTTTTTCATACAATAAATGATTTAACAGTGAGAAAATATGACACGAATTTTCCCGGCTTGAGGTGTATTCAAACACCTAAGCAAAAAATCCAGTCGGGTTGTTTCTGTGGTTGGTAGGGGGTAGATGGTAGAGAGTAAGGGGTGGAAGGATTATGAGTTTATTTGTTTAAAAGTCTCTCTACTCTCTGCCCTCTGCCATTTACCAGTCACCACACTTGAATCAGTTCCAAGTATATTTTGGTTTAATTAAAAAAATAGGCGGGCTGTGGTCTGATATTGGACAGACCAAATAGGTTTATTTTTTTAGTAAATGTTGAGTTGAGAAGTTACGCTTAATTAGAAAAGCGATTTCGATTTCATACTAATAGATAAAGGCAAATTTAATTATTAAATGGTTGCAGTGCTATGATGGAAAATATTGTTGATTGATGGTTGTTGATTGGTTTTTGTTTTTTTTAAATTTTTGTAAAATATTATAAGTGTCGAGGCAGCGTTTTAACGGTGATTTAAAATAAATAAAAAAAGGGTTTGATAGGCTGATTATCAACTGTTTATGAGTATGGTTATAAAAACAAATAATTTTCGTTATTTTAGAAAAAAATAATTGGTGATCAAGTGGGTTCTTTAAATTAATAATTTGTCAATCGTGTTACAATGGAAAAAATATCCGCTTTTTTACAAAAAATATTTTTTTGAGAGGGCAAGTAATTCGTCCTTTTTACAATTAAAGTAACTCGGATTAACAATCCGAGTTACTTTAATTTTTTAATTAATAATGCATTGGTTGTTTTTGGTTCTGCCTTTCCTTTTGAGGCCCGCATCACTTGCCCCATGAAAAAACCAATTAATCCTTTTTTTCCGTTTTTGAATGCTTTTACTTTATCGGGGTTTTGGGTGATTACCTCGTCAATAATTTTTTCCAAAAAATCTTCGTCGGTGCTTTGGATTAAATTCATCGCTTCGGCAGTGGCCAAAGCTGTTTGGTCAGGTGATTTTACAATAGCCGGAAATAATCTTTGGTAAGCAATGGAAGCACTGACTTTTCCATCTCCAATTAATTGAATGAATTCAGCCAGTCTTTTCTTAGGCAGTTTGAAATTGGAAAGCGTTAATTTATTTTCCGACAAATAAGGCAGGATTTTATTGATGATTAAATTGGCGGCGGATTTATGGTTGGGGGTTTCATTGATTAGACCGAGGAAATAATGAGCGGTGTTTTTTTCAGCTGTCAATAATTCTGCTTCGTACTCTGTCAGTTTATATTTATCCAAAAATTCATGAAATAACTCGTGCGGCAATTGGGGCAAATTGTTTTTTAGTTCCTCAATTTTCTTTTCTGATAAAACAACCGGTGGCAGATCAGGGTCGGGAAAATAGCGGTAATCATGGGCACTTTCCTTATCACGCATCGGTGTGGTGACGCCGGTCGCCGGATTAAAATTCAGGGTTTCCCGAGTGATGGTACCGCCCCTTTCGATCAAGTCGATTTGCCGCTGCGATTCGTACTTGATGGCTTGCCGGGCAAATTTCATCGAGTTCACATTTTTGATTTCACAGCGCTCGCCCAATTCCGTTGCTCCTTTTTTTCTGACTGACACGTTGACATCACAGCGCATGGAACCTTCCTGCATATTCCCATCCGAAATTTCCAGGTATCGGGCAAGCTGGCGCATGGCTGTCATGAAGGCATCGACCTCTTCGCCAGAGCGCAGGTCGGGTTCCGAAACGATTTCCAACAATGGCGTGCCTGCCCGATTTAAATCAATCAGTGAATTGGTTGGGTCAACGTCGTGGATGGATTTTCCGGCGTCTTCTTCCATGTGGATGTGGTGAAGCCGGATGTGTTTTTGCTCGCCGTTCACCTTGATGTCCAGACCGCCACCGATACAAACCGGATGTTTGTCCTGGGTGATTTGATAGCCTTTGGGCAGGTCGAGGTAAAAATAATTTTTACGGTCGAAACAGTTTCGTTGATTTATTTCACTGCCGAGTGCCAGCCCCAGTTTTACCGCGTATTCGACCTGGGTTGCGTTCAGTTTTGGCAAGGTGCCGGGGTGCCCGAGCGAAATGGCACTGACGTGGGTGTTCGGCGCTGCACCGAAGATGACAGCATCCCCGCAAAAGGCTTTGCTGGTGGTGGCGAGCTGGAGGTGGATTTCCAGGCCGATGACGGTTTCATATTGATCGTAGATGCTCATTAGAGTAGAATGCAAAATTTTATCAACCAGATGAAATAGAAATGGCCAAAATGGATGCTCCGATTAGTTGGATTTCAACGGTATTGAGTTCGGAGTTGAGCCAGATAACTTTGTTTTCTGCATGAAAAGTGAGTTTCAGGTCAGCCATTAGGTCATAACCATCATATGGATAAATAGTAGAGTTCCATAAAACATTGAAAAAGAGGAAACCCTCCTCAAGGGTGATATCATTGAACACGAAACAGGATTCACTATAGTTTTCCTGACTACGTCCGCTAAAGCTAATGCCCCGGCGGAAGGTGTATTGGTAATTACTTGTTTCGGGTTTTTCATATCCTGTTTTTTCAACGAGCCCAAATTCTCTCGCGGCATAATCAACGAAGTTTTCACGTTTCAAATAAGAGATATTCGATCCAACTTTTTTTTTGCTCACGTATTTCATGGCCGGTAGCCGTGAAAGGTACCCATCAAAAACGTATCCGGTTTCGTTGCCGTATTTCACCTGGACCCAATGGCCCTTCAAATGGAACGGCCTTAATTCCAAACAGTTATCTTTTATAGAAGACCAGGTCCAGAAACCCCATCTTTTACGCTCTTCATGTGGCATGGGGTCCATTATTTTGACTTGTAAAAAACCTGTCGGATGGTTCTCAATTACAAGTGCTGCTCCATAGGGGATGACAGATTTTCGCAATGAATCAGTACTTGGTGCAGCCCTTAGGCTAAGCCCGGAGAGTGCCCAGACGTAAAGGGTGTCACCAACCGAATATTCTTTGTAGGCGTGCCCGAGCAAAGGGAGCAGAAGGAAACAAAATGAAATGATCTTTTTCATGATATTGTCGATTTGTTTTCTTCCAATATACTAAAACCGGCTCCCATTTAACAGGACATTTGAGCAAGTGCTAGGGACCATCAAATATCCGCTTTGAAAACCTTTGTTTTCGATATCCTCAATGCTTAAAGTGCCGGTGCCCCGTCATCACCATCGCCAAACCGTTTTCGTCACAGTAGTCAATGCTCTGCTGGTCTTTGATGGAGCCTCCTGGCTGGGTCACTGCTTTGATGCCTGCCTTGTCTGCAATCTCCACACAATCGGGGAACGGGAAGAAGGCGTCAGAGCCCATCACGGCACCTTCCAGATCGAAGCCGAAAGCTTTGGCTTTGGTGATGGCCTGCTTGAGCGCGTCCACCCGGCTGGTTTGGCCGCAGCCCATGCCGATGAGCTGTTGGTTTTTTACCAGGGCTATGCCGTTTGATTTCAAATGCTTCACGGCGATGTTGGCAAACAGGAGGTCTTGGACCTGGGCGTCCGTTGGTGCTACTTTGGTAGCTACTTTCAGGTCGTCGGCAGATTCGATTTTTAGATCGGTATCCTGTTCAACTACTCCGTTCAGCAAGCTGCGGAAAGAGCGGGAACGCACAAAGAAGTCCTTGATTTTCAACAGGATGCGCTTTTTCTTTTTTTGCAACAATTCCAGTGCATCCGCATCAAAATCAGGGGCGATGACCACCTCGTAAAACAGTTGGTCGATTTCCTGGGCAGTGACCAGGTTCAGGGTCCGGTTGCAAATGAAAATACCGCCAAAAGCGGAAACATTGTCACATGCCAGGGCAGCCTGCCAGGCTTCGAGGAGGGTAGGGCGGGTGGCCAGTCCGCAGGAATTGGTATGTTTTAAAATAGCAAAAGTTGGATCTGCATCTTTGAATTCACGCATGATCTGAACTGCCGCATCAATGTCTACCAGGTTATTGTAGCTAATGGCTTTGCCGCCCAGTTTTACAAACATTTTATCGAAATCACCATAGAATACGCCACTCTGATGCGGGTTTTCGCCATAGCGCAAAATGTCGGAGCGGTGGATGCTGTATTTGAAAGAGAGGTCGGCGGTGCCTTCATTGAAATAATTGAAAATGGCTACGTCGTAGTTGGATGATACTTTAAATGCCCGTCGAGCCAGTTCTTTCCGATCGGCAACATCGAGGAACCCCTGCTTTTCTTTCAGCAGATCCAGCAGCATGGCATATTCCTCTTTGGAAGGGACACAGGCCACGTCCCTGAAGTTCTTGGCAGCAGCACGGATAAGCGAAATGCCCCCAATGTCGATTTTTTCAATAATGGTGGCTTCGTCGTTGGTGTTTGCAACCGTTTCTTCAAAAGGGTATAGGTCGACGATCACCAGGTCAATTTCCGGGATGTCATATTGTTCCAGCTGGGAGCGGTGTGCTTCTTCGCGCCGGGCGAGAATGCCGCCAAATACTTTTGGGTGTAGTGTTTTTACACGGCCGTCGAGGATAGAAGGGTAGGAAGTAAGGTTTTCAACGGTTTTGACCGGTACGCCCAATCCTTCGATATAGCGCTGGGTGCCACCTGTGCTGTAGATAGTGACGCCGAGTTTGTGTAGTTCAAGAACGATGTCTTCCAAACCTTCTTTATGGAAAACGGAAATGAGTGCTGATTGAATTTTTTTCACGGTGAATTGGTAGAAGGTAGATGGTAGAAGGCAGAGGGAGGAAAATTATTCTTTGTACCCTCTATTTTCTACTCTCTACTGCTCAATGCTGATTTATGTAAAAAATAGTTTTTGAAAAAGAAGCGGCAAAGGTAAGGGGAAATGAAGAATGAAGAATGAAGAATGGAGAATGTTTGATGCGCATGACCGTCACAAAGGGTGTGCTTCATTTTTCATTCTTCATTCTTCTTCAATTAGAAACCTGACTTTTAAAATTTATTTGCTGGAAAGGAAGCTTTTAGTAGCTTTTCTTTGTAACTGTGAATGATGAAATAAAAAGCTGATTAATAAGAGTGTTTGAATGTAGGTATTCGGTATTTGATCGCTCTGCTCTAAATTAACACGTTCTTTCTCGACCCTAAGATTTTGGTGTTCTCTATCCAATACCTAATACCCAAAAACACGCTCTTCTAATTTTTTATCTGGTACTCCAGATATTTTGCTGTGAAAACTTTGGGACTATTTCATACAGGATTTATCCGGCCTATTTGCTCCAGGTGAGTAGGCCGGTTTTTTTTTGCATTCCTTAATCTTCAGCAGCGAGTTCGCTAATCGATTTTGGCGAATATTTTTTAACATTCGCAAGTCTTTAAGTCAATTTACAGACTGTCGAGCTGAGGACTGAAATGAATTCACTGACCGATCAGCCGGAAAATAAAGTATTCCATCAATTTTTCCAGTTCTTCCATATTTTCATCTCTGATCACGATATCCGTAAGGGAGGGCAGGTGTGCAGCGTAGTAATGATGGTTGTTCGCCATTTCCAAAAGATCGCTGGCTGCGGCTTTGGGATACGGAAAAGAGGGATTGATATCCAAAATGATTCCGGCGATTTTAGCATTCAACGCCTTTAGGGTCCGGAAAAACCCTTGCTTGTTTTCTTCGTCAACTTCTTTCACGTGATAAGCCTTAGAGCCTTCAAAAATGACCAGGTGGTGCAGTTCGTCCCGGTCTATATATTCAGCTGGATTGGCTAACCGGACGGTGTCGACAATGGTTTTGACAACAATTTTCAGTTTCCTGACCGGGTCTTCCACATTCATACAGTTAAAGTCGATGCGGAAGCGAACCCATTCCCAGTAATAAGAAACCAGATAAACCAGGAAGATGTGCTTATTGGTGAAGTACCGGTAAATCGAGGCTTCTGTAGACTCGATCCGACCGGCCAGTTTTTTAAACGTAAATGATTCGAGCCCCAAATCATTGATCAGAAAGATGCCTTCCTTAATGATCTTTTTCCCCAGTTTGGTGGACTGCGGGTCTCTCAGGTACAAATTTTCGTTAACGTTGATTTGAACGGAAGCTGCCATTGATGTAAAGGTGAAGAACTTGTCGGTGATATTTTGTCTAATTTAAATAGATTAACGTTGATGTATTTTTTGCAGGCATCGGCATTTGAATGCCATCAATCTTTGATAAAGATGATATTAACCTAGTATCAACCATTTGTGATTTTTGTGCAAATTAAAAAAAAAAGAAGTTTTTAATAAACCTTTTTAAGCTGAGTTTGTATTTCCGATAGTATTACTATATTTTTGTGATGTAAAAATGAATTTATGTTTAGTATTGATACTGTTCAACGTTGCATTAATTGCTTGTTGCTGGTGTTGATCTTTTTGATCGAAATATCAGCAATGGCGGCTCCGCTCCCAAGTGAATTTGACTTGAATGCGGAAGAAGTTGAATTGGTAGAAATGTCCGATACTGCTGAAGACAAGAAAGAGACTGCTGAACATGACCTCGACAAAGATTCCACTCCTTTAATTCTTCTATTACATCATTTCGGTCCTGTAAGCTCCAACAACACAAGCCAAATGTCTACAGAAGTTACTATCCCGGAAATGGACATTATCGTCCCACCTCCAAAATTTTAAGATAAACACTCTGGAATTCAATTTTTGGGCAAAGTCAATGGTCCAAAAATCTCCCTTTTAAAAAATTAAGTCAAAACCATTCTTTGCTTGTCCCCCGTTCACGAGACGGGGGCAGGTCATTGAATTGTTGGCGAATCAAAAAAATCCTATAAAAAATGAATTCGACTGAAAAAATTCCCTCTGGCTTTTTTGCCAATCTCAAGAGCGACATTCCTGCAAGTATTGTTGTATTCCTGGTAGCGGTTCCGTTGTGTCTGGGTATTGCTCTGGCATCGGGAGCCCCCTTGTTTGCTGGTATTATTGCTGGTGTAGTTGGTGGTATTGTCGTGGGTGCGATGAGTGGCTCGCAACTTGGTGTGAGTGGTCCGGCGGCGGGTTTGGCCGTTATCGTTCTTACTGCTATCAATGAATTGGGCAGCTTTGAAATCTTTCTGATGGCAGTTGTGCTGGGCGGTATTTTCCAGCTTTTGCTCGGGTTCGCTAAGGCTGGTATCATTGGTTATTACTTTCCATCGTCGGTGATCAAAGGGATGTTGTCGGGCATCGGTATTATTATTTTCTTGAAACAGATTCCTCATGCCTTTGGGTATGATAAAGATCCGGAAGGAGATTTTGCTTTTCAGCAGGTCGACGGCCACAACACATTTTCCGAAATCTTTTATATGCTTGACTATGTAAGCCCCGGTGCTATCATTATCACTGTCATTTCATTGGCCATCCTCATCCTTTGGGAACAACCGTTCATGAAGAAAATACGGATTTTTCAGATCATTCAGGGGCCACTGCTCGTAGTGGCGGTAGGTATTTTGCTGAATTTGCTGTTTCAAAATATGGGTGGTTTTGCACTCAATGCAGAGCAAGTGGTGAGCATTCCGGTGGCAGGCAGTATTGCCGGTTTCTTTGATCAGTTCACCTTTCCTGCCTTCGACGCAATCACCAATCCTGCGGTTTGGATTACTGGTATTACCATTGCGGTGGTGGCCAGCCTTGAAACACTCCTTTGCCTGGAAGCAACGGACAAACTTGATCCGTATAAGAGAGTCACACCTGCGAACCAGGAGTTGAAAGCACAAGGTGTCGGTAACATCATTTCGGGCCTGATTGGCGGTCTGCCAATTACCCAGGTAATCGTTCGGAGTTCTACGAACATTCAATCTGGCGGTAAAACAAAGGCTTCTGCCATTTTACATGGTTTCATTTTGCTGGGTTGTGCAATGGCCATCCCTTTTGTGCTGAACATGATTCCTTTAGCGAGTTTGGCTGCCATTCTCTTTTTGGTAGGGTACAAATTGGCAAAGCCAGTACTGTTCAAGCAAATGTATAAACTTGGCAAAGAGCATTTTATACCTTTCATGGTGACCATCCTTGGTATTGTTTTCACCGACCTTTTGATGGGAATTGGAATGGGAATGGTGGTAGCGATATTCTTTGTCCTGCGCGCCAATTATAAGAAGCCTTACTTCTTCGATTCAACTTCTCACGATGAAGGCCAGCCAATTATCTTACAACTCTCGGAAGATGTAAGTTTCCTGAACAAGGCTGCTATCCTGCAAACGCTCAATCACATTCCAAACAATTCTAAATTGGTGATTGATGCTTCGCGCTCGGTTACTATCGATCAGGATGTCCTTGAGATCATTGAAGATTTCAAGACCAACGCCGCATTTAAAAACATTGAGGTGAAGATGATCGATCGTCGTACCGATATTCCAAATCAACCTGCCAAGGAATTTGTAAAATTGATTTCCAGCAGAAATGGCAATGGAAATGGCAACGGTAAATTAGTCCTCAGCTAATTTTCGATTTTTGAAAATTGGTGTTTAGTTCCAATTTTTACTCACCAAATATTTTTGGAAAAGCCATCAATTCGAAATTTTGGGTATCGAATTGATGGCTTTTCCAAAGTATTTCTATTTTGCAGAAATTTTTAAAAAAATAAATTTTAAGATGACCATACAAGAACTGCATAAGGCCACCCTCACCGCAGAGTTACAAGCGTCCATTACACCTGAAATGGCCAAAGAATTACTGAAACTGGGGAACCAATTGTTTGTAGATGAAAAATTACTTGGCCGCGAGCTTATTGCACAGGTTAAGCAGACTACCAGCGGGCAATTTCCCCACTCTGTTATTTTGAGTTGTATTGATTCCCGTATCCCAACCGAAATTGTTTTCAATCAGGGAGTTGGCGATGTATTCAATGCCCGCGTAGCAGGAAACATCGTCAATGCTGATATTCTCGGAAGCATTGAATATGGCTGCAAGGTTGCCGGTTCAAAACTGGTGGTTGTGATGGGGCACACTGGATGTGGAGCGGTGAAAGGTGCGTGCGATCACGTCGAATTGGGTAATATCACTCACTTGTTGGATAATATCATGCCTGCGGTAAATGCGGTAGAAACCCCAGAGGGGGTAGAACGAAATTCCAAAAACGCAGCATTCGTAAATGCTGTTTCCAAGCGGAATGTTGAACTGACCATCAAAAAGTTACGGAGAAACAGTCCCGTCTTATCTGAGATGGAAGAAAATGGTGAAATTGATATCGTTGGTGCGATGTATGACATCGGCACCGGCAAAGTGACTTTTTACGATTAATTCCACTTTTTTATAAAAATTAAAATCCCGAACATGATGAATGATTTCATGTTCGGGATTTTTGTTGGAGGATTCGGATTTATTCAGTTATGCCAGCGAATTTTTCGCTTCCCTTTTATTTAAATTCCTCATTAGAAGTGAAGTTGCTATACCGTTAGCTAAAACAAACAAGCCTCCGACAACAATAAAGTTCCACGCCCTTTTTGTCATTTCTGTTATGTCAAATAAATCTGATAGGTACGCAAGAAATAACCAGCTGCTAAAAAAAAGACATATGGCAATCAGGAAAATTTCCAGCCATTTATTTTTTAAAAATAATTGCACTAAAAAAGGGGTGGCGAATAATAAAATAATGAATGAATTCCCAGTTGTTTTATCGCCCGTTTTACTGTTATAGAAAATACCCAAAATGACCAGGATAAAATAAATATAGGGGGCAACGGTGAGTAGTGATTTTTTATTCATGATAAAAAAAATTGTGCTTGTTGGACGATGTCCTTTTTGCAAGCGCCATTTTAATACACATTTAATTCAGTCAATTTAGCATTCAATGCTTCTGATGATTTAAAATGAATGCCCGTCAAACCCAACTCGATTCCTGCCTGTACATTTCGTAAATTATCGTCGATGAAAATAGCTTCCTGGGGATTGACGGAATACCGGTCGAACAATATTTTGTAAAACTCAGGAAACGGCTTCCGGGTCTTCTCTTCCCCACTCACTACAATGCCTTCAAACCAATGCAGAAAATCGAACCTTTCCAGCGCTACCGGAAAAGTTTCGTGCGACCAATTCGTTAACGCAACCAGACGATGCGTATTATTTCCTTTTATTTTTTTTAGGATATCAACAGTTGGTTGAATGGCTCCGCCGAGCATTTCTTCCCAACGGCCATAAAAAGCTTTTATTTCGGTCTCCCATTCTGGAAACTCTGCCAGTTTGTCTTCCGTCGCCTGTTGGAGTGGATAGCCGGCGTCCTGGTTTTCGTTCCAGTCAGATGTGCAAACGTGTTGGAAAAAATAATTTTTTCGTTCTTCATTGCCATTGAATATTTTATCAAAAACATAATCGGGGTTCCAGTCAATGAGTACGCCGCCGAGGTCGAAGATGATGGTGTTGTGCATGAGTTAATGGATTGTATTAAATATTTGATCGGTTTGACAGCAAATTTGCAATTGGATCAAAAAAGAGACAATAATATTAAATTAAAAATTTGTTAAGTGAGAAATTCTGAAGGTAAATGAGATAGATCTTGCTGCAAACGATAAAACCACAACCTTGATTGTGTTTTTTTTTAATCTATGTGCAGGATCAACAATGTAGTCTTAAAACACTGGCATTCAAGTTTCCTGACATTCTTCGCCTCCCCGAAGCGAGGCGAACTGCAACATTTATAAATTACACTGTACTTGAGCAGATGACCAAAAATAAGGAGCGCTAAAAATGACATTTTTGCTTTTGCAAGTGACTGATTTTTCAGCGTCAAAAAGCAAATTTTAGCTGAAGAAAAAATGTCATTTTTTTTGATCGGTTAAGCAGGTGGTCAAAAAAAAGAGCGCTAAAAATGACACTTTTATTTTGGCAAATGATTGGTTTCCATAGCTTAAAACGCTGTTCCAGGTGAAGGAAAAGTGTCATTTTTTTGAACAACCACTTACTTAGGTCTGTAAATGAATTTTTCTATACCAGTCGATTGCAGTGAGGGCTGCCGCTTGTTACCGCGCCTCATCCAGCGACAACTCCACCACTTCCTCCTGGTCATTGCGCAGTACTTTTACCTTCACCAAATCACCCGGTTTATATTTTTCCAAAATCAGCACCATATCCTTGCTGCTCCCGACCCGGTCATCGTTGATGGCGACTATGACATCACCTAAACGAATGCGGCCCTGCCGGTCGCGATAAGTAGGCTGGAGACCGGCCTTATAGGCAGCACTACCCTGAAGAATATCGAGAATAAGAGCGCCCTTTACACCGAGACGGGCGGTCGTCTGGTCGGCTGCCAGGTCGACGCCGAGGCTGGGGCGCATGATACGGCCATGCGTGATGAGTTCGGGAACGACCCATTTTACCTCATCGACCGGGATGGAGAAGCCGATTCCGGCAGAGGCACCGGACGGGCTGTAGATGGCAGTATTTACACCGATCAACTGGCCTGATGAATTAAGGAGCGGGCCACCTGAATTTCCGGGGTTAATCGCTGCATCGGTCTGGATGGCCCCGCGGATGGGGATGCCGCTGACGGATTCTATTTCCCTGCCAAGCGCACTGATGATCCCTGTGGTCAGGGTTTGGTCGAGCCCAAAAGGATTGCCGATCGCATAGACACTCTGCCCCACCAATAAATTGGTAGAAGCTCCGACAGGAATAGGCTGGAGTGCCTTGCGGGGAGCTTCAATCTTTAAAACGGCGAGATCTTTTTCCGGTGCTTTCCCAACGAGCGTGGCATCCCAGGTGGTCTGATCTGCCAGAGTGACCTGTGCCCGGTCAGCCCCCTGAATGACATGGTAATTGGTAATGACGTGCCCGTCCGTATCCCACACAAAACCAGAGCCGCTGCCCTGCGGAATCTCCATTACATTTCTGCTCCAGAAGTCTTGCCGGATACGGGAAGTGGTAATGTAAGCCACGGAGGGAGCTGAGTTTTCGAACAGGCGAATGGTCGCTTTTTCATCTTCGTTGAGGCCAGGGGGCATCGGAGGGGTATTATAATTGATTTTGGCTGCCTCTTGGGTATTGTTGGGGTTTTCATCGGCATCGGCTGCTACCTGCGGAGTCGTGTCGGGGGGAGCCGTTTTGTTCTGCCAGGAAGTGCCTAAAAAGAAGCCGCCGACCAACAGGGCGATATAAAACAGGAATCGGAAAAATTTCATAGAATTCTTTTTTGCAAAAATAGGAGGTTCTCCATAAAGAACGCACCAGGGCAATGGCGGTTCGTTGATGAAAGATAAAATTATTGGGCATCGAAAATGCTTCATTTAACAAGTCGTCATGGGGTAAAATCTACTTAAGCAGGTGATCAAAAAAATGACACTTCTTCTTTGTTCGAAAATGAGTCGTGAGGCTTGGAAAGCAAACATTTGCCAAAAGAAAAGTGTCATTTTTAGCGCCCCATGTTTTTGTCCGGGCACTTAAAATAGCGAACTGAAAAAATAAGCTAATCTTTCACCGTTTAAGTACTGTGTTTCCTTCGCAAAACGCTGTGTAGCAAAAAGTAGCGCAAACCGTTAGGCAGAATTTAGACAGATAAAAAGAGGAGTTTCAAAAAAAATGGCTATTATTTTTTTTAAATTTCATCCTTGGTTAGCCTTATAATTTCCCCAACTCCGTTGCGAATTCCTCAATATCCGCCAAATAGGTTTGATAAAATGCTTCGACGTAAGGTCTTCTTAAGTCGTATCCTTTTATTGAAAAGTCTTTAGCTATTGCGATCATTTCTTTTGCTTTCTTTTGATTGCCTGCTTGCAGCCAATATTTCGCTAACCAGAATGCGGCGTCCGCATTTTTCCGGTCGTTTTCAAGGGCCATCTCAAATGACCTTTTTGCTTTTGCAAATTCACCAATTTCCCAATAGGCAATGCCCCGGTACAAAAATGAAACAGGTTCCATATATTCCACGCCAACAGATTCCATTTCATATTTAATTTGTTTATTGAAAAATTGCAGGGCGTTTTGGTGATCCCCCATTTTTAAATAGCAAATGGCCTTAAGATAATCAATATTTAAGGCCTGTGGGTGATCGACCACACCGGGGGTCAAATTGTCCATTTCGATAAAATCTTGCAGCGCTCTTTCATAATCCCGGTAAAAAAATAAATAGTTGTATCCCCGCCAACCTTGCCAGTTGAGTACGTCGTATTGAATGACTTTCTGAAAATGTGGATAAAATGTATGGGCGATACCTCTTTTTAAATAAGGGATGCCCAGCTCCCGGTGGATTTCAGAAAAAGTAGTATCGTATTTATTGGCTTCAAATAATTGAAATTGGTGGGCACTTGTTCCCTGGTGATAATTAAATCCTCCATACACCAGTTTTTTTGTTAATTCTTTTTTTTCAGCCTCCGACAACGACATTTCTTTTTTATAAAGTGGTTCGGATTTTTGACAAGAAAAGAAAATGGCTAAAAAGAATAGGCTTAAATATTTAAGGAAGCAATTCGACAATTTCACCATCTTTTAATTTAAAAGTTAAATAATTATAAGTGTCTTGGTATTCTTTCCTGATAAATGGTGGTTGCCACCCTTTCAGGTTTTTAACAATATTATATAAGTGGCCGACCGTTTCCGGGTTAAATTGTTTTTTTGAAAAATCCAATGCCGTTTCTTCGATAATGTAACGGCCGGCATCACCCTGACAATTGATGACAAACCGAAAGGTCAGGTAGCCTGATTCAAGGTGCATTTTACTTTTGTCGATTTGTGGGAGTATTGATTCCCATAATGCTTTTTTCCCGCCAGGATAGCGGGTGCTTTTGCTATCGTTGTAATAGTCGAGAATGACGTCAATGGAATTGCAGGTGCTAAACTTTTTTTCTTTGTCCAGCCTTTCGTCAGGGTTGATATAACCGACTCTTTTTACTTGGTGGTTTTTTAGTTGCCGGAATTTTTTTTGCGGAATTTGTTCGATCAATTCAAGAAAAGTAGCGCCTTCGTCCAGTTCGCCCTTGCCAGTATACAGGCCGATGCCGCCGACATAAACAGCCTCGTATTTTCCTGTCAAACTACTCGTTTCTTTTTGCTCTGTCGTGTCTTTTCTGATGAGGGTATGGCTATATATTTTTGCTGGTTTATTCAGGATCGTTGTGTCTTTTTTAAATTTTTTTTCGATGACAGTGGTTCGTTCAGTACCAAAATTATAGGTGAACCTTGACCGATAAGTAGATGGGGGAGAGGAGTCATTCCAGTCGATGAACAGAGGCGACAATATTTCTGACGACAGGGTGTCACTCCGAAAGAATATGGAATTTTTTTTAGTAAACATTTTATTGTCCTGAAATTCGTAAACCGTGGAATTGACCAGTTCGAATGCAGGGTTGTAGTTGTTGATTGTGAGTTCATTGGGCCGGGTCAGGATATATTCTTTGTACTCGATAGTGGTTGAATTATCGAAGCCGTCATTGCTTTTGTAATGGAAATAATATTTATTGATAATTCCTTCCTTGAGGTGGTTCAGGTGAGGTAAGTAATGTTCAGCTATCCCTATATCCGGTGTTTGCGGGGAGCACCCAAAAAAGCCCGTTAATATTAGAAAGAAGAAAATGAAATAATGAGGCCGCATAAATGGTAGTGGATTTTTAGCGAAAGGTGTTTGTACAATCAATTAATTCGAAACAAGAACAGGCCAAAATAAAATAATCGAATCCGCAATAATAAATGATGGCCTGCCTATCTTTCCGCTTTGACAAAACGTTAACAAGTATTGAGTGGGCGAGTGAGAGAGTAGGCGAGCAGGCGAGTAACAGATGAACAAGGATTTTACTTGTCTACTCACCTACTTGCCTACTCGCCCACTCCGTTACTCGCCTGACTTTATCACGTGCTTACTTTCTGAAAAGTGAAACTTTTTCTTTTTCTTTTTTACGAGACAGCCAAATTGCTCGTTTGGATTGTACGCTGGTTTTATTATGCCAGGCGGACTCTGGTCAATGCACAGATGCGCGATTATAAAGGCCCGGTTATTTTGGCTTCCAACCACCCGGGGACTTTGATGGATCCATTGAACGTAGCGGTGCTTATGAACCGGCGTGTGAATTTTCTGGCGAATGCCAGTTTGTTCAAGACGCGTTTTGGAAATTGGTTTTTTAGTAATTTTTATTGCATTAAAGTGGAGCGCTACCTGGATACAGGCGGTAAGCCGATCGATAATAAAAAGGCATTTCAGATGGCTACTGATTACCTGACTGGTGGCGGCTGTTTGTATGTGGCACCGGAAGGGGGCAGTTATGGCGGGCGTTTTGTCAAAAAAGTAAAGACGGGGCCGGCCCGGATTGCTTTGAACACAGAAGCGGCGAATGATTTTCAGCTGGGGCTGGTGATTTTGCCGATCGGCCTGAATTATTCTGAACCGGGCAAATTCAGGAGTGAATTGCTGACCGACATGGGCGGGCCGATCAGGGTGGCGGATTTTAAAGAAGATTGGGAGAAGGATCAAAAAGAGGCAGTCCGGAAATTGACGTTGCATTTAAAAGAAAAATTAGCGGAACAATTAATTTATGCAGCAGATGAAGCAGAGGATGAATTGTTGAAAAAAGCAGAGACCATCCTGGCCAGTGAAAATATGCTGCCGCCGCAACCTACTTATTTTCGCTCCAAAAAAACGTTGCAGCACCTACAGTATTTGCGGAGTAAAAAACCTGTGGTCTATGAAAGCTTTTCAGAGAAGATCAATGACTATTTTGCGGGACTGCACAAAAGGAATATTGTGGATGCATCGGTAAAGGAAAATACTTCGGCTCATTGGTTATTGATAATAATATTATTCCCATTTTTTTTGATAGGTTATTTGGTCCATTTCCTGCCCGCTTTCCTGGCCAGTAAATTGTCTGATAAATTCAGCTCTGACCCTGTTTGGGTTCCCACCATCAAAATTTTGGGTGGATTGATTATCTATCCGGTCGTTCTTTGGTTACAGTATTTAATTTTGAAAAAAGTGTTTGGAGGCATTGGCGATTTTGGTTTCTATTTGAAATGGGGCTATGTGCCGGGATTTTTTCTGTTTGGTTGGGTAGCGGAGCTTTTTTTGAAAAAATGGCGGCTGTTTGTCAGCAAGCGGAACTGGAAGCGGTTTAAAGCAGAGAAACCCGCAGCATCAGGCAGACTGTTGAATTTGCGCGATGAAATTTTGCAGGTTTTATCGGCGTAATTAGTAAAGAAAAGATTGATTAACGGATTAACGATTTTTGAATGTCGTGTGCATCTGAAATCAAAAATCGTTGATCCGTTAATCGCTAATCAAAACAACCATCACCTTGCTCGAACAACTCCTCCTTTACTCTTTCCTGATCGCCACTGCAGTGCAGTTGTTCTTTTGGTTGTACTTTTTTGCAAAGTTGGGATTTTATGAAAATAGGGGAGAGGGAAAAAGAGTAAACGAGTTCACCCCCCAGCCCCCCTCAAGGGGGGATATACACAGCGGATTGTCCCCCCTTGAGAGGGGGGAGGGAAGTGAAAAGCTCGCACACCGTACACTATGCTCGAAAGAACCGGCCCAAATGGAACAAAATTCGACTTTTTCCGTAAGGGACAAACAAGAAGACCTAAATCCCATAGCCGATGACCTGCCTCCAGTCTCAATAGTCATCTGCGCGCACAACGAAGCGCAAAATTTAGGAGCCCACCTTGACCGTATCCTAAATCAAAACTACCGTTCCTTTGAAGTTTTGGTCATCTCCCACAATTCCTATGATGAAAGTTTAAATATATTATCATCTTTGTCACATCGCTTTAAACATTTAAGGATTATCAAATGTGACGATCCACGGCCCGGAAAAAAATATGCACTGGCAAAAGGAATCCGGGAAGCGAGAAACCAAGTTCTTTTACTGACGGACGCCGACTGTGTACCTGAGAGCAACAACTGGCTGCGAAAAATGGTAGCTGGCATTGGAGGTGAGACCGAGATCGTTCTGGGTTTTGCACCGTACACGGAAGCTCCCGGTTTTTTAAACAAGTTTATACGCTACGAGGCAGTTTACACCGCCATGCAGTATTTGTCCTTTGCCCTGGCGGGCATTCCCTACATGGGGGTCGGACGAAACATGGCTTATCAAAAAAAACTGTTTTTAAAGGCAAAGGGATTTAAAAAGCATGAACATTTAGCATCAGGGGACGATGACCTCTTCGTGAACGAGGTTGCTCACCAAAACAACACCGCTGTTCAGCTCGATCCTGCCACTTTTGTTTATTCCAAACCGAAGTCCACCTGGAAGGCTTACCACCGTCAAAAGGCAAGGCATTTTTCAACAGGGAAACATTATAAGTTACTACATAGAATTCTACTTTTTACGCTCGCTATGAGTCATTATCTGCACTATGTTTTGGGAGGTGTATTATTCATATATAAATTTAGCATAATATTTGCTCTATTGGGATATACGGTGAGGATGAGTGTAGTGCTGACTTTGAGTAGTATCATTTTAAAACGGCTGCGACATCAAAATCTGTGGCCCTGGGTTCCTGCCCTCGATGCTTTTCTGGTACTTTACTACGTTCTGTTCACGCCGGCTATTCTCATGAACAGTAACACCCAGAGATGGAATTAACACTTACGAAACACACCAAAGGTCTGTCAAATCGGACCACCACCACAACCCACAACCTTTCACCTAAAGCCACCGAAGATTACATTTTGGTTCAGGCTGCCATCGCAGGCGACCAAAGGGCTTATGGCACATTACTGAATCGGTATCGGGCATCCGTTTACAATCACTTGTTAAAAATGGTCCGTAATCCGGACGATGCCGAAGACCTGACCCTCGAAGCGTTTGGCAAAGCTTTCAACAAGCTGTCGACTTACGCACCTCACTTTGCCTTCTCTACCTGGCTTTTCAAGATCGCCGTCAACAACTGCATCGACCACATCCGGAAGAAGCGTTTACATTTCCTGAGCATCGACCAGCCGCTCGAACCCAATGGAGATAAAGATTTTACCGGTACCATCCGTACCCATGCCCGCAATCCGGAAGAGGAGGTCATCCGCAACCAGAAACTGCAGATGGTCAAGCGATCCATTAGTGATCTCAGCCACAAGTACCGCCTGATGATCGAGCTGCGCTATTATGAGGAGTTGAGCTACGAAGAAATAGCCAACGAACTGCAAATACCGCTCGGCACCGTAAAGGCGCAACTGTTCCGTGCCAAGGAAATGCTTTTTGGCATCATGCAACGCCCGGGACATGCGGCTTATCTGGAGACGACGCGGAGGTATAATTGATTACATTTTCCTAAGTTTTGAGTTTTGAGTTATTGAGTGGTTATGCTTGATGACTCAAAACTCTTTGCATCTTTTCTCGCTCAGGTTTCCCGTCTATCTTCTCATTCTTGCTATCTGGTAAGAAAACCTTTTTTTTGGACAACTTTATCGACTCTAATAAGAGCTGGCCTTGCTATATAAAGATTGAATGAACTTTGTTTTGGGCAGTTGGCAAAGCCTGGTTCCATTGGTGAATTACCGTATGATGAAAGCTGTGTTAATGAAGCACAAGCAGTTAAACTGAATTCCAACGATCTTTCGTAAAATCTCCTTGTCTGTTTTTATAGTCTGAATTTATTTTTACTAAATTTACCTTTATCGTTTTACAACTCTCACTTTGCCACATTAATGATTACCCGTTCAATAGCAGCCTTAAATTATATTTAGATTATATATAAAAATCAGAATGATACATTTAAATAAACTGCAGGGGCTGTTAGGCAGACATATAGGATAAGCACTGTCCGAATAGTATATGTCCTGTGCATTTTTATTTAGTACTTTCTACAAGATAAAATGGGCGTGTGACGGCCACATTAATCATTTAAGTTTTTCGCCAAGATTTTCATACATTTCTTTTTGTCATCCTTTGGAGGTTTTTAAAAAATTAGGTCCCATCCGGTAACTTTTTGACAAATGGCAGAATGTAGATAATGAGTGTTTCTCATTGACCATGCTGCCCCGATAATTTGGTTCATAAAAAACAAGCGCTAACTACATGGAAAACTATCAGGACATATTTGAAGATAACCAGGAGTTTCTCAACAATCGGACTGGTCGAAACCTACAAGGTAATATTATCCAGTCTCATGGCAGGAAGCATGTTGCATTTCTGACCTTGCACTGGGATGATGACGATACCCAGGCTTCCCGCTCTTTAAAAAAATATCTTTCCATCCTGGCCGACCCACCTGCCAATAATCCCGACCGGATTTCGATCTCCACGGCGGCCCGTGAAAATAAAACACGGAAAACTTATGGAAAAGCTTCAACTTCTCCTGAGTTGTTCATCGGTATCTATCTGACTTACCAGGGGTTTGAATTTTTCGAAAAAGAAAATGAATACAAGGAAATATATGACCATCTTAAGGATAGAGATCTGCGGGCCGATATGCAAGACAAAGGAGGTTGGGAAACAAGGATGAAAAACATTCCACAAATGATGCTGATGATGGCTCATTCCTCAGAAAATTTTGTGAAGCAACGGGCCGCCTATTTCCTGAATATTTTTAAGCAGCGATTTGAAGCATTGGAGTCTTCTTTTGTTGAATACGGGAAGGTATACCACAATCGTTTTGGCAAGCCAGTGGAGCATTTCGGCTTTGCCGATGGATATAGCCAGCCGTGGTTTTTGCCGAAACCGGGAAGGATCTTGCCGTCGGCTGGTCAGTGGAACCCGGTCAGGGATGTCAGAGAGTTTCTGGTTGAGGAGTCGGTAACCGGGAGAAAATGTTTCGGCAGTTTCCTTGCCTACCGAAAATTCGAACAGCACGTGGAGGCATTTGCAGCTGAACAGATTGTGCAAGCGGAACAATTGGGTGTTTCACCGGCATTGGCCGGAGCAAAAATGGTTGGACGATTTACCGAAGGCTCTCCGTTGGCACTGTACGATGCAGCAACCACCACAAAGAAATCTTTGGATGGAAGGGAGTTGAATTTTTTTAATTATAATAACGACACTGAAGGAAACAAGTGCCCATTCAGTGCCCACATCAGGAAAATGAACAACCGCACAGATTCGGACGGGCCCATGATTATTCGCCGCGGGGTCACTTACGGTGAGCGGCGATTAAAAACAAATGGTGAATTCGATTCACAAAATTTTCCGTCCAAGGATGTCGGGTTGCATTTTCTTTCATTCCAAAAATCGTTGGCTACTTTTAAAAATTTATTGCCAAAACCCAATGGCGATACTGCACATGATGCAATTTTGGGCGATCTTAAAAGTGGTTTAGTGCAGATGAAAGGTGGCTCTAATTATTACGCACCCAGTATAGAATTTTTTAGAAAATTGAAATAAAAAAACGGTATTAGATATATTTTAAAGCACTTAGAATTTATACATTAAAACAGCTCATCTTTTTCCAGTCAATGCTCTCGCTGCTCATTTTATTTAAATCAAATCTTTTATATTAATTTATTTAACACGCTTTAAGGATAGTTAAAATAGAGACAATGCCGCAGTAGATGAGCGGCAAAAAATCTATAACCCACTTGGTAAACTTATAGCCAAAATAAAATGAAAATTAATATGGAAAAATCATCTTCGGAACCATTTGGATTTTTCCTGAAAGATGTCATTTATTTGATTTCTTGATTTTCATTTTAATTGGAACAACTACTTATGAATAAATATCCTATCCTAAGCCCTTTTCCTGTTTTCGGCCAGGACGAGTATGCATATCTACATACTTTGATCAGGTACAATACGGTCAAAGCGGGCTACGACGCCAGTATTTATAATGCCCGTTTCCCCGATTATATTCATGCTGGAGATATCGGACCTCAAGCTAAGGTCAAGCACCAGGGAAAATTCACTAAATATACTTCGTTAATTGTTGACAATGATACTGAAAACCTGGCCTTTCAGATTTCAGTTCCCGTGCGAGTGGAGTACAAGGCCAAGATTCAGGCTGTGCTTTTTCCATTGGATGTTGATGGACTAAGCAGTCCCGTTCCGGTCGCCTGGTCATCCGAAGAATATGAAAAATTACCTAATGATGATCAGCCAACTTTCAGATTGACTTATTCAACGGAGAAAGTAAATGAGGATGCAATAGAATATTTTATTGCCCATGTCAATATTACCAATATATTTGATGGCACAAATGCTTTCCATCAGGCATGGTGCAAGGAGTCGACTAAAGTTGAATTAAAGAGTACAGAAGAAGAAGCGATTTTGGATGCACCCCGGTTTTTGCAGAAAGTCATTGAACCTAAAAATGGAGATTCCAAAACATTTGTATTGCGGGTATTTATGACTATTCGGGACAGCAAAAATAAATTAATGGATCAACGGGATGACTCGATCATCATTGATATTTTATCTGAATAAATTCATCCTCTGAAATGTTTAATTTTTAACAATAGGGAAAGGGGGTTAAATATAAATTATTATAGTATTAGCAAACTTTAAAATATTCATTCCTTTTATTATTTTTTTTGGTTTATCCTTTTTGGGTAGCTGCCAAATAACGGAATACTGTACAAAAACAAATGAAATAAAATTGAAGAATTGGTTGAAAGAAGCCAAAGGATATGATGAAAAAAATATAGATAGCTGTGTGTTTATTTGTGAAAAAATAGACTCCCTTTCCCAACTTTGTCCTACCTCTTTTGCTGATTATATTATTCGTGCCAATATAATTTGGGCTGACCAAAGTCCTACCCTCGAAGGGTGGGACCAGCATTTAAGAAAAACCGAGGATCTTCTGGAGACCTATGGTCGTCTTTTGAATCAGGACTCCTTGATGAAGACCAAGTACCTTCTTCAGTATGAACGCTGCCGGTGCGAAGATAACAAAGGGGAATACGACAAAACCCTGGACTGTTATACCCGGTTGTTGTACGATCTTCCAGAACACCTTCCGGATGAAATGTCATTGCGTTTTGTTTTGCCACTTTCTATTGGACTTGTTTATTACGAAAAGGGAGATTATGTGAATGCACTTATCTGGAATAAACTGGCAGAAGAACATTTGCCTGATTCCTATATCCATTATCGTGGTTATTTATACGATTACTATGGCAAGTACTACTGGGCACAGGGAGATTTAAGAAAGGCGGAATATAATTTTAAAAAATCAGTTGAGGAGTTTCTGAAAAACATCGACCCGGATGACCCCAAGGATAAATCAGTGGATGCAATTACCGACCTGGCCAGTTTTTATGTGTCGCAAAAAAAATGGGCACAGGGAGAGTATTACCTGGAGATGGCCATGAAGATGCGCCTGGAAAAGGACTGGAGCATTGCTCATATTTATCATCAATACGCCAATTTATATTTCGCGCAGCATAAATATACGAAGGCGTTGTACCGTATTGATGAGGCGATCATTGCGGCAAAAAAGATAAAGCAAGGGCGTTATTACCTGGTCGGTGAATATAGTTCCTTAAGAGGGGAAATTTTGGCTAAGTTGGGAGATATAGATGAAGCAATGGTTTGCTTTCAGGAGGGGCTTTTTCATTTCAGTGAAATATTCGAATCAGGAAATTACAGTGAAAATCCAGACCCGAAAAATTCGCCTAATAAAATAGGATTGTTAAAAACACTGGATAAAAAAGCAGAAATCCTTTTAAACAATTTTAAAAAAGTAAATAGTGATCTGGACTTTTTAAATTGGTCGCATAGTGCTTACCAATCCGCTATTTCGTTGATAAAAATATTGCGTACAGAATATGTGGAAGACAAAACGAAGGAATTTCTTTCCGAACAATGGTTCAGGGTTTTTGAATCGGCAATCGCCACGGCTGACCGGCTCTACCGGGAAACCGGCGAGCCCTTATATTTAGAACAAGCCTTTAAATATTCTGAAACCAGTAAGGCTCTTTCCCTTTTAGAAAATTTGGCGGACATTCAGGCCAAGGAATTTGCCGGTGTCCCTGACGAAACGTTACAAGAAGAATTTTCTTTTAAATACAGAATTTCCAAGTTGGAATATTTACTGGATACCACTTCTCTGGAATCAAAAAAAGCTGAATTGAGGGCCACTTTGATGAGGGAAAAAAAAGAATTTAAAAAATGGATCAAAAAATTGGAAAGCGATTATGAAGCTTATTTCCGACTGAAATACGATCCCAAAGTAGCCTCGCTAAAAGAAGTCCAAAAACGACTGTCGAAAGAGGATGTACTGATCCAATATTTTTATGGAGAAAAAAAGATGTATACGTTTGGAGTGACTTCAAAAAAAATCACATTTCACTCTTTTCCGGTGACGGCTGCATTTAACAACAGCTTGAATGTATTTATTAATTCCACCAGAAAAAGGAAGGGATTGACTAATGAGCCAAAAATCAAAAATTTTTTAAAACACGGACATTTTTTATACAATAAACTGATTGCTCCATTTTCTTTAAAAAAGAAGAAAATAATCATTATACCTGACGGTCGGTTGAATAATTTACCTTTTTCTGCCTTACCAGTTAATGAAAAATATTTTCCGAACCCTAAGGACTTGGAGTATCTGTTAAAAAAACATATCGTAACTGCCAATTATTCAGCTTCCGTCATGTTTCGGCAAAAGATAATAAATCGAAAAAATAAAAACTGGACAAAACCGCTTCTGATAATTGCGCCGGAAAATTTCCCGAACAACAGCCAATTGGAAATTGAGACAGAAGACCTGGAAGAAAAATTTGCCGGCAAGGTAAAATTGTTGAGAAACCCAAACAAGGAGGAAACCCTCGCAGCACTAAAAACAGGATTTGAAAATATCTTCATTTTTACGCATGCCGCTGCCAGTGGAAAAGATCCCTACCTGCAATTATCCAATGACACCTTGTTCCTCAGGGACCTGTATGCGAACCCCATAAAGGCAGAAATGGTGTTGCTCGGAGCATGTGAAACGGGGCTTGGCCGGAATCAAAAAGGAGAGGGAGTGCTGAGTCTGTCCCGGGGGTTTGCCTATCAAAATGTCCCGAATACTTTAATGACACTTTGGAAGGTGAGGGAAGGAACTTCCTATGAATTGTCCATTAATTTCCTGGATTTAATACTCAATAAAAATTTGGACCGCCCTGAAGCCCTTCACCAGGTACAACTTGAACTTTTGAACAACTCCTCGGGTAACAAGCTGCCTTTCTTTTGGGCCGGTTTTGTATTAGTTGGGGAATAAGCTGATGGGTCAGCGTTTACTTAAATTGACCAAAACTTGAGAATTACACTTGTTGGTTTGATCCGATGGCCCAGGAGGGCCACCGGAAATACCCGTATTTCCATAAAATGAATGTCTTTTGGGGTTAAGGCTCAAAGCCAGGAATATATCAGGTGTAAAAAGTTTTTGTGTGCACTTGGGGCGTGGTGGCAGCGGCACAACGATTCAGGAATTAATTTACTCTCATATTCTGAGAATGAAAGAAAGGTAACCGAAAAAAATAAACTAATTTTATCCTTGTTAATAAATGGCCTCTAAAAAACCGAGATGGAACACCATTGTTAAATTCCTGCCTTTTGAACCATTAAGACCAGCCCCGATGAATTGACCAAAAAGATGAAAATGTAGCCAGTCATTTGGCTCATTTAGTGTGCATTAACGAAAACCATACATGAGTAACAAAGATGCTAATCATTCGGATTGGGGGCAGTTTGAGTTGTTTTGTAAAAACAACCGCAAAGCATCCGAAGCAATCTACGAGGAATTTTTCCCTAAAATAAAAAAGATGGTTCTGTCGAACCACGGTGACGAGGACGATGCCTGGGATATTTTCCAGGAGGGGCTCATCGTATTATACAGGTATTGTAACAAAGAAGAATTTAGCCTGAATGTACCGCTCTATTACTTTTTCTCCTCTATTTGCCGGCGGCTATGGTTAAAAGTATTGGAAAAAAGACGAAAATCCGAGATTACCTTTTCCAACTTATCAGAATATAAGTATGAAAATAACGCAGTTACGCTTCCGGAGGATGAATTATTACAGGCTCATCGATTGCAGGTTTTATTAAAACACTTGGAACTCCTGCCGGTCAAAGGAAAACAAACACTAAAGCTATATTACATGGAAGGTAAATCTCACCGGGAGATTGCTGAATTGGTTGGTTTTTCCAATGAAGCATCTGCTAAGGTGCAAAAATTCAAATACCTCCGCCGACTTCAAGCCATGGTGTTTGGTGATCGGGAATTCGAATAAAAGTTAAAATTAATTACTCTCAAAAAACCACCAATTTTATTAGTAATGAAGGAGCTGAACGATCAAGACTACGAACAAATAGAAAACTATATGCAAGGTAACCTTCCTACAGATGCAGCCATGCAAATAGAAAAGAAAATACAGACTGATCCTGCTTATAAACAGGCGCTACAACTGATGCAGGATCTTTCTGACCTGGAGCAACAAAAGGGGGAAATGGAAATGCTCCGCCACTTTGGTGAACTCCATAAAAAAAACAAAAACAAGGTCATCATTTTAAAACACAGAAGAAAAAGATGGGCCATTGCAGTTGCTGCTTTGCTCCTCGTTTTGGTCTCCTGGTTTGTTTTTGAAAATTTTTTTTCTACCAGTAAGCCTACGCCCAACGCCGAGTCCCATGATACCGACCCCTCGGCCCAGCCTTCCGGCCTTTCCCAGGTGAATTGGAGAAAAGAAATTACCCACGAAGGCAACTTACAGTTACTGGGCGAGGAAGAAGACAAAGCTTTGGAACAGGCACTTATCCACCACGACAACGAAGAATTTGCCGCATCACTACCTTTTTTTGAAACTTATTTTTCCGGCCTTGCACCCGTGGATGAAGACTATGAAATGCGACTGGTTGTTTGCAAAATTTATTTAGACATCATGAATGATTTGGCAAATGCGGAGCGTCATGCTTTAGTGGTCAAAAACAGCAAGGCCATTCCTTCATTTAAAGCCGAAGCTGATTTTTATTTGGGAATCGTTGCGTATGAAAAAGAAGATGTGGAAGAAGCGTTTAAGCTCTGGGAATCCGTAGCGGCCCAAGATCATGAACCTTGGAAGTCTAAGGCGAAGTCCCTTCTGCAATAGTTTTTTTAATAAAACCTTTCCTGCCAGTAAAGTTTCTTTAGTGGGTTATTATGGAGTCTGTTCCTGACAATTCTACTGGAATGCCTTTGTAAGTAGCTGGAATACGTTCTTTTAATGCCGTAGCCGGAACGGAAATAAGTACCAGGATACAGTCTTCTCCTTCTTTGTTTTTGCTTTGTCCCACGCTTTCTACTCCTTCGATATCCAACCATTTGGCGGCTACCTCATCGATGATTTGTTCCATGTTTGTATTATTGTTGTTTTCTGATGAATAATTGGCGGAATGGCAGCCAAAAAGGACCAGACAGCCTATTGCCCAAATAGATATTTTGAAAATTGCTGTTTTCATTAAAAATGAGCATCCCTGGAAAACCCAAAAGGGCCTCCCAGGGAATATATTGAAATTATAAAAACTTGATTCTCAGTAGCGCCATCACGTAACGGATATCATTACAGATGGTGACGGTGGAAGAACCTGCGAATAATAATCCGACGGCCGTGTTGTTCAT
This sequence comes from Bacteroidota bacterium, assembly GCA_039819485.1. Taxonomy (GTDB): domain Bacteria; phylum Bacteroidota; class Bacteroidia; order Chitinophagales; family Saprospiraceae; genus UBA6168. The sequence goes on along the minus strand of JBCBRY010000014.1, from coordinate 33,628 downwards.
ATCCATGACCAAGCTTCCGGAATCACCTCCAGCACTCATATCTGTAGTTATGATTTGTCGGGAGAACCGGGCCACACCGGCAGCACCATAATTGACATCTACTGTGGCATTGATGGCCCTGATGATTCCGGTCGTATGACCGGTAGTCCTACCAGTTTTGGTAACTTTCATACCGACTGCAGGAGGAACCATGTCCTTCACATAACCTTTCCAGTAAATTTCACGGTTCAGATCGTCCAGGTCGCCTTCGGCGATGGCTGCGTCAACGTAGTTGACCCTCCTGGAAGGCAAAAAGTTGATTGGAACCCAGCGGGAAAGACGGGCAATCAGGTCATTGGGGAGTGTGCCACCGTCAAATGGTCCGGGTTGCAGAATAGGGTCTCCTACCACGGCAGCATTTGAATTGGCGAGGACGTGGTTGTTGCTCAGAATGTATACCCGCCTGTATTCACCTGTGACCGGGGTACTGTCAATGACACAGGTTCCAAGGGTGCCGGCAGTGATTTTCGTATGGCCTACACTGTAGCCTCCCATGGCCGGCCGGATACGCTTTCTGAGCGTGACATCGCTCTGCGCAAAGATTTGCCCTACTTCTACGACATCTGTCTTGCATTTGCCGATCCGTTTGGGGATCATATCATCCTTTGACAGAAGTCCGGGCTCTAACTTGGCTTGCACAAAGCAGGTCAGACAAGGCTCACCGGTATCTTCCCCGTGCTCTTCCTTATGGGAGATTCCAACGGCGACGACGTTGTTTTTGGCCAGTAAAGATTCTTCTTCTTTGGTTTGGATTTGGGAGATGGATTTATAATCTCCCTTAAGATCTAATGAAAACATAGTTATTAGGTTTAAAGGTTAAATAATGATTTTTTGGTACGTAGTCTTTGGTTCGCTTCTCTCAGGCGAAGCAGGTCATTCCAAGATGGGAATGTTTTGGTTTTTTTCTATTCTATGTAATCAATTGGTGTTATCATTATAACACGCTCGTATGTAAGAATTTACAAGGTACAATTTTCCACAATAGCTTGGGTGAAAAAACAATGAAAATTACCTTTCGGGCAAAAGAAAGTCTTTTTCTCTCTGGTTAGTGCCAATCTATCAATTTAAGGGGGCATTTCAGGCGGCGACCCTCATATTTTCAATTTGTAAGGGTAGTTGTTTTTGAGTACATTTGATCACTTTAGCATTCAAAAACGCCCCCAGTATGAAAGAAAAATTTCTCCACTTCTTGTGGAGGTTCCGTCGCTTTGACCACTCTGACCTTATTTCCACAAGTGGTGAAAAAATCGAAATTGTCCATCCCGGCGAACACAATGCACATGCCGGCCCTGATTTTTCCAATGCCCGTGTCCGTATCAATGGCACTCTATGGGCGGGCAATGTGGAAATGCACCTGAAATCTTCCGATTGGCTTGCCCATAACCACCAAAGTGATGAAGCCTATCACAACGTAATCCTCCATGTAGTAATGGAGGAGGACCATCATGTTCTACGAAAAGATGGCAGTCGCATTCCTTGCCTGGAAATGAACAAACGAGTGCCGGCAAAACTGTTGGGTACCTACCAGAAAATATTGCACAACGAATATTGGATACCCTGCCAGCACCAGTTTTTTTCCGTTTCAGAGATGACAAAAAACCTCTGGCTTGATCGATTGCTGGTGGAACGGCTGGAACGAAAGACGGAGCATGTCAGGGCGGCTCTGTTAAAAAATAAAATGGATTGGGAAGAAACCTTCTATCAATTCACTGCCCGCAATTTTGGCCTGAAAATAAATGCCGATCCGTTCGAATTGATGGCTCGTTCGCTACCGCAAAAAATTTTGGCGAAGTACCGAAATAATCTGTTTCAAATCGAGGCACTGATATTTGGACAGGCGGGTATGCTTGGAAAAGACTTTACCGACCACTATCCCGATGAACTGAAAAGAGAATATTTATTTCTAAAACAAAAATTCAAGCTGGATTCCATTGACCCGGTAATGTGGAATTTTTTGCGCCTTCATCCCGCTAATTTCCCGACCGTGCGTTTGGCCCAATTTGCAAAATTGATTCACCGATCGGTGCACTTATTTTCAAAAATACTGGAAGTAAATGCGGTTAAAGAAATTGACGCGTTGTTTGCCATTAAACTCGACGGTTACTGGCTGACGCACTACACATTTGAAAAAGAGTCGGAAAAAAGAAATAAATCTTTCGGTAAAGAAGCAATCCGTTTATTGACGATAAATACCATCGTTCCCTTTTTATTTTTATATGGAAATGAAATAAAGGAAGAAGGTTATAAAGACAAGGCTCTCCGACTGTTGGAAGAAATAAAACCAGAACGCAATAAAATCATCAAAGGCTGGGAAACACTGGGATTACGGGCCGATTCAGCGTATCAAACACAGGCGTTGCTGCAATTAAAAAATGAATATTGCGATCAGCGGAAATGTTTAGAGTGCAGTATCGGGGGAGCGATTTTAAAATAAATTTTTTTGTTCCTTTTGTGGTTTAAATAAGCTTGCCACAAAAGGAACAAAATTGCAGCAAAGCTGATATTACGCAGCCTTTTTAAATTGTTTTCTGTTGTTTTCAGAAGTCACTGCTTTCAATGCCTTCTCAATATCATAAATTAAATCCGACACATTTTCCACGCCAATAGACAACCGAACCAATGATGGCGTGATGCCATATTTTTCTTTTTCCGTTGCTTCCATGCCAGCGTGCGTCATCGTGGCCGGGTGCTGTGCCAGCGATTCGGTGCTGCCGAGACTGACGGCCAGCTTGATAAGTGCTAAATTGTTTAAAAATGTAAAAGCTTCTTTTTCACCACCTTTAATTTCAAAAGAAATCATGGCGCCGGGGGAGGAAAACTGTTTTTTGTAAACCGCAAAATTAATTTCATCGGAAGGGGCAAGCAGGCCGAGGTAATACACTTTGTTGACCAGTGGATGATCGTTCAAAAAGGCCGCGACTTCTTTCGCATTTTGTGCCTGTTGTTCCATTCGTATTTTTAATGTCTCCAAACTCCGCAACAGTAACCAACTGGTAAACGGGCTGCTCATACTGCCCAAAAAAGTACGTAATACTTTCAGGCGCCCAATATGTTTGGACGAACCAAGTACCGCTCCTGCGATGACGTCACTGTGTCCGCCGATATATTTTGTTGCTGAATAAATAACGAGATCTGCACCGAATTTCAAAGGGTGCTGCCAGAGCGGCCCCATGTAAGTGTTGTCCACGGCCAGTACTACCTGCTTTTCTTTTTTCGAAAAATACTTGGCCACATTCGAACAGGCTGTAAGATCAAATAAATCGTTTGTTGGATTAGCGGGCGTTTCGACATACATCATGGCCAGTTGGTTTTCCTTGCCGGATTGCCTGACCAGCTCAACCATTTCCTCTTCCCTCATGCCTGCTCTGAACCCCAAAATATCCACACCCCATTCGGGGAGGATTTGCTCGATAAAATGAATGGTACCGCCGTACAAGGGCTTCGAGTACAACAGCAAATCGCCTGGTTTCAAAAACTCAAAAAACGTCGTTGAAATAGCCGACATGCCACTTTCAAAAACGGAGCAGGCCTCGGCATTGTCCCAGATGGTCAGGCGGTCTTCCAGGATTTCCAGGTCCGGGTTGTTGATGCGGCTGTAGATCATGCCCTGTTTTTCTGATATATCGGGCTTTCTCAGCCCATAGGCTAACTCGAAATAAGCTTTGCCTTGTTCGGCCGTCCTGAATTCAAAAGTGGAGGTCTGAAAAATGGGGCATTTGATAGAGCCTTCCGACCATTCGGGGTGGTAACCATAGGACATCATCAAACTTTCGGGATGGAATTTATGCTTTTTCATCATTCTCTGATTTTTTACAAAATTACCCTTCTTTGGGATGCAATCCTATGACTGTCGTCATAGGCAGGAAATAAATCCATTGACAATCATTATTTAAGAATTATTCTCTTTTATTGATTCGTGAAACTTAGCTTTGCAGGAAAATTTTCTGCAACGAATTCCCTTTGGAGAATTAGATAGGAGAGGTTTCTAAAATCTGTCATGTCTATCCATATTGATTTCAATGTTATGAACCAGCTCGATGCCACCGATCTTCGTATTCTTGATCTGCTGCAGCATAATTCCAAATTGACGACTAAAGAAATTGCCGCGCAGATCGGCATGACCACTACGCCTGTCTATGAACGCATCAAGCGGTTGGAGAAAAACGGCTATGTGGATAAATACATCGCCCTGCTGAACCGGGAAAAACTGGGACTGACCTTGCTGGCTTTCGTCAATGTCTCACTCAAGGAACACAATACGGTGTTCTTGGAAAAATTTGTGGAATCGGTCATTTCCCTGCCGGAAGTGATGGAGTGCTACCACGTGGCCGGCCTGTTTGATTATTTGCTAAAAGTCATTGTGAAGGACATGGAAGCGTACCAGCATTTTGTTTCAAAAAAATTGGCCGGGCTGGATAATATCGGTAAGGTGCAGAGTTCTTTCGTAATGACGGAGATTAAGCATTCTACGGCGCTGAATGTATTGTGAACAACTATCCATAAAAGCTAATCTAAACATGCGAAAATTATTAAACACAGAGACACTGCTACACAGAGGACACACTGGAAAAAAATCGGGGCAGTACTTTGGTCACTGACCAGAATGATAAAAAAATGGAGGCGGTTATCTCAAATAACGGCCTCCATTGAATGTCCAATTTCTAATATATAGATTTTTATTTTTCTTCTCCCATGTCAAATTCATTCAGGAATCCGGTGTGGAAATCCCCTGAGCGAAACCTTTCATCTTTCATCAGCTTTTGGTGAAAAGGAATGGTTGTTTTGACACCTTCGATGATAAACTCATCCAATGCCCTTTCCATTTTAGTGATGCATTCCTCGCGGGTACGGGCCCGGCAGATCAGCTTGGCAATCATGGAATCATAGTAAGGCGAGATCTGGTAGCCCGCATAGACATGTGTGTCCACCCGGACGCCGTGGCCCTTGGCTGTATGCAAAGAAGTGATCTTGCCCGGAGAAGGCCGGAAATCTTTAAAGACATCTTCCGCATTGATGCGGCACTCAATGGCGTGCACCATCGGTTCGTAGTTTTCGCCTGAAATAGGGATGCCAGCGGCCACTTTGATTTGTTCCTTGATAAGGTCATGGTCAATGACTTCCTCGGTGACCGGGTGCTCTACCTGGATACGGGTATTCATTTCCATGAAATAAAAATTGCGGTGCTTGTCCACCAAAAATTCCACTGTTCCTACTCCTTCATAATTGATGCACTTCCCGGCGAGAATAGCCGCATCGCCCATCCTTTTGCGCAGTTCATCTGTCATGAACGGGGAGGGGCTTTCCTCTACCAGTTTTTGGTGGCGCCGTTGGATAGAGCACTCTCTTTCCGACAAATGACAGACGGTACCGAATTGGTCACCAACGATCTGGAATTCGATGTGGCGAGGTTCCTCCACGAATTTTTCCATGTAAATACCGTCATTGGAGAAGGCTGCTTTGGCCTCTGTCCGGGCCATGTTCCACTGGTCTTCAAATTCTTCTTCTTTCCAGACGATACGCATTCCTTTGCCTCCTCCTCCCGCGGTCGCTTTCAAGATGACGGGGTAACCTATTTCACTGGCAAGGCCTTTCGCTTCTGCCAGGTCGTGAATCAACCCGTCCGTACCAGGGACAACGGGGACACCGGCTTCGATCATGGTGGCTTTTGCGGTGATTTTATCACCCATTTTCTTGATCTGCTCTGGTGAAGGGCCGATAAACTTGATGCCGTACTCCGTGCAGATTTCAGCGAAATCAGCATTCTCCGCCAAAAAACCATAACCGGGATGAATGGCATCCGCATTGGTGATTTCAGTGGCCGCCATGATGCGGGGAATGTTGAGATAAGAATCGGTTGATGACGGAGGGCCGATACAAACAGCTTCGTCGGCGAAACGTACGTGTAAGCTATCGGCATCTGCAGTGGAAAAGACCGCAACGGTCTTGATGCCCATTTCCCGACAGGTGCGGATAATGCGAAGGGCTATTTCACCACGGTTGGCAATGAGTATTTTTTCGAACATAATTGGTTAATGGTAAATGGACAATGGATAACGGACAATTATTATCCATTGTCGATTATCCATTCATTATTCCGGTTCTACAAGGAAAAGGACTTGGTCGTATTCGACCGGTTTGGCGTTTTCAACCATGACTTTGACCACTTTGCCACTGACTTCCGACTCAATATCGTTGAACAGTTTCATGGCTTCGATGATGCACACGGTGTCGCCTTTGCTGATGGATTGACCCACTTCTACGTAGGGTGGCTTATCTGGGGAAGAGGACCGGTAAAAAGTACCGACCATGGGGGATTTGACTTCCAGGTATTGAGTAGTATCTTCTTCCTTTGGAGCTTCCTTTTGGGCTTTGGCCGCGGCGGGTGCCGGTTCTGGTGCAGCTGGTGCCGGGGCAGCGGGTGCTGGTGCCGGTGCTGTGGTCACCGGAGGTGCGGCAACGGTCACGGGGGCTTGTACCACCTTTGTTGTTTTGGTGTCCTTGTAGCGATCGGTCCTGACGGACAGTTCAAAGTCCCCATCTTTCATTTTGAACTCAGCCAATCTCGATTTACTGAGGGCTTTGATCAATTCTGTGATTTCCTGAAAAGTCATGATAATAGTTTTGACGGTGGACGGTGGACGGCTGGCGGCTGACGATTCAATTCCCGTCTGCCGTTGACCGCCTGCCGTCTGCCGGTTTTATGCACGTCCTTGGTATTCGCCGGTACGTGGGTTTACTTTGATGGTATCCCCTTCGTTGATGAAAAGAGGGACACGTACTTCCACGTTCGTATCGATGGTTGCAGGTTTCAGGGTATTGGTGGCGGTGTCCCCTTTAACACCCGGTTCAGTATAGGTCACTTTATATTCAGCCAACACGGGCATTTCCATGTTGAGCGGAACATCTTTCTCCGCGTGGTAGAGCACTTCCACCATCATTTCACCCTTGAGGAATTTTGGGTTTTCGATCAATGATTCTTGCAAGGTGATCTGGTCGTACGTTTCCATGTTCATGAAATTATACCCCATGTCATCTTTGTACAAAAATTGAAAATGGCGTCTTTCTACCCGAACCTCATCTATTTTATGGCCGGCAGGAAACGTATTGTCAACTACTTTTCCCTTGGTCAGTGATTTCAATTTTGTTCTTACAAATGCGGCGCCTTTACCAGGCTTAACATGCTGAAATGATACGATAGACCAAATATCGTTGTTGAAGTTGATGCACATACCATTACGTATATCGGAAGTACTTGCCATGTTGTTCTAAATTTTCTGGTTTAAATGATTAAAAATGAACGGGTTATGCCCATTTTAAAGATGGGCTTTCCGAAAAGCGGCGCAAAGGTAAGAAATGGTTTTTGGTTTCTGGTTTTTGGTTTTTGGTTTCTGGTTTTGAAACGATCTAAAAACCAAGAACCAAAAACCAGAAACCAGAAACCTAATACGCCCACTTCAACCAGGTTGCCCCCCACGTGTAGCCACCTCCGAAGGCTGTTAAGATGAGGTTGTCGCCTTTTTTCAATTGATCTTCCCATTCCCACAGACAGAGTGGGATGGTGCCGGCAGTCGTATTGCCATATTTATGGATATTGACCATGACCCGTTCCATCGGGAATTCGGCCATGCGGGCCACTGCCTCGATGATCCGTAAATTGGCTTGGTGAGGCACTACCCAAGACACATCATCGGCAGAAAGGTTGTTGCGTTCCATCACTTTTGTGACTACGTCGGCCATGCCGGAAACGGCTGCCTTGAACACCGGGCGCCCATTCTGGTAAACATAATGTTCTCTTGCATCCACGGTTTCGTGCGAAGCCGGCTTGAGAGAGCCACCTGCCTTCTGGTGCAGGTATTGCGCGCCGGTTGCATCGCTTTTCAAAATGGAATCCTGAATGCCGTTGCCTTCATCGTTGGCTTCCAGCAGAACTGCGCCTCCACCGTCACCAAATAAGATACAGGTAGACCTGTCGGTATAGTCGAGTATGGATGACATCATGTCTGCTCCTACGATGATTACCTTTTTGTAAGTACCCGTTTCGATGAACTTGGCGCCCGTCGAAAGGGCAAACAGAAAGCCCGAACAGGCAGCGTTGATATCGTAAGTGAAAGCGTTTTTGCAACCTGTTTTATATGCAATCAAATTGGCCGTGTCGGGAAACTGCATATCGGACGTGACAGTCGCACAAAGCAACATTTCTATTTCTTCAGGTGCGGTGCCTGTCTTTTTCAGTAGCCCTTCCACTGCCCTTGCGCCTATGTCAGAGGTCGCTTTTCCTTCTTCTTTTAAGATATGCCGCTCCTGAATACCCGTACGGGACCTGATCCACTCGTCGTTGGTGTCCACCATTTTTTCCAGATCTTTATTGTTTAAAACAAAGTCCGGCACATAGCCCTGAATGCCCGTAATGGCCGCTCTAATCTTGGTCATAGATAAGTTTTGAGTTTTAGTAATTTTTGAGTTTCGAATTTTGAGTTGGTGAGTTTTGAGTTTCGTTTTAAATACTCAACAACTCAAAACTCTCCTGCTCAAAACTGTATTATACTTGGGATTTTTTGAAAAATAATACCTTGCGCTCAATTTGGGCGGGCAAGGTAGAAAATTTAGATTGAATGGCTAAATGGTTGAATGGTTAAATGGTATTTTAAACTCATTTCCAAGCACCACAAACCATTTCGCCATTCAACCATTCAAAACCAATCATTTCATGAAAATAGGCCTCTTCTTTGGTTCCTTCAACCCCGTGCACGTGGGGCATATGATCATCGCCAACTTCATGGCGGCACATACCGATCTGGATCAGGTGTGGATCGTTGTGAGTCCGCAGAATCCGTTAAAGCCCAAGGCTTCGCTGGCCAAAGATTATGACCGGCTCCACCTCGTCCAGCTGGCCATCGGTGACAACCCTTTGCTCCGCGATTCCAATATTGAATTCAATCTCCCCAAACCTTCCTACACCATCGATACGCTGACTTATTTGAAAGAAAAATACCCCGACAAAGAATTTGTCCTCATCATGGGCGGCGACAACCTGGCCACCTTGCACAAATGGAAAAACTACGAACGCATCCTCGAAGGCTACCACATTTATTTGTACAAACGGCCCCGCTACGAACTGGGTGAGTTGGAAACGCACCCCCACGTCCATTTCTTCGAAGCCCCTCTCCTCGACATTTCCGCCACCTACATCCGCCGATGTATTAAAGAAGGAAAATCGGTACAGTACCTCGTGCCGGATGCCGTGTTCGAGTACCTCGAAGGCAGCACCATGTACCCATAAAGTAACTCGGATTGTCAATCCAAGAAATGGGGCTACCCGGATTGTCAATCCAAGAAATGGTTGCTCGGATTAACAGTCCGAGTAACTTTACGGCTGCTCGGATTAACAATCCGAGTTACTTTAATAATTCCCTTACTTTCTGTACATCTGGATGGGTGATTCCGGCTGCTTCCATTTCATCCAAATCTTTGAGGAAAATGTCCCGCCAGGAATTTTCCTCATCATACGGTTTGTCCTTCCACGCCTCGTAGAGTGCTTGGGCCTCTGGCCATTTTCCCTGATAGAGCAGGGCGAGGGCGAGGTTGGTGTTGATCCATTCTTCGGTGGGGTCGAGCTGGAGGCCTTGGTTGGCAGCGGCTTCGGCAGCTGAATGCTGCTGGTCGAAGAGGAGGTACCAGGCGTGGGAGCCGTAGGCAGAGGCGGTGTAGTTTCTTAGCGCGTCGTTTTCGGGGTTTTCGGCCAGCATCTTTTCCAAGAGTTGGATGATTTCTTGCTGGCGGGTGGCTTTTCGGGTCGGGTCGGATTCTTTTTCGTTGGCTTCTTCTAAAGCGGTGATCTTTGCGAGCAATGCTTTGAAACGCAGCTTTTCTTCAGTGATGTTTGCAAAATAGTCTTTGTAGTAGTCAATATATTTCGTGTAATTAACGACGGTAGGGTGCTGTGCCGGGAAAATCAGCAAGCGTTTTTCAGCATCTTCCACCAGTGCGGAGCCTTCCTCTTTGTGTTGCATATCCAGGGTTCTTTCCAACATTTCTTTTTTGAAAATAGCTAGATTGATTGCTGTCATGCAGACTTTGAGATTGAATGCATTGGGGTTTTTGACCGCCAGCCTTCTGCGGATTTCCAGTGCTTCCCGGTAGGCGGAGTCGGCTTGGTCGAATTCCTGAAGGTTTTTGAGGAGTGCTCCCAAGTTGTTCAGGGTCATGGCGACATTGGGGAGGAAAGCATCGGGATTTTTGGCTGCCAGCCCCCTGTACGTTTCCAGCGCTTCGTAGTACGCAGATTTAGCCTGATCGAATTCCTGTCTGTTTTCGAGTAGGATTCCGAGATTGTTCGAAGTCATGGCGACATCTGGAAGGTATGCGTCGGGGTTTCTTGCTGCCAAGTTCTTGTATATTCCAAGCGCTTCGCGGTATGTGGAGTCGGCCCGAACAAACTCCCGCCTGTCTTTTAGGAGGATTCCCAGGTTGTTCAGGGTATTGGCTACAAAAGGGAGGAACGCGTCAGGATTTTTGGCTGCCAGCCTTCTGCGGATTTCGAGTGCTTCGCGGTAGGCAGTATCGGCCTGGTCGAATTCCTGCATGTCTCTAAGTAGGGCTCCCAGGTTGTTCAGCGTCATGGCGACATTGGGGAGGAATGCATCAGGATTTTTGGCAGCCAGTTCTCTGCGAATTTTAAGTGCTTCGCGGTATACAGAGTCAGCCTGGGTGAAATCCTGCCATTCGGAGAGGAGGGTTCCGAGGTTGTTCAGTGTCATGGCGACATCTGGGAGAAATGCATCAGGGTTTGCTGCTGCCAGGTTTCTGTATGTTTCTAGTGCTTCGCGGTATGCAGAGTCGGCCCGAACAAATTCCTGCCTGCCTTTGAGGAGGATTCCGAGGTTGTTCAGGGTATTGGCGACATCAGGTAAGAACGCATCGGGGTTTTTAGCTGCCAGGTCCCTATAAATTTTAAGTGCTTCACCGTATGCGGAGTCGGCCTGAACGAATTCCTGTCGGTTTTTGAGAAGTATCCCCAGGTTGTTCAGAGTATTAGCGACATCAGGTAGGAATGCGTCGGGGTTTTTGGCTGCCAATTCCCGACGGATTTTTAGTGCTTCACGATATACAGAGTCGGCCTGGTCGAATTCCTGCCAGTCCGAGAGGAGAGTCCCCAGGTTGTTTAGAGCGTTAGCGACATCAGGGAGGTACGCGTCGGGGTTTTTAGCTGCCAGGTCCCTGTAAATTTTGAGTGCTTCGCGGTATACAGAGTCGGCCCGGACAAATTCCTGCCTGTCTTTGAGGAGTACGCCCAAGTTGTTCAAGGTATTGGCCACATCCGGGAGGAATGCATTGGGGTTTTTGGCTGCCAGGTTCATATAAATTTTGAGTGCTTCACGGTATGCGGAGTCGGCCTGAACGAATTCCTGCCTGCTTTTGAGGAGGATTCCCAGGTTGTTCAGTGTGTTAGCGACATTGGGTAGGAATGCGTCAGGGTTTTTGGCTGCCAGTTCCCGACGGATTTTGAGTGCTTCGCGGTATACAGAGTCGGCCTGAATGAATTCCTGCCTGTCTTTGAGGAGTATCCCCAGGTTGTTCAGTGTGGTGGCGACATTGGGTAGGAACACTTCGGGGTTTTCTGCGGCCAGGTTCCTGTAAGTTTCAAGCGCTTCGCGGTATACAGAGTCAGCCTGGACGAATTCCTGCCTGTTGGAGAGCAGTATGCCCAGGTTGTTCAGGGTGGTGGCGACATCGGGGAGGAAGACTTCGGGGTTTTTTTCTGCCAGTTCCCGACGGATTTTGAGTGCTTCGCGGTATACAGAGTCAGCCTGGATGAATTCCTGCCTGTCTTTGAGTAGATTTCCAAGGTTGTTGAGTGTCATAGCGACATATTGGAGGAAAGCATCGGGTTTTTTTGCTGCCAATTTCTTGTATGTTTCAAGTGCTGCGCGGTATACGGAATCGGCCAGAACGAATTCTTGCCTCTTTTTGTAGAGAATTCCCAGGTTGTTCAGCATGGAAGCCTCGCCACTTGCGGTTTTAGCCAGCGAGAGGGCTTTGCGATAAAGTGGAATGGCTCGTTGGTACTGATGTTGTTTTTGTAAAAAAAGAGCCACTTCCCACAGGTTGCCAAAATTGGTACTGTCTTTTTCCACTGCTAACAGATAACTCCGATAAGCCTTCGGAAACTCAAAATTCGCAATCAACAGTCTTGCCCGGATCATATAATTTTCCACTGCCTGCTCTTTGGCCCGCTTTAATTTTTCTTCCTGTGTCAAAACCATTTCCCAGTATTCATCCAGTTTTTCTTCTGATAACAGGGCAAGGGCAGCTTTGAGATCGCCATCTTCAAATTTTATCAAGGCATCTTTTGCAAAGCTGCTGGCCTCGTCAAGGTCAGTCTGGGCGAGGCGTTTGGCCAGTTCGGTTTTATTGGCGTCCAGCTCTTGCACTTGCTGGTAAAGTTTCGTGATCTGGGCGGTCAGTGCTTCCCTTTCCACCCCTTCTGCCATGTTGTTCCGCTCATTGATCAAGCCTTTAATGGTGTCGCGTTGTTCCTTGATTCGCTTTTCCAATGGTTTGGTGAATCGTTTCACCCGATGCTCGAAGTCATCTTTTCTGACCACTGCAATTCGCACCCGTTCTTGTGGGTCGTTGGGGATTACGACGGATACTTCTTGCTCGTTTGGCCCCAACACCTGAAAGCCTTCTTTCTGCACCAGCAAAGTGACGGCATCGCCGGCTTGTTTAGAGAGGAATTTGATAGAAAATTTGCCGTCCGTCATGGAAGAGTCCTGATTGGCATCTTCCAAAGGAATGATTTTCACACCTGCCTCCGGTGAGGCATCCTTGCTTTTGTTCAGGACGATGCCTTTGAGGGTCTGGTTTTGGCCAAAGCAAAAATGAGTAGCGACAAGTGCCAGTAAGAGGATGAAGTTTTTCATGGTTGATGTCGTTTAAAATTTAATTTCAAAACCAATAATAAAATATCAACGATTTCCGAAATCAGGGTAATATCAATTTAAACAGGTTCAATATACTTATCTAAAAAAAGCAAAATTGTCGTAACAGAAAGATGACACTTTTCTCTTGATTATAGATTGATTTTCAATGTATTTTTTTCAGTCTCAGAAGCAAACAAAAGGCGCATCTTTAGTAGGGCATCAGTTAATCCCTCCTTTTTGATTTGAGTGAAATCTTCACTGTGCTGTTAGGATATACGGTCTGTGAAACAGGGGCGTAATAAGATTTTGTGGCAGTCAGTTGGTATTCTGTCCTTTGTTGTTGAATGGGAATATAAATATAAAATTTTCCGTACTGGTCGGTGGTATCCGTTGGCGCACCGGCTACTTCAATCTGAACACCTTCCAGTGGCTCCCCATTTGCCGAATTGGTGACCCGTCCCGACACTGCTCCGAGCGAGCCATCGGGCACTGCCCTCAATGTCTGTCCGGCGCGGGTCAGCGTGACCGAATCCACTTCCAGTTTCCAAAACCGGGCACCTTCCAGTCTGGCATCGGAACGTTGGCCTTCCTCGCTCGCGGGGATGCCCTTTACTTCGGCGAGCAGGTCGGAGTTGAGTTCTGGTTTTTCGTATCGGTTGACGACCCAAATTTTTAAAGAACCATCTTCAAGAGGTGGGTATTCGGGAAGTTCTGGAGGGATGATTCTTACGGTGAAATCAAATGGTTCTCCTCCGTCTCCGCGGGCCTGTAAGAAGAGGAAGCTGCCTACCGCCACCAGTACACCCACAATGATCGGACCCCTCAGTTTCAAGTCCATCCCAAAGAACTTTCCACTGCCTTCTGCCTGACTGGGCATGAGCTGGAAATAGGCCACCGCCGCCAGGATACCCAGCAGCACAATGAAGAATATTTCTCCCAAGGCACCAGTTGAGCCTTTTAGTTGGTCTTGAAAAATGACCAGTACGACAAATAAGCCGACCACTGCAATCAATGCGGCTGCGCCGAGCCATAAGGAATGGCCTCCACCCGTTGTTGGATGATTGGAGGGCGTAGCAGGTGCGGCAGGCGTTGCTGTGGTAGATGTGCTGCCAACAGGGAACAAGGTGTCGGTGGTAGTGGAGGCATCGGCAACTGGAAACGCACCGTCCGGAATCTGATCGATGGTATACATTACGGCGTTTCGTAATTGGTTTAGCTCGATATTCAGATCTTCTTTGGCCGCCACGCCGAGGTGCATCTCCCTGAGATAGCTGTTGTACCTTGATGCCAGTTGGATGACCTGTTCCTGGAGAGACTGGTTCAAATTTGGCCGCAGCTGGTGCAGGGCCTCGAAAAGCTGTTTGAAATCACTTTTTTGCAGATGGGTCAGGAGTTGCTGTCTGTCCATTTATCCTTGGTTTTTTTGTGGATGGTAAAAATAAATAATGCGTCGCTCAACGCAAAATTGGATGCTCCGATACAGAAGGTTCAAGGTGCGTTTGAGGACGCATATCGGGAAGCTGGTCGAAGGGGACTTATACGGTATAAATCAATTAGTTCTCCATTTTAGAAACAAATTTGACATAAGTTCTCCATTTTAGAAACAAATAACTTATAATTGCAAATATTATTCTCAGGTCTCTCACATTTTCTCACAAAATCTAACACCATGAAAGGCAGCTACCTCGGAGAATTTCAGGAAATCGTTTTGATGGTCATCCTCATCCTGAAGGACAATGCCTACGGCGTGACCATTCAGCAGGAAATCAAAGACCGCGTCGGCCGGAGTATCAGCCGCGGGGCGTTGCATACGGCGCTGGTTCGTTTGGAGGAAAAAGGATTTATCCATTCCTCGATGAGTGGTGCGGAGGCGGTGCGGGGCGGACGGCGCAAGCGGTTTTACACGGTGACGAATACCGGTAGGGCTGCGGTAGAAGAGGCCCGCAACCTGCGGGAACAACTTTGGCAGGCGATACCGACAACCTAAGTATTTCATAAAGTAATTTTTCTCTGCGAATCTCTGCGTCTTCTCTGTTTAAACGCTGCGTAACTATTTTTTGTCACGCAAAGTTGTGCAGAGAAGACGCAGAGGTCAAACAGAGTTTACACCCGACTGCAAATGAAAAATCACCCACATCCTCCCCGTTTGTTCCGGCGACTGCTCGCCTGGTTTTGCCACCCAGATTTCTACGAAGAACTGGAGGGCGACCTCGAAGAAAATTTTATCAAAAACGCGGATAAAAAAGGACTGCACCATGCCCGGTGGATTTATCGAAAAGAAGTATTGCTGCTCCTGCGGCCATCGGTCGTCAAGTCTTTACGGTTTTCATTTTGGCCGTCTCATACCATTGATTTGTGGCGAAACCACGGCAAAATTGCCATGCGCAGCCTCCTGCGTCATAAGCTGTTTTCAGGGATCAATATTTTGGGCCTGGCCGCCAGCATGTCACTCGGATTGATCGTGATCGGCATGGTGCACGACCTCCTGCAATTCGATGAGTTTCACGAGCAAAAAGAACAGATTTACCGGGTCATCAGCAAACCTCAAATCGGCTCCTGGCATGATGAACGGGCCAGCGCTGTGCTGCCTTTGGCGGAGTATTTAAAAACAGAAATCAGCGGAGTGGAGGAAGTAGTGCGCATCCAGCGGCGCTTTGGTGGCGAGGTAGAGGCGAACGGGAAATTATTGCCGCTCAGCGGCTATTTCACCGATCCTGCCTTTTTGGAAATTTTTACTTTTCCCTTGCTGAAGGGCAATGCAAAAACGGCCTTGCAGCAGCCGTTTTCGGTAGTGATCACCGACGAAGTGGTGCAGCGTGTTTTCAACGGGGCCAACCCGATCGGGAAGGAAATAGAAGTCGGTGAAATGGGTAGGTTTCAGATAACCGGCGTGCTAAAAAATATTCCAAAAGAGTCCCATCTGCAATTTGAGATGCTGGCTTCCTTTAGCACTTTGCCGGGCCTGGAAAAAGCAGGGTTGATTCGTCCCTCGCTGGAGCAATGGGACGAACTTTCGTCGAGTTATATTTATTTGAAACTGGCCCCGGACCGGCTGCCGGAGGAAGTGGTTGCGGCCATGAATCGGATCGGCGCCAATGCCTACGAGTCGTTTGAAAATCTTCAGGTAGATTTTGGCCTGCAGGCCTTGGCCAGCATTGTGCCGGGGCGTGACCTGAGTGATCAGATTGGCCCGAAGATGGTCGTTTTGCCGATTGTTATTCTTGCGGCCATTGCGTTGTTGGTGTTGTTGTCGGCCTGTTTTAATTATACTAACCTGTCCATCGCACGGTCCCTGCGGCGGGGCAGGGAAGTGGGCATCCGAAAAGTGGTCGGTGCGACTCGGGGACAGGTATCTCAACAGTTTTTGATTGAAGCAGTAGTTATAACTTTGTTGTCGCTGGTATTGAGCATCGGCATTTTTGAAACGATCAAAGAAGGTTTCATGCAGACCATCCCGAGGGCCGATCAGTTGTTGACGTTGGAACTCACGCCAACATTGGTGTTGTTCTTTGTGGCGTTCGCGCTGCTGGCTGGTTTGTTGGCTGGTCTCGTGCCGGCGACTGTTTTATCAAAAATGCATCCGGCCAATTTGGTCAAGCAATATTTTCCGCAAAAGTTGATGAAAAAAATGTCGGTACGACGGGCGCTCATCGTCTTTCAATTTGCGATTTCGCTGTTTTTCATCGGTGCTGCCACCATCGTTTTCCAACAGCACCACGAAGCCCTGCACCACGACATGGGCTTTGACCAGGAAAATATTTTAAACATATCGCTGCAGGGCGTGGACGAAACTATTTTGAAAAATGAGCTGTCGAAATTCCCCGAGGTGACCGATGTTTCTTTTTCCTCTCTCGTGATCGGGGTGGCCAACGGCAGCCTGGATTGGGTGCGGCAAACGGACCAGGGAGACTCCATCGGCGTGCATTTTGTTTCGGTCGACCATCGGTACGTTCCCAATCATGGACTGGACTTTTTGGCGGGGAAAAATTTTACCGAAAACCAACCTGCCAGCACGCATGCCCAAATCATCATCAACGAAGAAATGGCCCATGTTTTCAACTGGCGTCCCGATGAGGCCATCGGGCAGGTACTCGAAATCGGCCACCAGCCGCACCAGGTGATCGGTGTACTCGAAGATTTTCACTATCGCCAGATTGAAGAACCCATCAATAGCTTTTTCTTCCGCTACGATCCCGACCAATTCACCTACGCCAACATTAAACTCCAAAGCCAAAACATCCCCGCTACCATGGCGACCCTCCGACAGGCCTGGGACAAACTGGACTCCCGCCACGATTTTAAAGCGGCCTTTTTTGACCAACAAATCGAGGAAGCTTATTTCTTTCTGGTGAACGTGTTGAGGATATTTGGCTTCCTTTCTTTCATTGCGATTTCCATCGCTTGTCTGGGATTGCTCGGCATGGCGGTCTATACCATTGAGGTGAAATTAAAAGAAATCAGCATCCGTAAAGTGTTCGGCGCCAACGACTTGCAAGTGGTTTCGCTGTTGTCGTCGGGTTTTGTGAAAATGCTGTTGATCGCTGCGGTGATCGCTCTGCCGCTGACTTTTTTGCTGTTTGATAAAGTGGTGCTGCGGCAGTTTGCTTTCCGCATCGAAATCGGCGTGGTGGAATTAGGGTTTGGCGTGGTAGTCCTGCTGCTGCTGGGGCTGCTGACGATCGGTTCCCAGACGTGGAAGGCGGCAAGGAGGAACCCGGCAGAGGTGCTGAAGGGTGAGTAACTCGGATTGCCAATCCGAGCAGCCCGTAACCCGGATTATCAATCCGAGCTACTCCCCTTTTTACACAATGGCCCGCCTGACGCCTCTCACGATTTCGGTAAATGCTTCATCTCGATTAGGGAACGTAGTGACTGGCCTTGCTTTTTTGGGCAGACCTTGCAGCTTTTCAAAAGGCGTATCCGCAAAATCGCAGGGCTTGATAAAATCCTCTTTGCTGATGCATCTTTCCCGTTCTCCTTTTGGTTTGGCCAGGTTGTCGATGAAATGCTGCCGGGCGGCAATCCAAGAGGCGGGCATCGGCATGCCGTATTCGTGCAGTTCCTGCGCTTTCTCGTGGACGAGCAACTGCAACCGGTTGATTCGATCTCCTGCCCGCCAAAATCCCAGATCAGGAAATTGACCGGAGAACTACCTTTTTGGCACTGCCAATGCTCCAACAAGACACCGTAGGTGGATGTGAACTTGCTACCTTTATTCGGAAAGTTTTTTGAGAGCAGTAATGTTGCTGACCTCCCATTTATTATTATAGTCACCGCCAGCTACTAAAATTCTAAGTTTAGAGAGCTTGGCAAGGGTATTTGGGAAAGTGTTTATTTGGTTGGATATACCGTTGTTTTGACTCTTAATCCAATTCTTTTTTTTCCTTTGCGATTAGTTGCAGGGCCAATTCACTCATCTGTTTGGTTTTTAATTTGAATGTGGGGGTGAAGGTAAAAAACGGGGTTTGGTTTCCCGCATGTTTGGGCTGAGTTAATGCGGGGTTTTGCTCACAAGGAATGTAGGAGAGATGTCATTTTTTTGAAAAATGACATCTCTGGATGCTTCGGATTATTAATCCGAGCAATTCGTTTCTCGGATTGATAATCCGAGTTACAAAAAAAACACATTTTTGCACCTTACATTGAAAACCAAATGAAAATGGCCAATATCGAAACATCCCGCCTCCGCCTCCTGGCATTAAATGCTTCCCAACTGAAATTGTACGCACAAAGCCCGGTACTGCTGGCTGTGGAACTTGGACTGGCGCTGGTCGACCTGGCCGTCGAACCTGAGTTTTGGGCTGAAATGCCCGATGCCATCCGAAAAGTCTGTTTGCCGGGGGTGCAGGCACATCCTGGCAGATACGAATGGTACACGCACTGGGTGATGATTTTACCATCGGACAACCGTTTGGTGGGCGGTATTGGGCTGTCAGGTTGGCCGGATGAGCAGGGACGGGTATTTATGGGCTACTACGTCGACGATCACTTTGCCGGCAGAGGGCTGGCGACGGAAGCGGTGGAAGCAATGACGGAATGGGCCATGCATCAGGAGGAAGTGAAATCAGTCATGGCGGATACACTAAAAGAGGGCATCGCTTCGCAGCGGGTGCTGGAAAAGAATGGATTCGAATTGTTGGAAGAGACCGACGAGGGGCACCTGCGGTGGCAAAAACGCAATGAGTAATTCGAATCGATCAATAACGCTTGTTCCCTTTCTTAGAAGGCGTCGGAGGGTTTTTCATCACAAACCGGTGTTCTTCCACCAATTGCAATAAATCAAAAGAACTGACCACGCCAACGATTTCGTGCTCGTGGGTAACGACAACGTGATGGATGTGGTGATTGCGCATGATGCGGGCGGCGATGTGTACATCGTTGTAAGCAGGAACGGTATAAACATGGTCGGGCATGATGTGGCTGATGGGTGTGCCTTCATCGTGGCCCTTTGCGAGGTCGGAGGTGGTGATGATGCCGACCGGTTCATTGTCGGAGTTGATGACAGGGACAGAGCTGATCCGGTTTTTGGTCATGATATCTTTGACATGGCCCAGGGATTTATGGGGCACGGTAGTCACCACGCTTTTCTGCATGATGTCGGCAATTTTTACATTCATTTGAAATGGCTTGAATATTTTAGCTCATTCCTTTTGTAAGAGGTGGGCGCAAAAGTATAAAAACTTTCCTATCTCAGACGGTCATGCCCATCAGCTCCCGGGCATTCTGCAGAGCGGACTCGCTTGGTGGGTTTTTGCTCAGCATCACGGCGATAGACCGGACTCTTTCTTCGGGATTGAGGCGTTTTACTTTGGTAGTAGTGGTGTTAGCACCTACTTTTTTATAAACAAAATAGTGAGCATCTGCTTTGGAGGCAATTTGCGGTGAATGCGTGATGTTGATGACCTGGTGATGGTTGGATAATTTGCGCAAAATATTGCCCATTTTAAGGGAAACGTCGCCGGAAATACCGGTATCAATTTCATCAAAAATCAATGTTGGAAGCGGAATGGCGGCTGCTACCAAAGATTTTGTAACGAGGGTCAAACGGCTCAGTTCACCACCGGAGGCCACATCTTTGATTGGCTGCAAACGGCTGCCGGGGTTGGCTGCAAACAGGAAATGAATCTCGTCGGTACCGGTAGCGGAGAGCTGGTCGAGCACTTTGAATTGCACTGCAAAACGGGTGTGCGGCATGGACAGTTGCTTGAGCAGACTGAGTACTTTTTTGGTAAACGCCGGGGCGGACCGCTGCCGTTTTTCGGACAGTTGGCTGGCGATGCCCTGCAGGTCTTTTTCTTGCACCCCGATGCTTTTTTCCAAGTCTTCGATTGCGCTCGACAGGTCGCCAAATGAAGATAATTTTTCTTGTATAGTAGTTTGAATGTCAAGCAGTTCGTCGATAGAATTGACGCGGTGCTTGTTTTGCAGGCGGTAAATCAAATCGAGACGGGATTGGATTTCAGCAATGCGTTCAGGATCGAATTCGGTACTTTCAGCTACCTTTTCAAACTCCCCTGCAATATCCTCCAATTCTACGGAAAGGCTTTCCAGCCGTTGGTGCAGAACGGGAATATTGGGATGGAATTTTTTTACTTCGGTTATTTGCCGGAGTACTTCCTTTAGCTGCCCTGCGATGGGCGTTTCACCGTCTGTCAAATTGTGAAAGGCTGCGGAAAGGGTTGTCTTGATTTCTTCCGCATTGGTCAATTGGCGCTGTTCTGCTTCGAGCTTTTCCTGTTCGCCGGCGACCAGTTCTACTTCATTGAACTCAGACAGTTGAAACTGGAGAAAATCTGTTTCCTGGGAAGAGCGGTTGTTTTGTTCGATCAGGTCTTTCAGTTTCTTTTTGTCGGAGGTATATTTCCGATAAAGGGCCTCATACGTTTGCAAAAGCTCGTGGTTGCCGGCGAGGGCGTCCATCATGCGGAGCTGGAAAGATACATTGTGGATATCTAAAGTATCGAATTGTTCATGGAGGTCGATCAGGGCAGCGGTCAACTGTTTCAAGGTATCCAGCCGCACCGGCGTGTCGTTGACAAAAGCTCTTGATTTGCCGGAAGGTGAAAGTTCCCGACGGATCAAACACTCTTCCGCATAGTCGAGGTCCTTTTCTTCAAAGAAAGCCTGGAGCTTGTATTTATTCACCTGGAAAGTACCCTCGATGATACATTTTTGGGAGTCGTCGTGCAGCGATTTAGAATCGGCCCGTTCGCCCATGATGAGGCCCAGGGCACCCAGCAGAATCGATTTACCTGCACCTGTTTCACCAGTGATGATGGTCAGGCCTTCGGGGAAGTTGATTTCGAGTTCCTCGATGATGGCGTAATTGCGGATGGAAAGCTTCTTTATCAAACGGTTAGTGGTGAATGGTGATCGATTAACGGTGAATGAATAAATGGTTCATTCAACATTTTCATTTGTTGTAAATTGCGGCGCAAAAGTACAGCGCGTATCATATTTCTTTATCTTTTACGATTTATTATTTGGTGTGCTCTCGAATCTTGTGATAAACCAGGTCGTCGTCTACTACTAACAAGTTTTTACCACATGCGTCACAAAAGAAAGACCCTCCCGAATAGTCGGGAGGGTCTTTTTTATTTCAATGATGAAACAAGTGGTCAGGAATTCCTGCCAGTTGGATCATTGAATGTATTTAGTGCTGAACGACCAATTTCTGAGAAATGACTCTGTCACCACTGGTAATGGAAACGTTATAGATGCCATTTTGGAAATCAGCAATGTTGAGGTCGATGCGCTGAGAACCTGCCAAAAGGTTACCCACTTGCTGAATCAATGCTCTTTGTCCAACGATGTTGGTCACTTCGATCGTTACATTGTCCAAAGACTCGGTCAGGTCAAAAGCAACTGCTACCTGCTCAGAGGCAGGATTCGGGAAGAAGTTCAAATGAGCTACTTCAGTCAATTCGTTGGTGCTGTTGACGCCAGTACCTTCGTAATCAGTCAATTCTTCGACATAACTAGGGTTGTTGGCACTTTGGTATAAGACATTGCCCATATTGTCCCTTACACGGAAGAAAGCAGCAGGGCCTGTACCAGGAAGAGACATACCGTCACCGTAGTAATCAGTGATGTGGAAAGTGTGGCATCCCAGTGAGAGGATATTGACTGTATCAGTAATCAGTACATTGTTGCCATACTGATCAGGGTGAGTGATCGGTGGATTTGGTGGGAACGTGAGTGTTCCGATGTTAGTGGTACCAACATTTGGATTTCCTCCGAAGTGAACAACTTCTCCAGCTTCATTTCTAACTTCCCAGTAAACTTCGTCACCATATGCATCTGTTTGGATTTCGACGACTACAAAAGACTCCGCAGAAGGCGAACGGTTAACAGAAGCAGTAACACTGTTGTTGCTATCATCTTCATCGGCACCGCCATTTACAGTAGACACTTTGATTTCAATATCAGTCGCTTCCGTTACAGTCACATCGCTGAAAACGATTTCGTCAGCACCGTAAGTGCCCAGGCCACCAGTCCAGTCAATGGATTCGGTCATGGTACCGTTCAAGTATAATTCAAACGTGGCACTGGTCAATTCCGCATTACCCATGTTTTGGAATATGAAAGAAGGAACAAAAGAAGTGGAGCCACAAAATTCACCTCTGAAACCGCTGTACTCATGCATCTTGACGTTATTATCACCAGTGGGTGACTGGCAATTTGCGTTAGGGGCATACAAACCAGCGGCATTGGTTTGTCCGGCTTCAACGACAACGCGGTCTGGACAGATGTGGTAAATAGTTGGATAATAGCCAACGTTGAACAATGGAGCGATCGTGTGATCATCAAAAATTGGATATTCTACGCCTTCTGTCCAGTCACCATATGTATTTGAAGAACAACCTGCCTGGCCGAACAGGCAATCCAGCTCAGTCGTGTTGTCAGATTCGATCATGAAAACAACCATTTCGTCAGTACCAGTCGGGCCATACATAGCGTATAAATCTGAAGTTGCATGTGTTTCGTGGAAGTTCCAGCAAGGTCCACACCAGGTAGCCATGAAGTCGATAATTACTGATTTTCCTGAATCGAGGACATCATAAAGGGTGTGTTCGTTGCCATCGATATCAGTAGCCGTGAAGTTGGGGGCCAAACTACCATCTGGTAGCTGAGCATTGACCGTCAGGCTTGCAAATACCAGCAATAAAGAAAGTGTAAAGTTTCTTTTCATAATGAGGATTTTTTTATTGAGTTTTAATAGTTGAATTAAAAAAGATCGGTGAAGATACCATTCCGACTCAGTTACAGCAAAGAAAGCACTCACTTTGTCAATTCTACTACTATTTATGGGAATAATAGTAGCTTATTGGTCCTTTCGAGGATGGAATATTTGATGAAAATTATTTAAGCCGCTTTGCGAACGCAGGTGATTTTCCCGGTTTCAGACCGACAAACGGAGGGCAAAAGAAAGAGGAATTTCTTGCCAAGTACTACTTTTGCCCATTTCTAATCTAATACAGCTTCATGTTGAAAATCGGCGTACTTGGTGCAGGCCATCTGGGGAAAATCCATCTGAAATGTGTTCGTGAATTGACCAGTCATTTCCAATTGGCCGGTTTTTACGATATCGATGAGCAGGTAAGAAAGGAAGTGAGCCATGCCCTTCAAGTAAAAGCTTTTCCCGATCTGCATACACTTTTGGACGCCGTCGATTGTGTCAGTATTGTTACCCCCACGACTACGCACTTCACGTTGGCGAAAACTGCCATTGAAAACAGAAAACATATATTTATTGAAAAACCCGTGACCAGTACGCCGGATGAGTCGGCAAGATTGATGGATCTGGTGAAAGGTGAAGCATTGGTTGCACAGGTCGGGCACGTTGAGCGGTTTAACCCCGCCATGCTGGCAGTGAAAGAAATTGCCCTCGACCCCATGTTTGTGGAAGCACACCGGTTGGCGTCCTTCAATCCCCGTGGCACCGATGTGCCTGTCGTGCTCGACCTGATGATCCATGACATTGACATTGTATTGAGCTTGGTAAAATCGCCAGTGAAAACGATCAGTGCCAGCGGAGTGCCAGTAGTCAGTGACTCACCTGATATCGCTAATGCCCGCATTGAATTTGAGAACGGATGTGTGGCCAATTTGACCGCCAGCCGCATTTCCATGAAAGAAATGAGAAAGGTGCGCTTGTTCCAAAAAGATGCTTATCTCAGTTTGGATTTTTTAAAAAAAGAAGCACAGGTCATTCGCCTGCACGAGAAACATACCCAGGCCGAACTGCCCCCGGCATCGTTCGAGTTGAATACGCCCAACGGTATCAAGGTCATCAGCATGGAAATGCCCCCTGCGGTAAAAGTGAACGCCATCAAAGAAGAACTGAAATCTTTTGCCAACGCCATCAACCTGGGGAGCCGGCCAGCCGTTCCGCTGGAAGATGGGCACGAAGCACTCCGGGTCGCCTGGGCTGTGATGCAGCAGGTGGAAGAACGGCTCGCCAATACCCTTTAAATGGGCTACTGGGTATTCCTGTTTTTTTTACTACTTCGCCGCAACGAATTATAGCATAGACCGTTTAATTGCTTTTTCTTTGTCGCTTAAATGACAATTAGTATGAGATTCTCCATCTTTTGTTCAAGCCTGGTATTCTTCTCTTTTTTCGTGGTCGGCTGTGTCGGTAACGTAGAAGACGAAAAACTACCCACATCAGTAAAGGACTTAAGAATCAGTCAACAGCCATTATTTGAACTACTTGACCCAGCCAGCACAGGCGTTGCCTTTCGCAATATTCTCAAAGCAAACAACCAAGTTAGTTTTCACAACGCGAATTACCTCTTTATCGGCGGCGGGGTAGGAGTGGGCGATTTCAATAAAGATGGATTGGAGGACCTGTACCTGGTTGCGGTGACTGGTGAGAACAAGTTGTTTCTGAACAAGGGAAATATGCAATTTGAGGATGTGACCCAGCAAGCCGGGGTTGGATTGGCAGAAGGTGTCAAAACCGGTGTCAGCATTGTGGACATCAATGCTGATGGCTGGTTGGATATTTATCAGTGCCGCACCGGGCAGGAGGCGAATGAACGTGGCAACAAATTATTCGTCAACCAACAGGACGGAACGTTTAGAGAAGAGTCGGTGAAATATGGCTTGAATACCAATTACGCTTCTACCGAGGCTAATTTTTTTGATTACGATGGCGATGGTGACCTCGACGTGTACATGATCAACCGCCCGATAGATTTTTCTACCAACAACAAGGTTTTTGTGGAAAATGTGAATGGTGTCATGCAACGGGTCAATAAACCAACCGATGATTTTGAGTCAGATCGCCTTTTCCGAAACAACGGTGACCTCACTTTCACAGATGTAAGCAGACAGGCGGGCATTTACAACCGGGCCTTTAGCCTGAGCGTCAATATCCTTGATGTAAACGAAGACCAGCTGCCTGATATTTATGTCGCCAATGATTACATCGAACCGGATCATCTTTATATCAACCAAGGTGATGGTACATTCAAGGACGAATGGACAAAATATTTGCGCCACCTATGCTATTTCAGCATGGGGGCCGATATCGCTGACCTGAACAATGATGGGTGGATGGATATCGTAACGCTGGATATGCTCCCGGACGATAATTACACCCACAAGCAAAATGGCACATCTGCGAAATGGGACCGGTACAAATCTTTGACATCGTATGGGTTTGGCCATCAAATCATGCGGAATATGCTGCAGCTCAACAATGGCAACGGCGGTTTTCGGGAAATTGCCTGCCTGGCCGGTATCCATGCGACCGATTGGAGTTGGGCACCAATGATCGCCGATTTTGACAACGATGGCTGGAAAGATATTTTTATCACCAATGGGATGAAAAAAGATGTCAATGACCTGGACTTCACCAATTATGGACTGGATTCATTGCGGGCTGCTGGTGCGCCGGTCAGCAATTTCTTTTCGTTGCTCAAATACATCCCTTCCCACAAGCCAAGAAATTTCATGTACCAGAATTCACGTGATTTGACCATGAAAGATGTTTCGGAAGAGTGGGGCCTGGGACAACAGACCTTTTCTAATGGCGCCATGTATGTGGATTTGGACAATGACGGCGACCTCGACCTGGTTGTGCACAATACCGACGACAATGCATTCATTTATAAAAACAACGCCCGCGAAACAGGGCTTGGCTCTTACCTGCAATTTCGGTTGGAAGGCCCTGCTGACAACCCGTCAGGAGCTGGGACAGCCATAGAAGTGGTAACGACAGATTGCCGGCAGGTACTCGAAAAACATTTGAACAGGGGGTTTCTTTCGGCTGCCGACCAGCCCTTGCATTTTGGTCTTGGTGATGCGGCGGCGGCTGACCGGGTCAGCATTACCTGGCCGGACGGGAAAGTACAGACGCTGCGAAATTTACCTGTGAACCAAAGGGTAGCCGTCCGGTACAAAGATGCCGCCGCCCAATCAGAGGACACCGTTGTCCCCAGCGTTCCTTGCCGGGAAATCACCGGAGCATCCGGGCTGTTATACGAACATGAAGAAAATAGATTTGAAGACTTTGACCAGCAGCGGCTTTTACACCGCAAATATTCCGCAAATGGCCCCGCCCTGGCGGCAGGCGACATTAATGGGGACGGAATGGAGGATGTGTTCATCGGAGGTTCGTTCAAAAAGCCTGGAGCCATTTTTCTGCAAACCCAAAGCGGCCAGTTTCAAAAGCTTTCCGTACCTGCCCTGAATGACCGGCGCGAAGATGTGGATGCCATCTTCTTTGATGCAAACGGAGATGGGGCCCTTGACCTGTACATCGCTGGCGGTGGAGTGGCGGCTCCCGCAAATCAACCATTTTATACCGACCGCTTGCTGATTAACAAGGGAAACGGGGAACTGACCCTGCATACCAACGGACTTCCCGCCAGCAATGAAAATACTTCCTGTGTCAATGTATTCGATTTTGATCGCGATGGTGACCTTGACATTGCCGTTGGAGGGGGAGCCCGTCCCGGTGCATTTCCGTTATCGGCTCCGAGCTATCTGTTGAAAAATGAGCGCGGTACCTTTAAAGATGCTACTCAGGAATGGGCACCTGAGTTTGCCAAAATGGGCATTGTAAACGCCATTGAGTTTGCCGATCTGGACGGGGATAGCAGGCCGGAAATGATCGTGGCCGGCGAATGGATGGGCATTACTGTTTTCGAAATCGATCCGAATGGGTTTAAAAACGTGACGGCCGATTATGGTTTGACAAATACTGAAGGATGGTGGCACTGCCTGAAAATTGCTGACTTCAATGGGGATGGTTTTAAAGACATCATTGCCGGTAACCTCGGTCTGAACAACCGCCTGAAAGCCAGTCCATCAGCACCTTTCGAAATGTTTGCTTTAGATATCGATCAGAACAATACCATTGATCCTGTTTTTACCTATTTCAACCATGGCAAACGCTACCCGCTTGCACATCGGGACGTGCTCATTTCGCAGGTGCCGGGGATGAAGAAGAAATTTCCAAAATATAAAGCTTATTCAAAGGCTACCCTGGATGAAGTATTGACGAAAGAACAGCAGGCATCAGCCATTCATCTAAAGACCAGTGTCTTTGCAAACAGCATTTTTTGGGGGACAAAAAACCGGCAGTTCATCCGTGAGGATTTGCCCACAGCTGCCCAGGTAGCCCCCATCATGGACATCGCAGTAAGGGATGTCAATGGAGATGGGACATATGATGCCATAGCCATCGGAAATGACTACGGCCTGGAAATCGAATCTGGTCGGATGGATGCCGGTGATGGCTTAGTTTTGTTGGGGGCAAAACAGGGCGCACTGTCGGTAGCTCCCAATACCACAACAGGCTTTTGGTCGAGTGGCCAGGGAAGAAAAATAGCCTTGTTGGATCTGCCCGCTCCCAGGGATTTCTTGATTGTGGTGGGGAATAATAATGGCCGGTTGGAAGTGCATAAATGGAGCGGGAACCAGCCGCTCTACTATTAATGATTTGTTATTGTGTGAAATGGAATGGACTATTTTTCAGAATTTTGCACGCTTTTTGAAATTAACAAATTAAAAAAAATGAACATGAGAGTTTTATTTCCAATTTTACTGATTGCTTTGGTTGGAGGTTGTTGGGCCTGCAACCGAAACACAAAAGCCACGCCTGACACCAAAAGTCCCGAACTGACTGAAAAGGAAAGGATGAAGAAAGAATATGAGGGCAGTGTGAGTTCCGGTAATTTCGTCAACCCCGATCCTAAACCCCAATCGGCGATAAGTTCAAAAGATAGCGCCGAGCTGTTCAAAATTGATGACTATGTTACTCTCGTTGAGTCAGAAAGGGGCAAAAAATATAAGCGAACCGACCTCCATCAGCCCATATTCTCTTCCAGCGATGACCATCTTTTCTATACTACTGATGTAAACAAAGTGATAGAAGCTATTACCATTCTCAAAAATGGAAATGATCGCGAACGGCACTACTTTTATTTTAAAGAAAATACCAAGGTGTTTTACCGCCACCTGGAAATCAAAAAAGACGGCGTCCTGCCCTTTGCCAAGGAGACCATCGTGTTTTTTAGGGATGATGAGATTTTTGAGGTACAACAGCGCATGTTAGATTTGCAGTTTGGAGATAACCCGAACAGGTTGTTGGGCAAGCCATTTGACAGGCCCGATGTGGATAAGAGAATTATTCAGCATGACATTGAAAAGATCTGGGACATCATGTTCCGTGCGATTGAAAATCATGAAATGGGCGTTAATTAACCTATTCAAGTTGTGAAGCGGTTGACAAAAAGTTGGTGCGGCAACCACAAATCAATAGCTATCAACCCTAATCAAATACTGTTTATCAACCTGTTATCAGCGTATTCAAGAGCCCTTGTAAGTTGAATCCATAAATATGTTTTGGTAAAAGCAGTTTGTACCAAATGATTTTGCTCATTGAGCAGATAAGTTTCTCTGACAATTAATTCCACATTTATATATTTGCTGAAATTATCATTAGCCGAGCATTTTAAACTATTCCATGAAGATATTTTGTCATTGATCATCAGGCCAAGACACTGACACAAGCGGTACTATCCGGGTTTGTTTTGGTTGATTGGTTTTGCTTTTCTTCTACCTGAGTTTAGGCTATCATTTTTCTAACATACGTAACTACCTACTTCCATGAACAGCCGATTAAATCAACTGATCTTATTCTGTCTTTTCCTCTTTTGGGCCTGCAACAACGAGTCCGTCGACCAGTCTCTCGACGGTAATGAGCCAGTTTCAACCAGGTCGTCCACCTTAAAGGAAGGTCCTTTGTTTACTGCGTTGCCCTCAGCAAAAACCGGGATTACCTTCAATAATGTGATTGATCCAAGTAAAGTACTGAGCCCCCTGCAATATGTAAACGTATACAATGGCGCAGGTGTAGCTACAGGCGACATCAACAATGACGGGCTGGCCGATGTGTTTTTCACGGGCAATGTTTCCGACAATAAATTGTACCTCAACAAAGGCAACATGCAGTTTGAAGACATTACCCAGAAGGCAGGTGTGGCCGGGACCAACAGCTGGAGCAACGGTGTCACCATGGCTGATGTGAACGGCGATGGCTTGCTCGATTTCTACGTTTGCCGAGCCTATTACCACGATCAGGTTCGGAAATCCAATCAACTCTACATCAACAACGGAGACCTCACTTTTTCTGAAAAAAGCAAAGAATACGGACTCGACGATGCCGGGTACAGCATCGTGGCCACTTTCTTCGATTATGACAAAGATGGCGACCCCGACTTGTACGTTGGAAACCATCCGCTCAACCGCAGCGTACTGAGTTATAATGAGCATTTGGAAAAATGGAAAAACCCCGTTGATGAAACGAGCGATCACCTTTTCAGGAACAACGGAGACGGTACATTTACCAATGTCACCAAAGAAGCAGGCGTAATGAACTATTGCTGGACATTGGGCGCCGTAGCAGCCGACCTCAACCAGGACGGCTGGCTGGACTTGTACGTGAGCGTCGATCATACGGAACCTGACCGCTATTACCAGAACAACGGCGATGGTACTTTCTCAGAAGTATCGGATCAAAAAATGAAGCACATGTCTTTTTTCAGCATGGGCGTGGATGCGGCAGATATCAATAATGATGGCCTTTTGGACCTGGGTGTGGTGGAAATGCTTTCGACTGATAATTTTAACGAAAAAACAAAAATGGCCCCCATGAACCCCGAGCGCTTCTGGCGGATGGTGGAAGTAGGCTACCAGTACCAGTTTATGCGCAATATGCTCCATCTGAACATGGGGGGAGGAGCTTTCAGCGACATCGGCCAAATGGCGGGCATGCACCGTACCAACTGGAGTTGGGCCGCCCTTTTTGCCGATTTTGACAATGACGGCTGGAAAGACTTTTTTGTGGCAAATGGCTACCTGCGGGAGTACATGGACAAAGACCATACGAACCGTTACACCGAGTCGTTCCAACAGGCCAAAAAGGAGGGCATGGACAACCTGGCACTGATCAGGGATTATGGAAGAAATGCTCCGGTCAACCCGGTACCCAATAATTTTTTCAGAAACAATGGCAACCTCACCTTCGAGGAGATGGGGCCTGAATTCGGCCTCGACAATGAAGCTTATTCATCGGGTGCTGCCTATGCTGACCTCGACAATGATGGCGACCTCGACCTGATTGTGAACCACTCCAACAATGTAGCTTCGGTTTATCAAAACCAGGACCGGGAAAGAGGTGGCAATAATTTCTTCAGGGTGAAATTGGTTCGCCCCGACGGCATGTCGCCAGTAGGCACCAAACTGACCATAGAAACCGCCGCTGGCATGCAGTTTCAGGAATTTACCTACACGCGCGGGTACCAGTCTTCTGTGGAGGAAGTGATTCATTTTGGTGTAGCTAAAGATCAGACAATCAATCGGTTGATGGTGGAGTGGCTGGACGGCAAAAAGCAGGTACTGAACAATTTAGAGGTTAATCAGGTGCTGGAAGTAGATTATCAAAACGCCACTTTACAAGGAGCAGACGACCAACAAAATAACCGCCTGTTTGCAGACGTGACCAACGAGACCGGACTGACGGCCCGTCACCTCGAAACGGTTTTTGACGATTATAAAAAACAAGTCTTATTGCCCCACAAAATGTCCCAGTTCGGCCCGTTTGTCAGCTCCGGCGACGTGGATCGAAACGGGTTGCCGGACGTATACATCGGGGGAGCCAATGGCCAGGCAGGCACCCTTTATTACCAACAATCTCCGGGGCAGTTTACCCGGGCAGATATTCCCTCCTTTGTGGGGGACCAGAATTGCGAGGATATGCAATCGGTGTTTCTGGATGTCAATAACGATGGCTTCATTGATCTTTATGTGGCCAGCGGGGGCAATGAATTTAATGAAAATTCAGAAATGCTGGCGGACCGCTTGTACATCAATGTCGGCAAGGGAATGCTGCAAAAAGTGAAAAATGCCCTGCCCGATCTGCGCATCAGTACCAGCTGCGTCAAGCCGTTTGATTACGACGGGGACGGCGACCTGGACCTGTTTGTTGGTGGCCGTCAGGTACCGGGTAAATACCCGAGCCCGGCCAGCAGCGTTTTGCTGAAAAATGAGCGGGGAAAATTTGTGGATGCAACTGCTGCCGAGGCACCTGCTTTCCAGCAATTGGGCATGGTGACCGACGCCGCCTGGACAGATGTAGACGCTGACGGCGTTGCTGAATTGATCATCGTTGGCGAGTGGATGCCGGTGACTGTTTTCAAACAAAACAATGGCCGGTTCGTGAATGTAACCGAGGCATTTGGCCTCGAAAACAGCACTGGCTGGTGGAATCGCATCGCCCAGGCCGATATCGACAACGACGGTGACATGGACTATGTGCTGGGCAACCTGGGCTGGAACTACAAATACCAGGCTTCGGAAGAAAAACCTTTCCACGTTTATGCCGACGATTTTGATGGCAACGGTTCTTACGATATAGCCTTGGGCTATTTTCTAGAAGGAGAAACCCTCTATCCGGTGCGAGGGCTGCAATGCTCTTCTGAGCAAATTCCAACGATCAAAAAAGAGTTTCCGACTTATACTCAATTTGGCAAAGCTTCCATCCGTGATGTGTATGGTGAAAAACTGGAATCAGCCCTGCACTATGAAGCCAAAAATTTTTCCTCCTCCATTTTGAAAAACATGGGCAACGGTATCCTTTCTTTAAGTAATCTGCCAAGTGCTGCGCAGATTGCTCCGGTCAATGCAATCGTCATCGAAGATTTTGACGGCGATGGAAATAAGGACTTGCTGTTGGGCGGAAACCTCTATGTAGCGGAAGTGGAAACCGGCCGTGCAGATGCAGGTAAAGGACTCTACTTGCGAGGTCTTGGCAACGGTGAGTTTGAACCTTTGCTCAACCCCGAATCTGGCCTTTCCTTGTCGGGCGATGTTAAAGATATCCATCTAGTGAATACCGGAAACCCCGCAGAGAAATTCATGATCGTCGGAAATAACAATGCTGCATTTCAGGTCATAAAATGGGGCAATGGTGGAGCACAGCAACTTTCAAGCTTGCAATAAAAATTAAAGCTGTGAAACAGTTAGATTTACTTAGGTCTGACTGTTTTTGGTTTTTGAATTTTTTCTCACCCCTGCTCCTTCCTGCCATAGGTAATGGTTTGATGATATTTGGGGATATCCTCTGGTAAACACAAAAGCCACGGAGCAACTTTTGTGTCAATTGGAAAATATTAAAGTCACGCGAACTTATGTTAACCCCCTATCTCCACTGTTCACTGTGAAAATGCTAAGGTATTCGCATTGGTTCCTTTGACGCTGTAGCAGTTCTTTTCACCTTTGATGCACCAGTAAATACCACCAAAGCAGCTGTCGTATTTACAGTCAATTTTTCTACTGTAAAATTTTTCAAAGGAGGTAAGGTGGTTGTCTTTGAACCTGAAGGCTTGACCACCTTTAACCAAAATTGATTCCTGAAGTCACAGCCTGTTGAATTTTATCGTCCCAACGGTGTTTGGGAGTTGCAAATAGAGGAATTTAGCGTCAACGCTTTTAACGATAAAACAATCTTGTTTAGTGGTTATGCACCAGGAGTGATCGCTGGTGCACTCTCCCTCATTGCAATTAATTTGTATGGTAAATTCTTCAGAAGAAGGGGGGACGCTTTTTCTTGATTGTTTTAGGATATTGCCTGTTATTTCCAGGATCCAGCTTCTATCCATATTTGCTTGCCACTTACCTGTGATCAATTTCAGGTATGACTTTTTTCTCTGTTCTTCCACCGCGGCTATCATTTCTGGGGTTTGCTGGTTATTGGCACCCTCACCGTCTGTCTCTGTAGTCTGATCTTTATTGTTCTTTCCAATGTCCTGTCCTTGTTCTGTGGAAGGATTGCTTTTGGAAGTATGGTGATTTTCGTCTCCACATGAAACGGCCAGTACGATGATGACAAACAGAAATGTCATCCTTGTCATGTATATCATATGTGATAAGGGATAAGAGTTAAGGGTAAATTGGAAGGAAAGCAAATCTAAATCAAATGGAAAGAGATCCTTTTAAGCAATCATTCTCTTTGGCTTCCATCATTATCAACCAAGTAATGTTTTATAGATTTTATTCTTGACCAATAGCCCAATTTATTTTAATGGTAAAAAAGAACAAAGTTAAGATTCTTTGCAGGTAACTACCTTCAACCTTAATCAAGTTTCTAC
>JBCBRY010000013.1:0-118266 GCA_039819485.1 Bacteroidota bacterium | reverse complement strand
CGCAATCCTACCTAAAAATGGATAGCTCTCTGACCGGACGAATTAGCCAGTGCAGATGACAATTGTGAGTCGCAATCCTACCTAAAAATGGATAGCTCTCTGACATCGGAAGATAGAATCGAAAGACGGGAAAACAGGTCGCAATCCTACCTAAAAATGGATAGCTCTCTGACTTGGAACTTCCGCAGGATGCTAAAGTTGCAATGAGTCGCAATCCTACCTAAAAATGGATAGCTCTCTGACCCGTTGTAATTGATAAGTGTCTCATTATCAGTAAACTGTACACTATTTTGCTGTAGAGACAACCAAGGGTTTTATGCATTTGGCATAAACAATACATTTACGTAAGTGCTTTTTTCCGGTTATCAATGAACGTTTAAGTTCCCAAAGTAAGGTGTCGCAAGATAAGAATTCCTCCCCATTTGTCTTATCAAAAATAAACCTCTACTTTTGTCCTGTACCGCCAGTACATTTTTTCACAGTCGGAACTTTTTTCGACAATTATATTTTTTCAAAATATAGGGGATGGTCCTTCTTCCTACCTGTCTAGCGGCTGTGTAGGTGTATCTGGCGGTACAAGGGAAGGGCCTGAACCTTGTTATACTTGTACCGCCATATGACTACTCAGAACAAAAAACCGCCACGGCCCGACTGGTCAAAAATCTCCCTACCGTCCGACCACCGTAACGAACTCCTGCGCCTGAAAGCCATCGAAAGCCGCTACCAGGTCGCCCTCACCGTTGGCACGGCCTTCATCGGCTATGCCTGCAAAGGCGAGCCATCCGATGCCGATCTGGAGGAAATGAAATTTGCGTGGTATTACCTGTTTATGATGGATGAAGAATAAGGCAGAACACAGCGGTGTTCCCGTTCCTGGCGGCAACACCGCTTGCCTTCCACCAAAGGCAATTGCCCTGTCTCCATCTTTGCGCCATCGTTTCATCAAAAAATACCCGATGGCCACCGCTAAAAAATCCGAGATCGAGAAATGGCTCACCTCCAGGGCCAGAGACTACAACAAGGGCGTTGAGCTGTACGCCAAACACCCCACTGCCGTCCGTGGACTGGTAAATACCCTCCAGCGTAAGCGGAACAAGTTCACGGAAGCAAAACTGGCCTATGCCCTGGAAAAAGCTGCTGCTGCAGACAAAGCAGGCAGGACCGCCGAGCTTAAAAAAAAAGAGAAAACCTCGGCAGGAAAGACCGTGGTCAAAGAGAAGAAGCGGGCCAAAAACCAAAAACCGAAACTGAGCGCAGCGAAATCCCGCACCTCCAGGCCGGGAACCAAAAACCAAAACCCACGGAAGGCCTCCTCCCCGAACGCAAAAACCTCTACATCGAAAGGGCCAGGCTCAGCAACACCCTCGCCGGCTTCGCCGACGGTGACACCGCCGGACGCCTCCCAGTAGTCCAGCAGATCAAGGCTTTGAGCAAGGCAATTGCCGCAACCTACCGGTCGGGAGTCGACAGTCCGCAGTCCGCAGCCAGGGACAGCTCACCGCCACCGCCGAAGGATAGGCTCGATGCACTGAAGAAGCTGCAGAACACCCGGAGCAATATCACCAAATGGAAAAAGAAGGAAGCAAACGCTCCCACACCCGCCGACCAACAAAAGGCTACCAAAAAACTGGAGCAACTGAATAAGTACAAAAATTCCCTGGAAATTTTTCTCAAAGATGAAGGAGCTAAAGTGGACAACGCAGGAGCGTAAGGTCAATGACCTGGTACCTATGGGTGCCAACCCCCGCAAGATCAGCGAGGCCAAGCGAATGAAGCTCATTGAGAGCCTCCAAAAATTCAACCTTGTGGACATCCCCGTAGTCGATTTTGACAATACCGTCATCAGCGGCCACCAACGGCTCCGTGCCCTGCAGGCAATCGGCCGCGGAGGGGAGACCATCGATGTGAGGTACCCGAACCGTAAGCTCACGGCAACTGAACGTAAGCAGTACAACCTGCTGGCCAACCAACACTTTGGTGAATGGGACGAAGATCTGCTCCAGGAATTCATGGTCGACCTTGATATGTCGGAATTTGGCTTTAATGAGGATGATTTCCGAACCGTCGATTTTTGGAAGGAGCGGGGCACCAACAAGGTCGAGCGAAAGGAACTGGAAGAAGACGGCTACGATGGCCATGTTCCCGGATCGGCATCCAGCCAGCTGGGCGACCTCTACGAACTGGTCAGCACCGCTTCCGGGGTTCGGCACAGGATCCTTTGTGGCGACGCTACAAAAATGGATGAAGTCCAGCGATTGCTGGGCGGTAAAAAAGCAGACCTGGCCTCCACCGATCCACCTTATAACGTTAACTATGAAGGTGTCAATACCGGAAAAATCCTCAATGACAAAATGGCCTCCACGGCTTTTTTCCATTTCCTGAAAAACGCCTTCATCAACCTGTCGGCCTGCCTCAAGCCGGGCGGGTGCTTTTATATTTTTCATGCTGAATCCGAGGGGTATCATTTTAGAAAGGCAGTGGGCGAAAGTAGACTGATGCTAAAGCAGTGCCTGATCTGGGTGAAGCAGAGTGCGGTCCTCAGCCGGCAGGATTACAACTGGCAGCACGAGCCGATCCTGTATGGCTGGAAAAAAGGTGCGGCTCATTACTTCGTCGGTGACTTCACCGAAAAAACGGTGGTCACCGAAGGGGATGTAAACAAAATGAAGCTGCCCGACCTGAGGCAATATGTAAAAGCCCTGATCGAATCGATGAACACTTCGGCCATCCGTTCCGACCGGCCCTCCGTCAATGACCTGCACCCCACCATGAAGCCGATCCGGTTGTGCGGCAAACTGATCCAGAACAGCAGCCGTCCGGGGGAGCTGGTCCTTGACCTGTTCCTGGGGGCCGGGGCCAACCTGATGGCAGCCGAACAGCTTGGCAGGCAATGCCACGGGATGGAGCTGGACCCAAAATACTGTGACGTGGCCGTGAAACGTTGGCGGGACTGGATGGAAAAGGAAGGCCTCGGATATGAAGTTTACAAGAACGGCAATCCCATCCCATGAACATTTCCAAAGAACTAAAGAAACAGGACCGCCGCAAAAAGCGGGACATGACCCGCAATGAGCGGGTCGTTGCCCACTACATCCAGGGGATGGAGCTGTCAAAGGATGACGAGGCCTACCGGCTCCTGTTGGAAGAGGCCAACAAGGTGCAGCTCGCCGGCAAGAGCCGGCAGTACACGGCTGCCTACCTGAAACAGCAGTACGGGGTGGCCAGGTCAAAGGCCTACAAGGTCATCACCGATGCCATTGAGGTGTTCGGGGACGTGAACAAGAGCAGCCGGGAAGGACTGCGGTACCTCCAGACGGAATGGTACACCCGGATGGCGGACAGGCTGGAAAACAGCGGCGAATTTGAACTGGCCATCAAGTGCAGGGAGCGCATCGACAAGATCAACGGGCTGGAGGACAGGAAAGGCAACGTCATCAACATCAAGAAAGTGGTCCAGCCCAAATCCATCATTTTCTCCACCGACCCCAAAGCGCTGGCCGAGAACCGGCGCATCATGGAGGCCGAAGAAGCAGAGTATGAAGAAATGGAAGAATAGCCGGCCAATGTACGTCACGGTGCCCCAGCAACAGCTGCTGACAAGCGTGGCGGAAAGGAAGGTCTTCATTGCCGGCAGGGGCAGTGGGAAAACGGCCTACGGCGGGATGGAGGTCTACATGAACCGCCGGGAAATGCCCCGTTCCAAGGGTTTTCTGTTGGGGCTCAACTACGAGCAGATCCTCAACAACTTCCTCGATCCGATGATAGAGATCTGGGAAATGATGGGACTTTATGAAGAGGTCCACTTTGTGGTTGGCAGGACACCCCCAAAAAACTTTGAAAAACCGTTCAAGCGCCCAAAGAAGTTCGACCACGTCATTACCTTTTATGACGGTACCTGCCTGGTCATGATCTCGATGGAAAGAAGGAGGGGGGCCGCCAGGGGCGGCGGTTTTGACTGGGGCCTGGTGGACGAGGCCGTGACCATCCCCAAGGAAAAGCACGACAAGGAGATCATCCCGATGCTGCGGGGCAACGTCCAGCGCTGGAACAGCCACCGCCACAATTCGATCGTCTACCTCAGCTCGCAGAGCTGGTTGCCATCAGGCAGTTGGGTACCGTCCCTGCGGCACGAAATGGACCTGGAGAACAGCCCGCGCGGTGTCCACTACGTGGAGAGTACGGCCTACGACAATGCGGCCGTGGGCGGAAGTGAATATGTGGAACGGATGCGCAGGACGCTGCCGGTCGTGACCTTCGACGTGGAGATCCTGAACAAAATGGTGGAGCAGGTGCCCGATTGTTACTACGAGGAATTTTCGGAGGCCAACCTGTACCATGACAGTTATGATTATTCCTTTGGGGAATCCATAAAGTCGTTCAAGGTTACGGATGCCGACTATGTCAAGGACAGGGTACTGGCCTTCAGTTTTGACTTTGGCGGTTCGGCCTGTTTTGCGACCGTGCACCAGGATGACGGCAAGGCGGACCGGATGATCAACTGTTTCTTCAAAAAGAGGGACCTGACCAGTCCCCAGAAGCGCTCACTGATCTCCCTGCTGGTGGACGACCTGGCCACCTATTATAATGGACATGAAAACCTGGTGGAGATCTGGGGCGACCGTAACGGCAACAATAAGCAGGCGAACAGTGCCCTGAGCTACTACGGGGAGATTTTGCAGATGCTCCATAAGCGAGGGTTCCATGTGGTGCTGAAAGTCCGGCCCGGCCTGCTGGACCCGGCACATATCGTCCGGCATTACGTCGCCAACCGCCTGCTCTCCGGGGCGGAGCGCTCGGTGCCGAAAGTGCTCATCAACCAGAACAGGTGCAAGCCCGTGATCATTTCCCTGCAGACGGCACCGATCAAGATCGATTTCAAAAAGAACAAAAGCTCCGAGGACCCACGGAAAGGCGTCCTGCCAGAGCATGCGACCCACTTCAGTGACTGCTTCGATAATTACTACGTGAAAAAATACCTGCACCGATTTGGTTCCAGTACCGGCTCTGATGCCTGGTTTTAAACTGAAAAGAACCATTGGTGCAATAATTTGGTTAAATTTGTTGAAACAAAAACGTACGAATAAGACTATACCCTTGTCGAGTTGCTAACAAAAACAGTTCCCCCATGGGCGTTTACCGTCATTCAAAAGCACCGATCGAGGTGAAGATCCCCGTCCTTCCGTATGTCCGCAAGGTACTGCTCCACGAATATGGCCCCGAACCGATCCTTATCAACAACCTTACGGTCCTGGGCAAGGCCATGTTTTCCACCCCGCTTGATTTTCCGGACTTCGAACCGACGGAGGTCCGGGGCGAGGCGATGAAGTTCCGCATCAGCCGCAACCTGTACGACCAGTACAGGCAGTACAAGGTGCTCTTCCAGAGCGGCTGCTATTTTGAGAAGGTGGCCCAGCGGATGCTGCTGGCCCACATCGAGGCCCAGCAGCGCATCGGGGGGAAGATACTGGACGCCATAGAAGACTGGTTCGAGATGTACGGTATCGAGGAAGGGGTGGACTACCGCCTGGATGCTGCCTATGAGCTGTGGAAAGCGTTCAAGAAGAAGCGGGCCAAGCATTTGGTTAAGCCCAGCGGTCCAGTGTAGGGGGCAATCCATCTAGGTGTACTATCTCCATTCTAATGGGCTTGGAAAATTTTCATAAAAATCGGGGTAGTCCTCTAATCCTAGTTGTCTCAAATATTTTTGAGTGGTGGTAGCATCTTTATGCCGACAATGGTCCCTGAGTGCCAATAGATTTTTTGTAGCTTTATAGACAGCCACACAGCCTGTATGCTTCCAGGAATACAGTTGATAATTTTTACCATAACCGAACTTGTTAAGAATTCCCCTAAATCTTTCACCATAGGTATTGGTCCCAGCCGGCTTGTATCTGTTATATCTCTGATGGAAAATATAAGTGTTTGGTTTTAGTGTTTGAAGCGGCTCAAGTAATGGGTAAAATTTGGGAGGGATTTTGATAAAAAGAGACTCATCGGTTTTCGCAATTTCTCCCCTGATCGCCACTTTCCGCTCTTGGTAAAAAATATCATCAGGCCGAAGATGAATTAATTCCTTTCTAGGACGAACTGCTAAATAATAGATGAATAGACAGTGTAAATACATCTTTTTATCAAACCGCTTCAAATAGTCTAATATTTCTTCGCATTGATGAGGCTGAAAATATCTTAGAGGTTGGTGAATGCCTTTCTTGATTTTGATAGGAGCTAATAAATGTGCCATGCCCGCTTTTTTGAAATACGTCATTAATTGCCGTCTACAATCATAAGTTCCGGTCTGTGTGTGTTCACGGCGGTACATTACAAAATAGGCCTGTAGACGTTCCGTTGTTATTTCCTCACCACCCAACCAGTCAAAGAGTTGATTAATTTTAGAAGAATAGGTTTGAAAAGATTTTTTCTCCAGAAAAGGTTCTGAATTCATTAAGACCTTGTAGAGCAAATCTTTTTGATCAATATTCCTTGGTACTTGTCCCGATTTTTTTTTCAGTTTCCGCATCAACTTTTTTGCTCGCGCCATTCTTTCCGCCACGGTTCTTCCCTGGTTAATTCCCTCATACTTCTTGGCTATACGCTTTCCATTGACTAATACCTCTATGTACCAGTTCTTGCCAAGATTGCCATTCCTGTCTCTTAAAAGGAAAATTTTTTTTTCTGATTGCAATGTTCGTTTCATCATAAAGTTTTCGTTTATGATGAGCAATCAGTTCCGGTCATCTGTCTATGACCTTTGTCTACGGTAAGAAAAATATCTTCATAAAATACTAATTGTCAGTAATTTATGAAAAAAAGGTACCCACGACTGGAGTCGAACCAGCACGTCCTAAAGCGGACACCAGGCCCTCAACCTGGCGCGTCTACCAATTCCGCCACGTGGGTAGATAGAACAAATAAAAAGCGATAAATGCTTTTTTCCTCATTGAATAATAGCTTTTCTTTAAAAGCGGCTGCAAAGGTAAAATAATTCAATTGTTTTTTAGCAATAGGTATGAAAAAAATAGTTCCGTAGGCAGAGCAGTAAGCAGGTGTGATTTACGGTATCTAAAGTAGGACCAGGTTAGGTCGCTGCAATTGCTGTCGCTTGGAACATTGCTTTACTTTTTGGGCGGCTGTTGGGTAATGTAGAGTTCAGAATTCGGCGGGCTACTTTTTAGTAAAGCTCTGTCAAATAATGAAATAAAAATTATTGTATTAATAAAAATTTAATATATATTTGCCCTTCATCGAATCCGATAATTCTTCAGACCAATCGTTTCGATCCCGGACTACCAAGGAAGACATACATGAACATTTTTTAACTGCCAACTTCTTACACGATGGAACACTATATTTACTTCGGCCTTGCGGTCGTGGCCTTTGGGTTGTTGCTCCTGACCATTGGGCCGCGTATTGCAAATGGCAACGGCAAATCTTATTCACCTCCTTACTCAGATAAAGGCTATCATCCCAAAAAACAAAAGCTGCGCTAGTGCTAAG
This sequence comes from Bacteroidota bacterium, assembly GCA_039819485.1. Classification (GTDB taxonomy): domain Bacteria; phylum Bacteroidota; class Bacteroidia; order Chitinophagales; family Saprospiraceae; genus UBA6168. The sequence continues at coordinate 110,772 of JBCBRY010000013.1, read as the reverse complement.
TGCAGAGGGCTGTATGTAGAATATCAAATTCATTCAGCATCCAGCTTTCATCACGATGCACGATAAAGTGGCATAATTTTATATTAAAAAAAAATAAAATATATTCCCATGAGCACCCTCCGTATCTATCTGCTGCCATGCGCAGTCTTTATCTGTTTTGCCTTATCGGCCCAGGCCCAAACGACCCTAGCTTACCAAAGCACTACGGTCCACCGGGTGGCCAAAAAAGAAAAGGCAAGTACCCCTACTCCACATCGTTATCACAAAAAACTGCCGGCCTTGTACGAAGGATATGCAGTGGAAGTCGGTACTTCTACCTATCCGCTTGATACGAAAAACCCGCTTTTCCGTAAATTCGGTAACATCCATTACGATAAGTTGGAACGCGGCAGTTATTCTTATTTGATTTTAGGGCGATTTAAAAATGATAAATCAGCCCTGCATTTTCTCCACAACATTATCGCACCGCAGGTGGCCAAGGCCAAAGTCGTGCATTACAAAGAAGGTACCCGCAGAGTGGTCCGGGCTGACTGACCCGGCATGCACTATGCCTAAAAATAGTTTTCTTTTCTTGAGACCAATGACGATGGAGCTCGTCCCCACTCTGGTGGGGGCGGGCCTTTTTATTGGGGTATTTTGGTTTCCCGACCTGCGGTGCGGGATTTCGCTTCGCTCAATTTGGATTTTGTGGTATTGAGATATTCTTGATAAAATACCTCGGTACTATTCCACCTCTACGACTGCTTCAATTTCCACGGCGATATTCCTGGGCAATGATCCCATCCCGACGGCAGCTCGTGCGTGCTTTCCTCTTTCGCCAAAGACTTCTACCATCAGGTCGGAGAAACCATTGACGACTTCAGGCTGGTTGCCGAAATCAGGAACACAGTTGACCATTCCGGTTACTTTGACAATGCGCCTGACTTTATTCAAATTGCCAAGTTCGGCTTTGAGGACAGCAAGTTGGGCGATGGCCGTCAGACGAGCTGCTTCGTAGCCTTCTTCGACAGTAAGGTCTTGGCCGACCTTACCGGTTACATACTCGCCATTGGCGTCTTTGGGGCCTTTTCCGGCCAGAAAAAGCAGATTGCCAGTGCGGACAGCATTCACATAATTGGCCACAGGCGTAGCGGCCACGGGCAGTTCAATACCGAGCTTTTTAAGGTTGGCTTCGGGATCATAGGAGGTGTCGGTTTGTGCGTTGACGGTGGGGGCGTTTTCAGTTTGAGGAGGTTGGCAGGCTACTAAAAATAACAGAAATAGAAAGGTAATGATGCGCATAGTTGATGTTGTGTTTTGATGAAATACCCTGCAAAATAGGGCTTTCCAATTCATTTATTTCAAAAACACATTAGCAAAAACAACAATTGGCACAATTTTTTAAATTAAAGAAATCAAAATGTAATAACTTCTAAAATTCCCGACAACACGTTATTACGGATAAGCACTAACATACTATGAGAAAGTCCGGAAACCGAGATTACTTTACTTCCATCATCTAATCTATTCCGACTTCCTTTTTCCAGGTTCCCTTGGATCTTTCTCGAAAAAATAAGATTGAGATAATTGCAAATTGTTACATGCTAAGCGTTGATTGTTTTTAATCACAGGGCAAAGCAATTTCAAATATTAAACTTACACAAAGCACCCATTCGATGCAATTGGATTGGAGGGAACGGTAATGGCGTGCACCAAGCGGTTTTTGACAAATTTTTACCAAAACATAATTACTTACTACTTACTTAAACTGGCAAAAAGATGCCAGGGAAAAAACGAATCTTATAAGTCTGGTACTCAAAACCTTACACCGTGTTTTCAGTTGGCAGTTCGCCAGTCTGCAGGTTTGCAGCCATATTGGTGGTCGTCGCTGAAACAGTAAAGAGATTTAACCTAAAATCGACAGTTTGATATGCTGCGCTGTCAGTCCTTAGTCTTGACTGACAAACCGTAGCCTGGCGAACTGCCGACTGATATGGACCTACTATTAACAATTATAATCTCATGGTAAAAGGTAACGGTTTTGCTCCACGCAGGTTGGCGTGGCTTATCCCTCAAGCCCCCCGGCGACAGAACGATTGGTCTATGTTCATGTTAAGGACTGTCCAAATAGCGGTCAGGCTTATCCTGTGTGGGCAAACCTCTTTTACTTTTTTCCGTGCTGATTACAGGACGGCTAAAGTTAAAAGTGGTATGCAGACTTATTTTTCATTCATCCTATTCTCGCTCCTTACTTTTCAAGTTTCACAGCTCCAAGCCCAGTGTACCCTGGTGTGCCACAACGACATCATCGTCGGTCTCGACACGGCCGGACAAGCGACGATTTATCCACCCATGTTGTTGCAGAGCTCGGTGGGCTGTTCCAATAATTTTACCATTTCCGTAGTTGATACCCTGGGCGAAGAACAGGGGACGTTGCTGGACGCTTCCCTTTTGGGGATGCCACTGGCAGCGACTTTGCTGCACCCGGCCAGTGGCAATAATTGTGATGTCGAGATTACCTTGATTGATGCCACACCGCCAACCCTAGAAGCAACGGATACTATTTTTATATGGTGCAACGAACCGCTGGATAGCCTCGATGCCCCAATTGTAGACGACAATGCAACTGAAACGGATAGTATCGAAGTGACCTTTTCCGATGTGTTTACCGATTTCGCTTGTTTCGATAGCGTTGCCAATCAGACGGTTACCGCTATGATAGAACGTACCTGGTACGCAACAGATGCCAGCGGTAACATGGATTCGATCTCACAAAATATTTATTTTAAAAGAGCGGTGCTTTCGCAAATTGTTTTTCCCGACCACCGGGATGGGGTGGAAATGCCGGTACTTGAATGTGGTGAGGACGACCCTGCTGACTTAAGTGTTGCTGGCCAACCGATGGTGGAGGGAATGCCTGTGGATATAGCGAGTAGCTGCGAATTGATCGTTTCCCATTCTGATCAGGAAGTACCGATTTGCGGCGGTGCCCGTCGGGTCGTTCGTACCTGGACGGTTTTTGACCTTTGTACCGATGGCTTTTTGGTTTACGCCCAAATCATTCGGGTAGAAGACAACACCCCGCCTGCCGTTACTTGCCCCGACCCGGTCAGCTTTAATACGTTCAGCAGTTCCTGCACGGCACAGGTGTATTTGCCACCAGGCGATGCTACGGATGCCTGTTCGGGTGCTTTGCTGACGCCGACCTGGACCTACGGCGCTGGTTACGGTCCATTTAATGACGTCCCTGCTGGCGTGCATACGGTCACGTACGTAGCGCAAGATGGCTGCAACAATACCTCTTCCTGTGAAATGACGGTGACTGTCAACGATACCAAAAGGCCAACCGCTCTCTGTGAGTTGTTGGTCAATGCTTCGCTGGAAGAGGACGGTACGGCGCTCATTTTTGCCGAAACATTTGACAATGGCTCTTATGATAACTGCGCTATCGGGGAGTACCTTGTACAGCTCAGTGGTAGCGATATTTACGACAGCTTTGTTTCCTTCGATTGTGATGACATCAACACAAATTTGCAGGTAACCTTAAAAGTGGTGGACGTAAATGGCCTGGAAAACAGCTGTTCGACCAATGTGAATGTGATTGATGTGGTCGACCCGGAAATTCTTTGCCCGGCGACTGCCAATATCAATTGTGGCTTGAGCTACAGTAACTTGGAAGCGACGGGAGAACCATATGCCACCGATAATTGCAGCATCGCCAGTGTCACCCACGTTGATTATGTCGACCTCAACAATTGTGGAAATGGTACCGTGGAACGAACCTGGAAAGCGACCGACCAAGACGGCAATGAGTCGACGTGTATGCAATTGATCGTCATTTCTGACGACACGGACATCGACATTGTTTTCCCCGAAAACAGGGACATTTACGAATGCCAGCCCAACCTCGAACCGGCCCTGATGGGTGAGCCCATTGTATCAGGGCAGGATTGTGAGCAATTACAGATTACCCATACCGATTATTATTTCTATACCGCCGAGCCTTCCTGCTTCCAGTTGATCCGCAACTGGGCCATTGTCGATTGGTGTTCTTACATGCCAAATGACCCTGGGGCCGGAGGCTTTTGGGAACATACACAGGTGATTGAGGTGAGGGACAGCATTGCGCCGGTTTTGACCTGCCCGACAAAATTTACGGTCGGCATCGACGGCAACGGATGTGAAACTTTTGTAGAAGTGCCCACCCCACAAATTGATGATTGCAGTGAGCAGTTACTGATTTCAAACAGTTCGGCTTATGCACAAATTTCACAAGGAGCTGCCAGCGGCATTTACCCGAAGGGTGTGCATTCAATCACGTATACCGTTTCGGACGGCTGTGGAAATACGTCGGCCTGTAACACGCAGGTAACGGTTGAAGATTCCGAAGCCCCCACACCGGTCTGCAACAATGGCGTTTCCGTCACCATTCAACAAACGGGTTTTGTGACCCTGACGCCGGGCAATATCAACAACGGCAGTTTCGATAACTGCTCACCAGTCAATTCCCTGATTTTGCAGGTAAGCCCCAACACTTTTACTTGTCAGGATATCGGAACGAAAGTGGTGTCACTGACGGTCACTGACCAGTCCGGTAACAGTGCTTTCTGCCAAACGAACGTGGTCGTACAAGACAACTTTAATATCTGTGGAGATGGCACTGTCGGCATCATTGCCGGTAAACTGGAAACCGAAACTGGCGATGCGCTGAGCCAAAAACTGATCGGTCTCAGCGGTGGCATCACCATGGCTGTGCAGACGGATGTCGATGGGACGTTTGATTTTCCCAATCTTCCGCTGAATCAGGGGTACACCTTGACCCCTTCCTATAATACCAACCCCGTCAATGGGGTGACGACTTATGATATGGTGATCATCCGCCGCCACATTCTGGGAGTGAAGGCATTGGAGACACCTTATAAAATCATTGCGGCCGACGCAAACAGCTCAGGTACCGTGACCACCTTCGATCTGGTTGTTTTACAGAAATTGATCCTGAACGTTACGGAAGAATTTCCAAACAACACGCCCTCCTGGCGCTTCGTCGATGCGTCGTATGTGTTTGCTGAGCCTGCTAATCCATTTGCGGATGATTTTCCGGAAACGATCGAAATCCCGAACCTGGCGAATAATGTATTCAACCAAAATTTTGTGGGCATCAAGATCGGAGATGTGAATGACAGCGTCGATCCGTCGGATGTGACGGGCAGTGGGATTGAAGATCGCACAACTGATAAAACACTGGTATTCAAAACCGAAGACATAAACCTGGTCGCCGGCCAAAAGTTAGCCATACCCTTCGTGGCGGCTGCCTCCCAGCACATGGCCGGCTTCCAGTTTACCTTACAATTTGATAAAAGCTCGCTGGAATTTCAAGGGCATGAAACGGGCATTTTACCGGACCTGAAAGCAACTAATTTCGGAACGGTATACGCCGCAGAGGGCATGGTCACCATGAATTGGGAAAACGTTGTGGATGTTGAGACCCAAGCAGGTGAAGTGCTTTTCGCCCTGAAATTTTCAGTGAAAGAAGATGCCCGGCTGTCCGAGGTGTTGGCCCTCAGTTCGAGGTTGACGCCGGCCGAGGCGTACCTGGGCAGTTTTAATGAAATGGAAAACCTGGAAGTTGCAGATGTCTCCCTTTCATATGAAACGCCCCCGCAAAAGGAGTTGCAACTATTTCAAAATACCCCCAACCCATTTTTCCGAACAACCGATTTACACTTTTACCTGCCGGAGACAACCGACGTCAGTATCCGAATCTATGATGTGTACGGCCGTTTAGTCAAAACTTACACACAAAATTTCACGAAAGGCCAACACTCCTTTCCCGTTGATCTGAATGACGGATCGGCGAAGGGGATACTCATCTGCGAACTGGATGCTGCCGGGTTCCAACGGCAAACGATTAGAATGTTGAGTGATTAACGGTTAGAGGTGAACGGTGAACGGTTAACCTATTTAATCACTCACCGTTCACCGCTATCCGTTCACCATTAAAAACACTTTGACCATATAGATTACACACACAACTTACATTTTACTTTGTTCCAAATTCTATCTGATTACATTTTCATTTTACAACCAAAACATGCAGTGCAGGTAGCGTCGAAGACGTTCGGTACTACCCTTGGCATTGCCGTGATAGGCAGTGAGCCTACAACCGACTGATGCGAAGAAAACGGATCCCATGACTAGATAGTGATAAGTAAATAGTGATGCGTGAGGAGTTGGCTTTTTAGGCCCAAAAAAGGTCAGGCTAACGAATCGCCGATTACTATTGAACGAGTCACTGCACAACAAAAAAACACTTTGTCAACACGTTTCTATCATTTATTTCATTAACCAATTATGATTCCCATGAGAAGAATCGAGTTTACTATTCAAACCCAAAACTATGAGAGTGGGAAAAGAAGGCGAGGGAACAGCCTGCTATTGCGGACGCTTTCCCTGGTGTGCCTGCTGCTCATCTCCAATTGGGGCTTTGAGGCCTATGCCCAATGTGCCCTGGTTTGTAACGACGACGAGAACGTCTCCCTGCCCGGAACGAATGTACAATGTACCGTTGAAATAACAGTGGACATGGTACTGGAAGACCCGGGAAGTTGTAATGCACCTTTACAGGTGGATTTGATGAACATTCAAGGTCAGCCGCTGCCTTCCAGTCCTTACCTGAATGCTTCCCACATCGGGCAGTCGTTCATTTACTCTGTAACCGAATTGAACAGCGGGAACTCCTGCTGGGGTACCCTCTCCGTAGAGGATAAATTAGGACCAAACATCGACAACTGCGATGATATGGTCATGCCGTGCGTCGAGAGTTATTTGCCAACCATGGACGGGGGCGATGCGCCAACGCCTGACTTTTCCGATTGTTCCGGCTTGTTGACCATGGACTACACCGATGTGATTACCCAAAACAATTGCGGTAGTCAGGGGTATGTAGCCATCGTTCAAAGGCTCTGGACAGCCGTTGACATTCTGGGCAATGTTTCCAATTGCAACCAGATACTGACGCTCGAACGAGTGACACTGGCAGAATATACCCCCGAATGTCCAATGAACGTGACGCTGCAATGTGCGGATACCATTCCAAGTACCGATCCTTCGGTGACCGGCTATCCGACGATTGAAATAGATAGTGTGGATTTGCCGGTGGTGCCGGGAGCGGACGTGTTCTGCGAACTGGCGGCCTCTTACTCTGATGAGGTATTTGACATCTGCGGCGGTAGTTTTAAAATATTGCGTACCTGGAATATTTACGACTGGTGCCTGGATACTGATCCAAGTATTCCGAACCCATTTACTTGTATACAGGTGATAAAAGTGGAAGACGTCGTTCCGCCCACCATTGTCTGTCCGGCCCCCATTGTTCACGATGCTGCTTCCAGTGGATGTTCTGCATCGCTGACCCTGCCACCGGCCACCGTAACTGATGTTTGCTCCGGGTGGAGTGTCAACATATTGACGCCGTTTGGTATTGTTAGCGGGAATGGAGGTACCCTGTTGAATGTGCCGGTCGGTACGCATACAATTACTTATGTAGCTACAGATGATTGCGGAAACGTGAACCAATGTGCGGTGCCACTGACCATAGAAGACAATACGCCGCCGGTAGCTATCTGTGATGAGTTTACCACGGTTTCACTGACGGCTGATGGAACGGCGATTGTCTCTGCGACTGTTTTTGACGATGGCAGTGAGGACAATTGCGATATCGACCGTTTCGAAGTACGTCGGATGGTGGATATTGATTTTGCAGAATTTGTTTCATTTTACTGTAATGACATCAATAATCCGGTAATGGTAGTCATGCGGGTGTGGGATACTTCCAACAACTATAATGAGTGTATGGTCGAAGTAATCGTGCAGGATAAAATAGGCCCTCAGATTACTTGCCCTCCCGACAAGACCATCCAGTGCTTTGATCCGGTACCACCAGTAGAAGACCCCACCATCGACGATAACTGCGGTGGGGCCACATGGGAACTCACAGAAAATGATAACCTGACCGGTTGTGGTACGGGAACGATTACCCGTACTTACGTGGCAACGGATATGGGTGGCTTTACCAATGGCTGTACACAAACGATCTTTGTAGAAAACAATTCTTCGTTCAACCAAACCAATATCATCTGGCCATTTGATTACAACACGACCGGTTGTGGATTGAACGTGGAGCCAAGTGACCTGCCAACTGGCTTTGATATGCCGACCGTAACGGAAGGCCCCTGCGACATGGTGGCAGTTACGCATACTGACCAGAATTTGCCGACCAATCCACCTGCCTGTTTCAAGGTGTTGCGGAAATGGATTATCATCGACTGGTGCCAGTACAATCCGAATATTCCCAACAGCCCCGGCTACTGGGAACACACACAGATCATCAAGGTAGATGACAATACTGCTCCGGTTTTAACCTGCCCGGCCGATGTAGTGGTTGACAGCCAAGACCCGAACTGTATGTCAGCGTTTGTGACCATCGATTCCGTTTTGGCGGATGATTGTAGTTCTGTGTTTGATTTTAATGTTTCTGTTGACCTTTTCAGCAATGGTACGACTGATCTGGTGTTCAGTGGTCCGGATGCTTCTGGCAGTTATCCGTTTGGTGTCCACTCCATTTTGTACCGGGTGGAGGATCTTTGCGGCAACTTTTCCAGCTGTAACATTGAGGTGGACGTCCGGGACAACAAAAAGCCGACCCCGGTTTGTGCCAACGGACTGGCGGTGGAACTCATGCAGGATCCAACCAACGGCGGAGGCATGATCCAATTGTTGCCAGAAATGTTTGACCTGGGCAGTTTTGATAACTGCACCGATCCGGATGATCTTACCATGGAGCTGACGCCTGACTTCTTTACCTGTGATGATGTAGGCACAAATGTTGTTTATCTATATGTGACAGACGAGGCAGGCAATGTTGATTTTTGTGAAACCTATGTGGTCATTCAGGACAACATGGTGATCTGTCCAAGCCCGTTGACGGCTGATGCGAGCGGGAATATTTCAACACCTGCCGGAAGTGGCGTTAACAACGTGACGCTGGATGTAAGTGGAAGCGGTCCATTTACACCTTCCATTACAACAGGACAGAACGGACACTTCCAGTTCTTTGACTTGAGTTTGGGGCATGATTATACTTTTACGCCAAACCAGAATACCGGCTTCCTGAACGGTGTGTCGACTTATGACCTGGTGCTGATGACCCAGCACATCTTAAACGTCAAGCCTTTCGATACGCCTTACAAATACATTGCAGGCGACGTTAATAATAGTGGTGCTGTTACTACTTCCGATGTCGTACAATTGAGAAAACTGATCCTGCAGATCATTACAGAGTTTCCTGATAATACTTCCTGGCGTTTTATTGATTCGGACCATACGTTCCCGGCCGTGGGCAACCCATTGGCGCAGCCGTTCCCAGAGTTTTACAATGTTAACGATCTGGCGGATGACATTACAGGGTTGGATTTTGTCGCAGTGAAAATCGGCGATATCAACGGTACTGCAACGACCAATGTGGACAACAACGACGGGGAAGACCGGAACCATACTGGCGAGCTGACTTTTGTCGTGGAAGATCAAGAAGTCCTGGCTGGTGAGACCTTTGAAATAGCATTTAAGGCCAACAACTTCATCAACCTTTTTGGCTACCAGTTTGCCTTGCAGTTTGATGCAACGGCACTTCGACTGGCGGACATTCAAACAGGCGATTTGACAAATTTAACCGAAACAAACTTTGGCCTGACAATGCTCGATAGAGGCATCATCACAACAAGCTGGGACAATTCAAAAAACATTTTGCACGACAACAACACTGTTCTTTTCACTATGGCCTTTGAGGCAAACACCAACACTACTTTGAGCGAGGTAATTCGTATTTCTAAATCAACCATGTCTACCGAAGCCTATCAAAACAATGACAATGGTTCAGTTGAGATTTTGGATGTTGAACTGGCGTTCAGCAACCCAACGTCAGGAGTGGAGGGCAGCTTTGAGCTGTTCCAAAACAACCCTAACCCGTTCAAGGAGTTGACCACCATCGGTTTCCGTTTGCCGGAAGCAGGCCAGGCTACACTGACAGTGTACGATCTGTCGGGTAAAGTCCTTGCGACCATCTCGAACACGTATGCCAAAGGCTACAATGAAATAACCATCGGTAAGGACCAACTGGGTAGCGCCGGCGTGCTTTTCTATCAATTGGAAACGCCAGGCCACACTGCCACCCGGAGAATGGTCCGGCTTTGATATGAAAGAGGTCAGAATACAGATCGCTTCGCTGTCAGAGATCAGACTCGGCTTGTCTGACTTCTGACAGCCGAAGGCGATCTGAACTCTGACCTCTATAAAGAACAATGTGCGTTTCCCAGAACCGGTTTAAGTATTCTCAAAATCTGGTTTTTGGGATGACCTCTCCTGGCTTCGGCTGGGGGGGGTTTTTAGTTTGATTTGATTTAAGGTTAAAGGATTAGCGATTGGAGGTTTTTGATTTGGTTGAATGTGATATCAATCAAAAATCGTTAATCGTTCCTCTTTTAATCCTTAATCAAAAGGTCACTGGCCGGATAAATTCAGGTAAAAGTTAAATGCCACATACAAGTCATTCCAAAAAATGCGTTTACTTCCCATTGATGAAAACCCTTCATACCTTTGCGCCCCAATTGCGTTATTTGAAATTGAAAATGGACAATGGAAAATTATGATCCATCCCAGGTTATTATAATTTTCCATTTTCCATTTTCAATTTTCCATTTCATATCCAATGACCGTAGTTAAAAAAATCTTTTGCCCATTTTTTCTCATGCTGCTGAGCCTGTCTCTACAGGCACAAGAGGGACTGGAGGCAGGTGGCTGGCTCGGGGTCACCAACTATTTTGGCGACCTCAATACCAATATGCGCCTCAACCGGATCAACCTGGCCGGGGGCGTTGGCTTCCGCTATAATTTTAATGAAAGGATCGCAGTGAAACTAGGTGCTAATATGGGCACGGTAGAGGCCTACGACTCCGATTCACCAAACATCTTCGAACGGGCTCGCAACCTCCATTTCAAGTCACAAGTGGCAGATGCCGGGCTGGCTCTGGAATTTAATTTCCTGCCGTACAACCACGGAAGTGATGATGAATTTTGGACCCCTTATTTGTTTCTCGGCCTGGGAGTCAACTATTTCAACCCACAGGCAGAACTGGACGGTGAGTGGTACGACCTGCGTCCGCTGGGCACAGAAGGCCAGTTCAAAGGGGAAGAATATTATACCGTCACCGGTGGCTGGATCTACGGGGCCGGGTTTAAGATCGACCTGAGCTACGAATGGAGTCTTAACATTGAACTTAGCGCCCGACGGCTTTTTTCCGACTACCTGGACGACGTGAGCGGCGTTTATCCCGATGCGGATAATGTCGAAGATCTGCGGGGCGAATTTGCGACCCGTTTCATCGACCGGTCCAGTGAGCTGTATGCTACCAACCCTGACTTTTTTACCCGCAACGGATTGGAATTTCCCATCGGGGAGGAAGGACGCCAGCGCGGAAACGCCAGCGACAAGGACACCTATGCTTATTTTGGCATCGGTATTTACTATTACTTTGGCGACCTGAAATGCCCTTATGACAACTAGGCCAGCCAGAAGTGCGCTGATATAAAAAATGCGGGACGGGGCAAAGCCCCGTCCCGCATTTTTTATATCAGCATTTTAGAGAAACAACTCAAGCAGGTAATCGAAAAAAGGAGCGCTAAAAGTGTTGTTTTTTTAGGCCAGTTGCTCAAACACCTGTCAGTGCATTCTCAATTTCGCTCTTCAATTCGTGAATGTTCCAAGGTTTCGTAATGTATTTTGAGATTTTACCCTTCTCGATGGCCTCATTTATCGGCTTCATTTCACTGTAACCAGTGATGATCATCCGTACCATTTTGGGATAGTTCTGCATCACATTTTCGCAAAGTTCGATGCCGGTCATGTTTGGCATACGCTGATCGGAAAGTAACAAGTGGAAGGGTTTTTCTTTCAATAATTGGATGGCCTCCTGGCCATTGATGGCGGTGTGGATATTGAAATACCGACGAAATACCGAGCGGAAGGCCAACAGGTTGTCGGCCTCGTCGTCTACGTACAGTATGTGGTATTTCTTTTCCGGCATAAGAAAGCTGGGGGTTTATTGGTAGAAGGCAGACAAGCGGAAGGTAGAAGGACTTTGCGGATCACCTTTTTTGAGCAATCAATTATTGACTTAGGTCTCTCACCTCTTTACCTTAGCCCCTCTACCACTTAGAGGCAAATATATCACAAATTCCCCCCTTTGCCTATTTGGCCAAGGCATTGTTATGTCATTAAATAACGCAACGTGGCTTCTGCTTAGCAATTGGATTGGGGAAAAATAAAGACCAAAATCAAAAGCCGGCCTACGGCCAGGTCTTGATTTTGGCGCAAATTGAAAATACGAGATAATTGGTTGGATTCAATGGGGATCAGTCATTGATGTCTACCTGAAATGTCCCTTCCTTTACTTCTCTCTTAACGGATGCATCATCGAAATCAACCGCAACAAAAGCAAAAGAGCCTTTGATCGTTTTACCGTCGAATGCATCGATGGTCACGCTGCCGCTTCCGCCTTCAAGACGGGTGCTCTGGGCTGTCTCACCAATAACGACATAAGCAAAATATTCATCATTGAAAGAGTGGGTGCCCACGGTGACATTGCTGGGAACCTGGATGTAGATAGCATCTTCGAAATCGACACCGGTCACTCCGTAGATGTTGAGTTCCCCATCAAAGTCCACGGCGTAGGCATAGGCTCCTTCACTGTGATACATATCGCCGTCCAGTTCGCAGGTGAAATAATGTTCAGCCGTTACAGGGGCTGGTTCGGGGGTGGTGTCGGCATCTTTTGAACAGCTAGTGGACATCAGTCCGGTGAATACAAGTGCAAAAAACAGGATGAATTTGGTTTTCATGATTTAAAAAATTTAAGGGTTAAGAAATTGGTTTATGGTTAAAGAATCTAAAATCGAATGTCATGTAATCTTAAATCGTTAATCAATTGGTTTTTGGGTAATTATGGACCAGATTGGTACGAATGACGGCGCAAAGGTGCGGCCGAACTGTTCGAGTTAAAATGAAGATGGAGTGAAACGGGAAAAGAGAGGAGTGAGGTGGATACTGGGCCGAAAGGACTATTGCTGTACGGATCGACTTATATGTGATCAGCGAGTTTTCAATCCTAGGTCGATCGGGGAGGCCATGATTAAAACCAGACTATCGGGAAACCCTATTTCACTCCTTGCATTTCCCGTTTCACTCCAAGTTGATTTTACGTAAAAACGGCAACCCGCATTTTTGCCCCATCAAAACAGCAGGCACCCTTTCGATTTGATTGTTCCTAATTCCTAATTGATTGTTTGACCCTTGCTCATTGAAATAAAAAGTAAGCGATTGGTGGAGCAAGCAGCATGAAAGTAAGCCAGAAGGCGAATGCTGTAAACCAAGTTGAGCGGAGCGAATTCCCGAACTCAGGCCGGGAAACCAGAAAACCAGCAACCATCTAACCCAAACCAAAAATGAGCAGCAAAAATCATATATTATTCGTGGACGATGAGGCAGGCAACCGCCTCTCGTTCAAAGCCTATTTTCGGCGCAAATTTCCCATTTTAGTGGCTCCGGATGCGGCTGTGGCCAAGGCCATGTTGCAGGCACTTCCTATCTCACTGGTGCTGAGCGATCAGCGTATGCCCGGTATCAGTGGAATGGAGTTGTTTGTCTGGCTACAGCGGTATGACCCGCGCATTGTCCGGGTGTTGGCAAGTGGTTCGACAACTTATGAGGACAAAGAGCAGGCAATGGAAAATGGCATTATCCACGCATGGGTGCAAAAGCCCTGGAACGTACTTGAACTGGAACAAAAATTATCCGGATGGTATGTGGGCGGCATGGGAAGTTTACTTCGTAACTAATTATATGGGAATAGTCTCGAAGATGTAAATGCTCGGTTGCTGAGGGTCTCTTCCATCAATTCAGAAACATTAAGTTTATATAAAAAAACGCAAGTTATCGGCTAACAGCTAACAGCCAAAAAACAACCTCATTTTTAAACAATTTAAAATTAAAACAGCCTCGGTGAAATTTTCTGCCGGGGCTGTTTTTTTTAATTTAAAAAACAACTAAAATCTTATTTATATAAACCAAAGTCGATTGAATTTTTAAAGAGCTTTTCCATTTAAATTGATTTAAAAAAAAATAAAAATATTTCTATTTAATTTAAATGCATGGACAAAAATAAAGAGCGCTAAAAATGACACTTTTATTTGGGCAAATGTTTGATTTCCAAGTCTTAAAATTTTTTTCAGGCAAAGGAAAAGTGTCATTTTTTTTTGAACACCTGCTTACCTTTTTTAAACAACCTCACTGTTTTATTTCAATTGTCAATTCCACTTCCTCTTTTTCCCACCTCACACCAATTTGATTTTACTGCCTGTCAGTATCCGATATCTTTGCAATAAAATTAATCCAAAAAAAATAACCACTCAAAAAACCAAAAAAAATGAAAAACCAGACTAAAAAAAACAACGCCCGGCCCGATGCATTGATCGTCGGATTGCAGCCCGGGACGACAGTGCGCAAACACCGCTGGAAACATGGACGCGGCCTGCAAACAGGCCAACAAAATAGGCGTGCTTAAACGGCAAAAAATGCAAGACCTTCAATCAATTTATAATCAACTTGAACGAAGTGAGTTCTCGCACCGACAGATCGGAAAACAACAATCTTTTTTAACCCTTAAATTCTTTTTTTAATGAAAATCTTGAACCTCAAATTTCTCGTAATTGCATTCATCGCTTCCCTTACATTGATGACTTCCTGCAAAAAGGATAAAGACAACGAGCCAGAAGTCTCCACCGATAACATCGTTGGAATTTGGAGTGTCGACCAGGGAACGGCCCTCGTATATGCGGCGGGCGAACTACTGGCCGATTTAAACATCACGACCGGCGGTACTTTGGAATTTAATGAAGACGGAACCGGCAACGCTGATTTTTCCATTACTTTAATGGGAGATACGGAAACAGCCACAGGGCCTTTCACCTGGGAGCGAGATGGTTTTGAACTCATTGTTGACAACGGAGGTGCAGTAGAACGCTGGGCCTTGGTGGATGATGAAAAAAACTTAAAAACAATCCAGTATTCCCACGAGGACGAAGAAGACGACATGGAAGTAGAATTTACTTTGACTCTTAATAAAAAGTAAAATGCTTTTTGAAGGTTGCAAGCCATTACGGTAGTCAAATCTGCCGTAGTGGCTTTGTTGTTTGATAGGCGGTGTCTGACTGCAATTCTTTTTAATGCAGAAAACGCAAAGCTCACAGAAAAGACATGTTCTATTCTCGGCGTGAATATATTCCGATCTCTTTAAAAGAGGTTTTTAATAATGTCTTTTTTAGTTGAAGTGCCTTTGTTGGTAAATGTGGTGTCGCTAACTTTTACTGGCAATGAACAGCATGTACATTGCTGGTATCAGTTTTCTTTTAATTCATTTTATATTTTTCTCTGTATTCGGATGGGCTCAAGCCTTCCTTCTTTTTGAATAATCTTGAAAAATATTGTGGATATTCAAACCCCAATTCGTACGCTACTTCAGAAATACTTTTATTCGGTTTCAATAAAAAATTCTTGGCTTCATCAATCAAATATAATTGCAGGTGTTCGGTTGTGGTTTTACCTGTTTCTTTTTTGAGTGTGTCACTTAGGTAGCGTTGTGAAACCGACATACTATCCGCTATTTGTTCTATACTTGGAATACCTTTTTCTTTAAGTTTTCCCGATTCAAGATATTCTTCTAATTGGTGGTTAAATTGCTCTAACAAATCATTTGACAGTTCCTTTCGATTTAAAAACTGTCTTTCATAAAATCGGTCGGCATATTTTAAAAGGGTGCTCAAATGAGAAATAATAATGTCTTTGCTAAATTCATCTTGGTTGTTGTGGTATTCTATTTCAATGTTCTCCACAATGGATTCTATCTGCTTTTCCTCTCTTGGTGAAAGATGTAAGGCTTCGTTTGCAGAGTAGGAAAAGAATCCATATTTTTTAATTTGTTGTGCCAATTCGGTTCCAGTGAGAAAATCTTCGTGAAAATTTATTGAAAAGCCTTTTTGTTCGAAAACTACCCGGTTATCCCATTGCAAAACTTGTCTTGGGGCGATAAAAATCATTGCACCATTTGTAAAATCATATTTTGTCCGTCCATAGTTTAAGTCACCTTTGACTATCTTCTTCAGGCTAATGGAATAGCAATCGTTTGTAATCGGAGGTGAACTCTCTTTCGGACAAGGAAGAAAGCCCTCACCCGTTGCAAACAGGACGCTCAGCATTGGATGTTCTGGGCGGGGCAGTTGAATGTAATCTAAATAAGCTGAAAGTGTTTTGAAATGGTGCATATCAATTTTTCAAGTCTTTTTCTACTAACATCAATTGTTTATGATAATCTTCAACTCTGGCGTTGGCATTATAATCGACGAATAAGATAACTACCATCATTGCAATAGTTGTGATGCAGATTGCCCGCCAAATTGGTTTGTCATTAAAAATAATCAACAATGCAGCAACCACAATAATAATTGGAATAATTTTGAAAACTATGGTCTGGTATTCTTTCATTATTTTTTCGGTTCGGGCTATTTCTGATTTTACGAAAGCAGAGGCATCACTATTGTAGGCAGATGGAAAGCTTGCGATTCTTGATTTATTGGTAAAAAATAATCCAAGTCCAATGGCCAAGAGTAAAATGCCGGCTACCAAGGTCGGCAATACGAATGCCTTAGCGATTTCGGTTTTTCCTAACTGCCAAAAACCTATGGTTGCCAGTATAAACAGGACGCCGAAAAAAATAAAAAATTGGGATGAAAAAACTTCGGCTTTTGCCCAATCAATTGCCGTTTTTAATATTTCCATGTCATTAGATTTAAAAGTTCCAATTACAATTAGTTGCCTTTTCTGATACTTCCCAAAGTTTACCTGCGGTGTTTCTGTCCAGAGCAAAGGGCTCTAATTTACAATCGCCAACCGGACCGGACCAATTCATCGTTCCCGTCGGACCATAATAAGCCTGTTGTTTGAGATTGTCCTTTGTGGCACACATTACCTCCGGATATGCCCCTTTTTCAGCCGATTGAACGATTGGTAATAATGACATAATGGAAAATAATATCCTGTCTCGTCTGCTGGCTTTTTCATTTATAAGTGAGGTTCTGGAAGCCCCCGGGTGACATACATAAACGGCCACCGCTTTGTTGGTGTTCTTTATGCGATTTTGCAATTCATAGGCAAACATCATTTGAGCCAGTTTACTTTGGCAATAGGCATTCATAGGGTTGTAGTTCTTGTCAAAATTCATGTCCTCAAATTGAATTTTTTTCAATCCCATTTTATAGCCCTCACTCCCGACAACCACAATTCTTCCACTCGATTGTTCTACTTTTTCAAATAATAAATTGACCAATAAAAAATGTCCGTAATGATTAATGCCCAATTGGCTTTCAAAGCCATCAGGTGTAAATTCCTGCTTGGCTATTTGTGCAACGGCAGCGTTGCAAACCAATGCATCAATTTTGGATACTTTGTTTAATACCTCTTTTGCGGCATTGCGGACCGAAGAAAGTTCTGCCAAATCCATTTTAATAAATGAGACTTTAGCGTCCACTCCAAATTGAGATTTAAGGCCGCTAATCGCTTTGTTTGATTTTGTGGCATTTCGATTGAGCATAACGATCTCCGCTCCTTTACTCAACAAAATCTTGGAAGCTTCAAAACCTGCTCCTGCATTTGCACCTGTTATGAGGAAGGTGTTGCCGGATAAATTTCCCAATCTTTCAGGCGTCCATCCTTTTTTGCCAAATTCTTTCGTATTCATTTTTAATTATTTTGTCATTGAAAAGAATATCACAAAGGTAGGGTTGAAGCTTTTGTAAAGACTTATACGGAATTTCGAATCTTGTATATTTTTTGGTTTTTCTTTAACTGGTGCCGGCCGGTATATTAACGCCATATTGCATGGCATTCGATAGCTGTATTGTAGAAATTGAGTTGACGGAGAAAATCAACTCCACCTTTCGGAAATTCTAATGTGATGTATGACAGGTCGCCCGCTAAAGTTGTAACTTCTATTAAACTGCCATGAAACGCTGCTTTATTTTTTTTAGAATGACCAATCATATCTAATTCTCAATTCTCCTTCCCTGAAATCCTCCATCCCACTGCTCCATTTTCCCATTTCACTCAAAATCAATTCCTCTCGCTCTCCACCTCCACTATCTTTATATCGCAAACAATTAAACCAACCCCTCCCCAAAAGCCATGAAACAACCCAACCCCTTTATCGACCGCATGCTGGATTATTTTCATCCGGCCCATAAGACAAGAAGCAAAACCCTGGAAAAAAGAAGAAACCCAATTGACCATCAACCAACTTGAGCGAAGCGAACGCACGCATTCCATTTCAGAAAACCAAATTTTATAAAAACCTCAATATTATGAAAACCAAATTTTACCTCTTTTTTATGCTGTTCATTTGTAATATATCGACTCAGATTTATGCACAAACGCTAACCGTCGATCACAACGGAGACACCGCCGATGCAACCAAAGGCGACGGTATTTGTGCCGATACAAATGGTGATTGCACCTTGCGGGCGGCCATTGAAGAAGCCAATGCCAACGCCAGCATCACCACCATTACTTTTGGCAGCGCAATGACCGTTAGTCCGGCAACGGCACTGCCCAATATTTCCCGCTCCAATTTGCTGGTAGATGGCACAGCTGCCCCGGGGGCAAGCTGTGGCGCCCTGGTGACGGGAACGACCCACTCCCTGACAGTGGTCATCGACGGCAGCGGCCAGTCATCTGGAAATGGCCTGTCAGTGGCAACCGATGGCGTCACTATCCAGGGCCTGGTGGTACAGAACTGCCCGGGCAGCGGAATCAGCATCAACGGCAACAATAACGTGGTGCAATGCTGCTACGTCGGAACAGATCAAACAGGGGCATTGGCAGCTGCCAACAGTAGCCACGGCATCACTTTGGGCGGCATCAATAAAACAACCACCATCACCAACAGCCTCCTTTCGGGCAATAACGGCGATGGTATTTATATCGGTTTGGTACATGCAATCAACGCGACCGGAAACCTCATCGGGACCAATGCCACGGGCGACACTGCCATTCCCAACCAGGATGGCATCGGGGCATTTGGCTCGATAAATTGTGTGATTGGTGGCTCGCTCGCCAGTGACCGAAACATCATTTCCGGCAACAACGATGACGGCTTCGACGGTGGCGGAACTGGCAGTTGGAATAATGCATTTTACGGCAATTATATCGGAACAGACATCAACGGGAACGCTGATCTTGGCAATGGAGGAATGGGCATCCGGATGCACAACGGAAACAATTCTTACATCATCGGGGGAGCCAGCGCCGGAGAAGGCAACGTAATCTCCGGCAATGGAAGCTACGGCTTACTGCTCATGCCTTCCACCACGGTGTTGGGCAACTATATTGGAACTGATGCTACCGGCACCAGTAACCTCGGCAATGATGATTCCGGGGTGTACCTAAGGGTGGCCACTACTGATTGTGTGATCGGAAATACAGGAAGTGGCGCCAACATCATCGCGTTCAATGGGGGCGCAGGGATCGAATATGCTTCTGGCGGCAATGGTACCGGTAACCTCTTACAGGGGAACAGTATCTTCTCCAACAGTGGCCTCGGCATTGACCTGAACGGCGACGGCGCCACGGCCAACGACGCAGATGATACCGACGTTGGCCCCAACAACTTTCAGAACTACCCCGATATCACCGACACTACCCCCAACGGAAGCGACATTGATGTTACTTTCTCGGTAAATTCCACCACGGCCAATACGACCTACCCATTGACCATCGACTTTTACAAGGCGGATTCGGACAGTGAAGAAGGACAAACCTGGATCGGGTCGGTCACATACACAGCGGGAGAGGCCGCTACAGAGGTCACCAAAACCTTAACCCCGGTCGTGGCTACCGGTAGCGGTGAAATACTGGTCGCCACAGCAACTGATGCCATGGGAAATACCTCCGAGTTTTCGCCGCCGGTCACAAATGTGTTGCCGGTTGAGTTGTCCCGTTTTGTAGCCAAATTGGAAAATTCAAACGCCATCTTACATTGGGTCACCGCTTCTGAAACCAATAACCTCGGATTTGAGGTGGAGCAAAAATTCGGCAGTGTATGGAAGCGGATCGGATTTGTGGCCGGAGCCGGAAATTCACATGCCGAACTGCATTATACATTTAGGACAAACAACCTCAGTGCAGGTCAGTATTATTTTCGCCTTCGGCAAATGGATCATGACGGCCAGTTTGAATTTTCAAACATTGTTTCGGTAAAAATGGAGGAAGGTTTTGGAACCATTTCCTTTTTTCCGAATCCAGTGGCGAATCGGGCAAAAATCAAAACAGCTTCAGAGGTGGAAGGAGCGGTACAAATCAATTTGTTCAGTTCCAAAGGCCGTTTGGTCAGGCAGTATTTTTTTGAAAAAACCATTGGCCACAACCAATGGGAAATTGATTTGAATGGCCTGTCGGCAGGCCAATATTATTTACAAATGAATGGCGGGGAAAATGTATTGACCCGGTTTGTTAAGCAATAATGGGCTTTTCGGCAAAATGCTGAAAATGACATTTTTACTTTTGCAACAACCGTATTTTTAAGACCTGCTAAAGAATTTTATTCATAGCTAAAAATGACATTTTTTTAGTTTTAAATAAGCAGGTGGTCAAAAAAAATGACACTTTTCCTTTGCCTGAAAAGGATTTTTAAGACTTGGAAACCAAACATTTGCCCAAATAAAAGTGTCATTTTTTAACGCTCTTTATTTTTTTTCCAAGCACTTAACTTCAATAAATAAATAACCCTCAAAACCAATACTCAGCAGGTAAGCCAAATTACCTCCTGGGTATTTTTTGATATAGAAGTTGTTATACAACTTTATAATTGTTACCTGTTATCTTCATCTTTATTAAAAATAAATGGAATGAAATATTTAAGGCGTTATTTACTCAGTGCTTTTTTTACCCTGCTGTTATTTTTCTTCGCGTCAGGCAATGAACAGGATTCCATTATTTTAGATAGTGCACTATTGAAACAAGTAAATGAAGCCATTGGTCTGTTTAAAAAAAATAAAGACAGTTCGGATTTATTGTTGAATAAACTGGTAAAAAAAGCGGACAATAATGAACAATATTCTATCAGTGGAAAAATAAATTATTTTATGGCGAGATCGGCTGCCATGTCGGGAAATTATCAGTCCGCCCTGGAAAAATTACTGGCTGCGAAAAAGGCGTATGAAGCAGCTTCGGATTCTTCACAGGTTGGTTTGATGATCGGGCAGATCGGTTCTGTCTACAATCGCCTGGGCCGCAAAGACCTGGCGCTCGAAAATTTACAGAACGGTATTCGGATTTCCGAAAAATACATGGCCAACAGCCGGTTCCTTTCCAACCAATATAACAATCTCGGACTGTTGTTAATGGATTTAAATGATTTGTCCGCAGCGGAAGAAATTCACCAAAAAGCACTGGGAATTCGGGAGGAATTAAATGACACTTCTTCCATGGCTATTTCATGGATGAACATTGGTCTCCTACAAAAAAAATCAGGTGAGCTGGACGCGGCAGAAAAAAGCTATTTAAAATCGTTGGCTTATCAGGAAAGTATCAATAATTACCGATCCATTGAATTTTGTAGGATTAACCTGGCCAATTTATATAATGAACAAAATAAATCGGAGCTGGCAGAAGAGTATTTTCAAAAAGCATTGGAGACCAACGACATCACCAAAAATAAATTCTCGCGCATCAGTACGCTGGAAGGTATGGCCAATTTGGCCGACCGGGCAGCGGATCATCAACAAGCCATTAAATTGAGGAAGGAGGCTGTTTTACTGGCCCGGGAGGTCGGCAGCCTTGGCCAGGAAAAAGGATTGTTCAACAACCTCTATAATTCTTACCAACAAACTGGTGATTATGAAAATGCACTGATCGCACTGGAACAGTACGTCGAATTAAAAGACAGTCTTGAAAATGTGGAGTCACAGAAAAGGGTCGATGAGCTGAAAACCCAATTTGAAACGGAACAAAAAGAATCCGAAATTGAAAAATTGAAACTCGAAGAAGCAAAACGCACACAGGAGCGCAACCTGCTCATTGTTGGAACCGCTATATTGGCAGCATTTATTTCCATGATTTTATACTATATCGGGCAACGTAAGATAGCGTTCAATGAATTGCAAAACGAAAAACAAAAATCAGATCAGTTATTGGTTGATTTAAAAAGCGCACAACAGCAATTGATCCAATCTGAAAAAATGGCCTCGCTTGGGCAGCTCACCGCCGGGGTGGCGCACGAAATCAACAACCCCGTTAATTTTATTTCTGCCGGGGTACAGGCCCTGAAATTTGATTTTGCCGACCTGGAGGAAATTTTTGAAAAACTAATTCAACTGGATGAAAAGAATGCTGAAACAATTGCGCACGAATTAGCTCGGTTAAAAAGCGAAGTAGATCTCGTTTTTTTAAAAAAAGAAATGACTGAGCTGGTCGACAGTATTGAAAACGGAGCAAAACGAACCAGCAATATTGTGGTGGCTTTAAAATCTTTTTCCCACCAGTCGGAAGGCAAACTTGTACCCGTTGATATTCATGTCGGTATCGAATCCTCCCTGACCATTTTGAGCCATAAATTAAAAGAGGAAATAAATATTGAGAAAAATTATGGAGAGCTGCCCAAAGTTTCCTGTCAGCCCAGCCGCCTCAACCAGGTATTTTTAAATTTACTGGACAACGCCATCCATGCGCTCGATGGTGCCGGGAAAATTTCTATTAAAACAAAAATGGAAAACGGCCAGGCTGTCATCAGCATCAGGGACACGGGAAAAGGTATGGAAGAGGCCACTCAAAAAAGAATATTTGAACCATTTTTCACTACTAAAAAAGTGGGGGAGGGTACTGGCCTCGGCCTCGCCATCAGCTACGGCATTGTCAAAGACCACAATGGCCGCTTCGAAGTAAAAAGTGCGGTGGGAGAGGGTACGGAATTTTTGGTTTGGCTGCCCTTGTGAGAAAATTGTGTTGGGAGGGTGCAGAAGTTATTTCGGGTGTTTTTACTAAAAGATATTATTCTTCCAGTTCTGACAGACTTAATTCAACTTCATTCGTGGTTGTTATCAAACTCCTGCTGATTTTAAACAAATAAACCTGTGACAGAATATAAGCTGAAAACAGGATGAGTATATTGGGCCATACATCCTTGATCGGGATATAAAAACTGCCAATTACTATCATCAGACTTGTAAAAAATCGAATATTTTTATTTCTGAAAATAATAGCATCTTCCGAGAAGAAAATATTTTTTGATCTTTTTTCTATATTAATATAAATGTTGTTCCTTCTCTCTTCGTTTATTCCCTTTAGCTTCGGGATTAATTTTTTAAACCTTGTTAATTTATCTTCTGGCAATTTTTTTATGGCAAAAGTATCTGCTACCAGCTCGTCTTCTTGTTCATTGATTGTCTTATTGCTTTCGATCAAGGCTATATATAAGAAAAATGGTAAAAACCACAACCAGGAATAATTAATGCCATGATTGTTTAATAATAATAATCCAATGACCGTAATGAGGTTTAAATAACCTAGGGCTGACCGGTTTTTAATGTCGTCCGAGTATTTGGTCATGTGCCCTATTTCATGCAATAATTGAAACGTCCCGCTGGTAGATTCCGCTACGTCGCCTGGAATGTCTCTGATGAATATGGCTGAGAGCGCTTTTAAATTCGACTTGCGATATTGTCCGAGTTTTTTATAAGTAATAGGAATCGTAAAACCTTTCCGCTGGGCCACTTCTTTTTCCAGTATTGGTTTGATTACATAAACGTAGCCTATCTTTTCATTGTTTATCATAGAAAACTGCCTGGCAACGCGCAGCTCATCATTGAGCTTTTCACTAACGTAATCTTCAATCTGGTATTTTTTGATTTTAAACTCTTCTCTCAGTGTAGTCAGGTACTCGCTTAAATCTTTCAATACTTTTAACGAACCTGCTTCTTTTGTGGCCCTGTAAAAAGTGAAAAATATAATTAATATCAATAAAAAAGCTATACAGTTTAATAATGAAAATTTTCTAAATAATAATATGACCTGAATAAAAATGACAGGATAATAAAAAAACGCGGATAGGATAAATGTATGAATGCCTCCGAAGATTATTTTGAACGGCGATTGGCCACCGAATTCAGGAAGGGCTTCGGTCAGCACCTCCCTAAGAGAGTTATTGCTCCACTTGCCCATCGTTGCTCAGTATTTCTGATATTATTTTGTCATAATCTTCTATTGGGATATCTACGTCCGTTTCCCTTGGAAAACTTTCTCTTAAATCTGTTAATATATCCTCTTTCTTAATCGACTCTTTTTTATTTTTCCGGTATTCAATAATTTGGATAATGGCGGCAATTACCTGCACGAGCCCGAAAAGCAAATTGATTGACTCTGATAAGTCCAGGTCGCTGCCTTTGTCACTGTAAACTAATTCAATATCCTCTTTCTTTAAAACTTTTTTGATTATATTATAAGTTGTGCTTTTGCCAACTATATCATATTCGTCAGGATATACTTTTTTTACAATATTCAGCACATTTTCTGTTGCGTCCATGTCATTTTTTTTGATGAAAGGATTCGTTTATTTGTTCTCAACTTAAATAAGGAAATATTTATCTGATAATAGTTGGTAACCCCTCAATATTTTTTTTGACTGGCCTACAGAAAATATCAATTTCGCCAGGGATTAGTAAATTCGAATCATTGTTTTTCAGGCCGGAAAGTGGAGGAAGGTCAATGCCTGGCTTGTCGTTAGTGTCAAGGATGGCTGCAATAATTTTAATTAACATAACAAATAACAATTTAATTATACAATAGTGTTTGTAACGTCATGCAAGTTAAATTTTTTCAGTGAAAAATTCAACTATGTTTTAACAATAAAGAAAATTTATACCATAAAAAAGGCAGGTGTTTTTACTGTGCAAGAAAATGTCTGTTGCCAAGTAATAAGGGAATAAATTTCAATGTGCTTTTCTGCTACTTCACTTCCCTTTTTTCCCACCTCACAACAAGCCTGTTTTTTAGCGGTTAAATCTACCTCACCTTTGTGTCAACAAAAACGAAACACATAATAGGTAAAAAATAAAAAGGCCAAAGTAAAAAGTTGCAAATGCCTTTGAAACGAAACCCCAAAAACCAAAACAGTTCTTTGAAATGCCGAACCTCATCCCAATCAACAAAAACCAAATTGAGCGAAGCGAAATCCCGCACCGCAGGTCGGGAAACCAAAAACCAAAAACCAGAAACCAAAAACCAAAAACCAAAATACCAACTAACGGAAAAATCCAAAACCATCATGCGTTGCGGAGCATCCCCGTCAGTGAATCAAATGAAACTTGAAATTGGAAAATAGAAATTTCAATTATCAATTAACAATTATCAGAACCTCAAACGGAAAATCAGAGCAAGCACTTTTTGACGACCCTAAAAAGACCTCGTTCTGCATTCCCTAAAAACCACTTTTAAAATCATGAAAAGATTTATTTTTAACCTCATTGCACTTTTTATTTTATCGATTGCTGCTGCCGGCGTGCAGGCCCAGACCCCAATGACCAAAGGGGTAAATGTAATACAGGCAGGCGTTGGCCTCGGCGGTTGGACGACTTCTTACACCACTTCAGAAACACCTCTGATCATCGCTACTTTTGAACGCGGCGTCATGGACGACCTCGGTAAAGGCAACTTATCGGTCGGCGGGACCGTGCTGGTAAAATCCGGAAAATATGCCGGCGACTTTTACAGTTGGAATTACACCTATACAGCAGTAGCGGCCCGCGGCAGCTACCACCCCCACTTTGTAAAGTCCGAAAAATTGGATGCTTATGCTGGTATTTCGCTCGGATTGTACCACATTTCGACCAAAGCAACCAACGGTGAAGTTGAGGCTGGTGTTTCCGGCACATCCTTCGCCTGGGGGCTGCACATTGGAGCCCGTTATAATTTTACGGATCAAATCGGAGCCTGGGCTGAAGTTGGAGCAGGCGTTGGTAATATCGGCGTAGGTGTTTCCTATCGGTTTTAATTTAACGGGCAAAAAAAATGACATTTTTCTGCTGTCTGAAATGAGCGTTTTACAAGAAGAAAAATGTCATTTTATTGCTTTTTGATTTTAGAGTTAACTTTTAACGACAAGGGTCAAATCAGGCTGGTAGGAATTGTTTCCTACCGGCTTTTTTTAATTTATCGGTTTGCTGAATTTTCAATATTCAGTAAATCTGCCACCTTCATTTTTTTAGCCTTAAATTTTTTAACCAATGAAAAAAAAGATTTTGAAACAGGGCAGCAAAATAGAATTTTACCAACTGTCCCAATCAGAACAGCAAGCTATCAAAGGGGGAAGGATCGGCTCCGGGACACTTGGCGGACGAGTCGATATCACGGCTGCCCTAAATTCCTCCGGCTGAATGGCAGATGATTTATTCCTTAAGTTTCTCTGCGTGACCGCTTTCCAGATAAATTTCCACGCAGATGCCGCAACGTTCGCAGAGCAATGTACACCATAGGTCTATTCATCGTTATAGGCAAAGGGAAGGTCAGCGTATTTTTGGTCTGGTTGCCTATTACTTTTTCTTTTTTATGTATTTGTTTTTTAGAAAAAATAATATTGATTTAATGTGACTGTCGGTAACGGAAAATAACCAGATGATTTAGCTTCGCGCCTGATAATAATCACCGTGGAGCGTACAGCTTAGTTCTGTTTTTTTCGGATAAGCTGTGTTCCACTTGGTCAAAATAAAACGTATGAAAATCAAGGGCCAACACTACCGTACCATTTGGTTGAAACCTGATGACCCCGCCTGTGTGCAAATCATAGACCAGCGCTGGTTGCCGCACCGTTTTGTCATTGAAGATATTCGGACGGTGGAAGAGGCTGCGCGGGCCATTCAGGAAATGCATGTTCGGGGAGCGCCGCTTATCGGGTCGGCAGGAGCGTTTGGGATTTATTTAGCCATGTTGAATTTGCCGGAAAAATCCGATTGGAAAAAAAAGTTGATGGAAGCTGCGGCCCTGCTAAAGTCGACCCGACCGACCGCCGTTAATTTAGCTTATGCCGTTGATTTATCTGTCAAAAAAATATTGATGGAAAATGAAAAAAAAGAAGGGGTAGGCCGAGCGCTCGAAACAGCAAAATTAATTACAGAGGAAAGCGTCGAGCATTGCCGTGAAATAGGAAAATATGGCCTTCCGCTGATTCAAAAAATCAGCGAACAGAAAAATGGAGAGCCCGTAAATGTCCTCACCCACTGCAACGCCGGTTGGCTGGCCTGCATTGATTATGGAACGGCCACCGCTCCGGTTTATGCGGCTCATGATGCAGGGATCAAGGTGCACGTCTGGGTGGATGAGACCCGGCCCCGCAACCAGGGCGCGCGCATCACTGCTTTTGAACTATTGGAACATGGTGTGCCACATACGATTATCGCTGACAATACCGGCGGCCATCTGATGCAGCACGGCATGGTGGACCTGGTCATCGTCGGTACCGACCGTACGACCCGTACCGGCGACGTGGCAAATAAAATCGGTACTTATTTAAAGGCATTGGCGGCATACGATAACAAAGTGCCTTTTTATATCGGTTTACCTTCTTCTTCGATTGACTGGGAACTGGAGGACGGTGTTGCGGAGATTCCCATTGAAAAAAGGAGCGGCGATGAGATAAAATTCATGCAGGGGCTGGAAAAAGATGAAATAAAAAAAGTTTTGATTACACCGGAAAAAAGTCCAGTTGCCAATTATGCATTCGACGTCACCCCTGCCCGGTTAGTTACGGGGTTGATTACAGAAAGGGGGATTTGCGGAGCAAATGAAAAAGAATTGTTGAATTTGTTTCCAGAGAAAAAATAAAAATGATCCGCCCGTTCGCACAGTGCAGGATAATTTGCTCAGACAGCAAATAGCTGAGTTGTTCAAAATCAAAAAAACAATGATCGACGAAGGATATATTAAATTCAAAGCTGACTGGAAAAAAACCAATCCATTGCCTTTTAATAAAATAGCCGCCTTAAATAAATGGCGGCAGGAAATGTACCGGCACCAATTGATCGGTGCCTATGAAAACGGGATCGGGTTCGGTAATATCAGTCAGCGCTGGAGCCTTGGCAGCCACTTTGTCATCAGCGGTTCTGCAACGGGCAATTTTCCGGAACTCAATGAAATGCATTATTCTTTGGTCACGGGTTTTGATTTAAATAAAAATACCCTTTCCTGCGAAGGGCCTTTGGTCGCTTCTTCCGAATCCATGAGCCATGCTGTTATTTACCAGGAATGTCCGACGGTCACCGGAGTGATTCATGTGCATCATTTGGCGCTTTGGAAAAAATTGTTGCACCAAATTCCCACCACCGATAAAAGCGCAACGTACGGCTCACCGGAGATGGCCAATTCCATTATCGACTTATTGGATACTACCAATTTAAAAGAGCAAAAAATATTTGTGATGGAAGGGCACCAGGAAGGGGTTTTTGCCTTTGGGGAAAATTTAGAAGAAGCGGCAACTGTCATTTTGAAATACCTCTCCAAAATTTAAGTAAGTGGCTGTTCAAAAAAAATGACACTTTTCCTTTGCCTGAAAAATGTTTTTTGGCTTAGAAACCAAGCATTTGCCAAGCTAAAAGTGTCATTTTTACTTGTGCATTATTTTGATCACCTGTCCTGTTATTCTGAATACAGGACGGGTGATCAAAATAGTTTGAGCCTGAAAATCCTCTTTTTCCTCCTTTGGAGGGGGCAGGGGGAGGATGGTACTCGTAGTTTATTAATATAAGTTTTGCCCTTTGCCCAATTACCAGTTATAAATCACCCCACGTCCCGTCCTCCTTTCAATCGGTCCTGCAAGGCGGTCAGCTCGTCCATCTTGCCGGCGACGGCCAGGGCGGCCTGTCCGGGCCAGGAAGTCGGATCGTGGATACGGTAGCGGCTGCCAGCTTCGAAAAGGATTTCCCTTAGCCGTTTTTCTTCCGCCGTTGAAAGTGCCAGCAGGTCGGCGATGCCGTTGTCTTTTAGCAGCTTTTCAATTTTGGGCCCGATCCCTTCGACTATTTTCAGGTTGTCCGGTTTGATGCCGGGGGGTACTTTGACTTCTTCTACTGTACCGATCAGGGCAGTGGCTTGCCCGACCCAATCGTCCCGTTCAATACGGCCGGGGAAGAATTCGATAGCGGCCGTCACTTGTTCAATCATATTTGCGTCGAACTGACTGATTTGCTCAAAAGTGTAGATGCCCAGTCCGTTCAGTTTTTTTTCCAAAAAAGAGCCGATACCCTTGATGCGAGTCAGGTCGTCCTTCTCGGCCTCGGTAGCTACGGGGATGGTGGTCCCGATGGCGGCTTTCACTTCGTCACGGGCAGCTACAGCGGAGAGGGTCGTGGTTTCGCCCTTGTCAACATCTGTTTTTTCGGGAGCCGCTGCAAAAATATCGTTTCCGTTGTTCACAACTTCTCGGGGACTTCCTGCAAATGCCAGGTCACTTTTGGCCTTTTCCAGTTCCAGCTGGGCCAGTTCCAGTTGTGATTGCAGCGAGTTTTTTTCCGTCTCCAGTTCATTGATTTGTATCTGGAGCGCTTCTTCATTGCCATCTCCATTGCTGCTGCCGGCAGCAGCAGTCAGGTCGGCATTCAGCGCCTTCAGCCCGATGATCTGGTTGTTGAGATCTTCGATGGTCGTTTGGTAGGAACCAACGCTGGCCCGCGCATTGACGGAGTCCTGAATGGCTGCATCCAGGTCGGCCTGCCAACGGTCTTTGTCTGCTTCCAGCGATTTGGCAATTTCGATGGCCTCCTTGGCTTCCCGCTGGGCTTTGACCAGGTCAGCTTCTTTGAGTTCCAATTCTTCCTTTTGCTCGTTGTACTGGAGCAGCAGGTCGTCGTAGCTCTTTTTCCATTTGGCAGCTTCTGCCTCAAATTCTTTGGCCTTGCTCCGCCACAGCAGCCATGCTACGATGAACCCAATTAGAAATCCGCCCAGGGCGACCAACATGATATAAATG
The DNA here is from genome assembly GCA_039819485.1 of Bacteroidota bacterium. GTDB lineage: Bacteria > Bacteroidota > Bacteroidia > Chitinophagales > Saprospiraceae > UBA6168. The sequence goes on along the minus strand of JBCBRY010000013.1, from coordinate 80,629 downwards.
CTCTCTGCACTTGTGAAGTCTGTAAAAAACGTATCCATATTTAATTAATGAAGAATGAATAGTGAAAAATGAAGAATATCTTTTTCATTTTTCATTATTCTAAAACTTTATCAATGATCTTAAAATTAACGCGACGGTTCTTCTGGCGTCCTTCCGGGTTGTCGGAGCCGTCGGGTTTGGAGTTTGGGGCAACGGGCTGGGTTTCGCCCATCGAGGAGGTTTTTATTTCTGCCTTGACGCCCAGCTCCCGAAAATATTGGGCTGCACTTTCCGCCCTTTTCAATCCGAGGTTGTAATTGATTTTCTCGGTGTCGATACTATCTGTATGGCCGATGATCGACAACATCTTCTCCGTGTTTTTTGACAAAAAACTCTTGACAGAATCCGCATAGAGTACACACTGGACGCCCGGCCGGAACTCGGCTGATTTAAAAGCGAAATTGGCGTCGGAAAAAGTATTGTCTTCAAACCGGTAGGCCAGGTTTTCGTATTTCTCTGGTGCCCCGGAAAGGAGCGAAAACGAAATGGGCTCGCTTAAACCCTCGCCCCTGACCAATTCATAGTCGATGGAAATCCGCCCTTCCTCCACGCCCATTTTTTCTAATATCCTTCCAATGTAGGCGGCCCTGGCAATGCCGATATTTTCAAAAACACCTGATGGGGCCGTTTTTTCACTTTCGAGGTAGCGGCCGGTCAGGATGATTTTTCGGGTTGGGTTTTGCTGGAGGTATTCCGCCACTTTTCCCAAAAACTGCACATTGTTGGCTGAGGTATCCGCCGCAATGCTCTTGGGTGCAAAACCAAACTGTTCGTATCCTTCCAGGATCACCTGCTCCCCGTCTTTAAAAGACAGCGTCATGGGGCGGGTAGCGACTGGTTCGTCACCACATTTGTTCAAGATTTTGCATACATAGTACCAGCGAGAAAACAAGGCGAAGGCAAGAAATACCAAAAAGCCAATGGTAAAAGTCCTCATAGAAGTTGTTTTGACGGTTGATGGTAATCGGCGTACGGAAGTCGTTATGTTTCCCTGCTGCATTCGTAAGCCGTTGATGGTCAAAGGTATGTAATTCAAAGGATTGTGCAAAAAAAGTGTTGGGGGAAGTTTTGCACACTTGCACGGGCTGTTTTTTAACAAAAAGCAAGGGGGTAAAAAGGTAATCGCCGCCGTTGGGAAGAGCAATCCTCCGGAAGACGACGACACGATTGCCCGTCTGCATTTTGTGCAGGTGTTGAATGTTTTTGGTCACACGTGCTTGGCCCAATGCGCCCGGGCAAGCTCCTATCGTATAGGTTTAAATGTTTGATATGACGGCGAAAGCCAGTTTCGTTGAAACTTTTTCCACCTTTTCCCCCTTTCTGATCATCAAAAAAGCAAAGCAATCCAACCATTTAAACCAGTAAACCATTTCAACCATCCAAACAATTTATTACCTTTGCAGCCCTTTTTAAAAAAGTTCTTTAAAATGAACGCTTTAGACCAGTTTTCAATCCCCGTTTTGGGATTGCGCAATGGTCTCCACGGGTATGATTTTAATATCGAAAAAGAATTCTTCGAGGCCTTTGAAGCATCGCCCATCAAAAATGGTGAAGTCAGCGTCCACCTGGATTTCGACAAGCGGGAAGACATGTACGTCCTGCTGTTTTCTTTCAATGGAAAAGTCGAAGTGACCTGCGACCGTTGCCTCGACCCTTTTCACCTGCCCGTTGCAGACCGGCAGTCTTTGATGGTAAAATTCGATGAAGAGCCGTGGGAAGACGCCGATGTGGTCTTTATCGTAAAAGGCACCCAGGAGCTGAATGTCGCTAAATATATTTACGAATTCATCAACCTCGCAGTACCGATTACCAAGACCCATGATGACGCCGGAGACAATTGCAACCCCGAAATGCTCAAATACCTGAACGAAGGAAGTGATGACAGGACCGATGGCCAACCGACTTCCAACCCGTTCCGGGATGCATTGAAAGATTTTAATTTTGAAAATTGAATTAAATTAAATGGTTGAATGGCTGAACGCTTGAGTGACTATCAAAATAACCACTCAAGCGTTCAGCCATTCGGCCGTTCAACCATTAATATTTTTGTAAAATGGCAAATCCAAGGACAAGGACTTCGAAGCGCCGGAAGCGTGCCCGCCGTACTCATTACAAAGCGGTAGTACCTAATGTATCAACCTGTAAAGTGACCGGTGAGGCTCACTTGCAGCACCGGGCCTATTATGATGATGAAGGCAACATGCGCTACCGGGGGCGTATCCTCGTGAAAGCAGAAGAATACGACGATTAGAACGGGCAATCAGTGCAATAGGCATTATGCCTGTTTTTCAAAAAAATATGGAAGCTCCCATCGCAACAAAAAGGATGTGGGGCTTCTCGTGTTTAGAATGATTTATGGTTTCGGATTACATGATGTTTGATTTTTGACCGTCTGATCGGAATTAAAGATCAAACATCATGTAACCAGAATACTCCAATCAGATAAAAATGAAAAAAATTATCTCGACCGATAAAGCCCCTGGAGCCATCGGTCCTTACAATCAGGCCGTGGTCCACAACGGGGTGCTTTATGCTTCCGGTCAGATTGCCATTGACCCCGCTACTGGTGAACTGGTACAAAACAGCATCGAAGAGGAAACTCATCAGGTACTAAAAAACGTTGGTGGTATTCTGACAGCAGCAGGTGCCACGTACCAGGATGTGCTCAAGGTAAGTGTTTTCGTCAAAGACATGCACCAGTACGCCCAGATCAATGCAGTGTACGCTGAATACTTTAGTCCCGAATGGGCTCCGGCCCGTGAACTGGTCGAAGTAGCCAACCTGCCCAAATTTGTCAATATCGAAATATCGGTGATCGCCGCCGTAAAATAATGAAGAATGAAAAATGAAAAATAATTCACATTCTTCATTCTTCACTCTTCTTTCTTCATTATGAAAAAAACAGTCCTCTCCTGTATCCAGCCAACGGGTGACATGCATTTCGGAAATTATTTCGGGGCGGTCAAGAACTGGGTGGATCTTCAATCGCAATATGACTGCTTCTATGGTGTGGTGGATTATCACGCCATGACCATGTCCTTTCAGCCAAAAAAACTAAGGGAAAACACCTGGTCGCTGATCATCAACCTGTTGGCGACGGGCATTAAAGCAGAAAACCTGTTTATCCAGTCGCTGGTGCCAGAACATGCGGAACTGGGCTGGATTTTCAATTGCTTTGCCTCCTACGGGCAAGTGACCAGAATGACCCAGTTCAAGGACAAGAGCGCGCAGAACCGGGAGAAGGGCACAGACCATTATATTTCTGTCGGACTGTTCGATTACCCCGTTTTACAAGCGGCGGATATTCTTATTTACAAAGCAGATTATGTACCCGTTGGCAAGGACCAGGACCAGCACCTGGAGCTGTCCCGCAACATTGCGCAGCGATTCAATAATGTTGTGGGCAAGGAATACTTTGTATTGCCCAAAACACTTCACACAGAGACCCCAAGCATTCGTTCCACGGCTGATCCGACCCGCAAGATGAGCAAGAGCGCAGGTGAAAAGCATTATATCAATGTATTTGCCGATGAGGCCCGCATTCTGAAACAAATCAAATCAGCCGTGACGGATACAGGTGATACGCCCGAAGGCGAAATGAGCCCTGGCATCAACAACTTGTTTGAATTGCTGAAGGCCTGTGGCAAGACAGAAGCACATGCTTCCCTCATGGACGACTACAAAGCCGGTAGTCTTCGCTACGTTGATCTGAAAACCGCCGTCGGCGAAGCTTTGGTTGAAATCAGCAACCCTTTCCGGGAACGCAAGGCAGAACTCCTCGCCAATAAAAAGGAAGTCAAAAACCAGATCAAGGCTTCTTCTTATGAAATTCGCAAAGTAGCACAGCAGACGATCAAAGAGGTGAAAGAGCTGGCAGGGCTCATTAATGTGAGATTTTAATAATGAAGAATGAAGAATAATTCACATTCTTCATTCTTCATTCTTCATTCACTCTTTTGACCATTCACTCATTATCAACCGCATCGCCATAAAAGTAAAACCTGCCGCCGAGCGCAGCATCCGACAGGGGCACCCGTGGGTGTTCGAGGGAAGTATCGTGAAGCAGAGCAAACCCGGGCAGGCAGGCGATCTCGCCATTGTTTTTGATCAAAAAAAAGATAAGCTGCTCGCCGTTGGGTTGTACGACCCGACTTCTCCCATCCGCATCAAATTGATCTCTTTTGGAAAACCGGCCACTTTGAATAAAGAGTGGTTTCTTGAAAAAATACGGGCAGCACATGCACTACGCCAACCGCTCCTTGAAACGGACACCAACAGCTACCGCCTGGTTTTTGGTGAAAATGACGGACTGCCCGGCCTCATCGCCGATGCGTACGCTCATGTGCTGGTGGTAAAGTTGTACTCGCCGATCTGGTTGCCTTATTGGGAAGTAGTCTATCCAATATTATTGGAGGTTTCAGGCTGTGAGATTTTGGTGCTGCGGTTGAGCAGGCATTTAGCGGGAAGCGTTTCCCCCTCTGGAGGAGGGCAGGGGGAGGAAAAGGCAAAACGGATAGGGGCTGTCCCTCCTCCCGGCCCCGTCCAGGAGGGGAGAAACAATCCGTTTTATGACGGCCAGGTTATTCATGGTGATCTACCCAATGAAGAGATCATTTTTCGGGAACACGGTCTCCGCTTTTCTGCCAATGTCATCAAAGGGCACAAAACCGGGTTTTTCCTCGACCATCGCCACAATCGCAAAAAGGTAGGGGAACTGGCCACAGGCAAATCGGTCCTCGATGTGTTTTCTTATGCAGGCGGCTTCTCGGTGCATGCTCTTGCCGGTGGTGCCGCCTCCGTCACCAGTCTTGACATCAGTAAGCAGGCACTTGAAATGGCGAAGAAAAACGCTTCGCTCAATGCCCACCAAGGGGCGCATGAAACAATCGCCCTGGATGCTTTTGAGGCCATGGCCCAACTCCGTAGGTCCGGAAAAACCTTTGATCTCATCGTCGTTGATCCACCATCGTTTGCTAAGAAAGAAAGTGAGGTGAGTGGGGCGATGAAAAGCTATGCCCGCCTGGCCCGCCTGGCCCTGCCGCTGGTAGCGGAAAATGGTACTTTGATGATGGCCTCCTGTTCAAGCCGGATTCAACCAGCGCTGTTTTTTAAAATAATCGAAACAGAAATGCAAGCTTCGGTACGCCGGTTCGAGATAATGGAAAAGATGTTTCATGATGTAGATCACCCGGTCGGTTTTCCCGAAGGGGCCTATTTGAAGGCAGGATATTATCGCGTCTTTTGAATTATGGGAAAGTTGTTAGGTTTTCAAAATCATACAGTTTTGTACCCTGGGCATCGATTGAGCGGCTTAACGCCAAATATTTATTTCATAAAAAACGCTCCATTGAGGTAGCTTTGCCACCTGAACAATTCCCCGGGAATGAGGTTTGTCTTTCTTTTGGGTTAAACAAAAAGCAACATTTTAATGAAATACGACAAGTTTTTTCAAGAATTATCAGCCAACGAAAAACTCGTAAACGATTATCTCTTCAACGATGTAAAAACGATCCAGCGGGTGAAGCCTTCCATTCTGGAAGATTGTACACTGAGTTACCTCAAAGGAGGGGGCAAAAAGCTGAGGCCTGCCATCCTGATGCTCTGTTGCCAGGCAGTCGGAGGTGAAAAAAGGACGGCCCTTCCGGCGGCGGCGGCGGTCGAGTTGTTTCATACCTGGACGCTGGTCCACGATGACATTATCGATAACGATACCATGAGAAGAGGGGTGGATACCGTCCACGTTACGGCTGGAAAATATGCTCGGGAAAAATACAACCTACCCGTAGAAGTGGCTGAAAAATACGGGAAAGACGCTGCCATCCTGACCGGCGACATTCAGCATGGCTGGTGCATTTCTATTTTGTCCCGCAACCTGATCAAGGAGGGCGTCAAGCCGGAGGTGGCCTTACATTTGATTTCACAGCTGCAAGTTGAAATGCTCCGAACCCTCGTGGAAGGCGAGACCCTGGATGTCGAGTTTGGCTTGTTTTACGATATCGACGATTTGACGGAGGGGCAAATCCTGGACATGCTCTGGAAGAAAACCGGGGTGCTGTACGAATTCTGCGGTATGGCCGGCGCTTTGATTGGCCAGAACAATATGGAATATACGGCCGAGGTGAATGCACTGAAGGAGTTTTGCTCGCTTTGCGGAACGGCCTTCCAGGTGAGGGACGACATTCTCGGCCTGATTGGCAAGCAAAATAAACTGGGCAAGCCCGTCGGTTCCGACATCCGGGAAGGAAAGAAAACGCTGCTGGTCAAAGAAGCACTTTCCAATGCGAGCGAAGAAGAAAATAAAACCATCCGGGCTACCCTGGGCAATTCAAAGGCTACTCCTTCGGAAATAGAAAACACTACCCAATTAATTGTCAAACTGGGCGGGGTCGACAAGGCCCACACGGTGGCGAAAGGTTATGTGGACAAGGCATTGCCGCTTCTTGATATTCTGCCTGCTTCAAATGAAAAAGACCTGCTGATAGAATGGGCGAACTATATGATTGACCGGAGCTATTGATGTAGTTTGTCAAAACAGATACTTAATTCAAGTTGCGAACAACTTGAATTAAGTAAATTTCCTGAATTTCAAAAATTTAGGAAATCGGTGCTTATGTGCCAGCGTTGTTAACGTTTCAAAACATAAACAACGCTGTTTTCATTTGCGACCTGTATTTACCTCCCCGTCTGCACCACCATCCTTTTCACCTTTTCATTCAACTCTTCCTCATTCATCAACTCTTCCAAATTCATATGAAACCGGAACCTCCAATAATGCTCGGGGTTACTCGGGTCATTGATCTGCTCGGCATTGGCGTCGGCCCGGCGGAGGCCAGCGTCCATCCCCACAAGATCCTGAATGGGGAAAATGGCCCACATGCTCGGTGATTCGAGGTGTTGCCAATTGATCGTCTCGACCACGCCGGGGGTACAAGCCTTTGGTGCCGGGTTGTTCGGATCGAGGTGTAGGTGGAAGAATTTGGTGGACCGCTCGTAGTCTTCTTCCCACCAGCCGCGAACCGTGGCCATGTCGTGGCAGGAGGGGCTGCAAACGGACGTATATGGATACTTTTCCGGCTCGCCAAAAGCGGTATCTCCTTTGGCCATGCGCTGTATTTCCAACGTAAGGATGTTGAGTTTTTGCATGACACCGGGCACGGAAGCGGGGATCATGCCGAGGTCTTCACCACAGATAAACATGTCGGTGGCTTGCAACAGTGCCGGTAGTTTCCACTCGGCCTGTTGCCGCCAATACTCGTTGTGGCGGTTGAAGTGGTATTCGTTGTAAAGGCTTTCAAAAGTGGCCTGTTCGTTCGGGGTCAGCTCCTTAAAAGAACGGGTGGTGCTCAGTGTGATGCGCGGGTTGAAAGCCGCTCCTTTGCTGCCAGGCTCTTCCAGTAGCAGCACCTCGCTGACCAGTTTCATGAGCCCTTCTTCGAGGTGTTTTTTGCCGGCGTAGTTGTCATCGTTGGCAAATAAGGTTTTGATTTTCAGCTGTGTATCTACAAATTCCTTTAATTCGAAGATGCTGAATTTCAATTCGTTTAAAAAGGTCGTTCGGACATAATCGGCATCCTCGCCAAACATTTCCCGGAGGAAATGCCCACGAATATAAGGCCGTGTATAACGGCTCAGGCCGCCATACAGTCCAAAGTTGCGCAGCTCCTCCCGGGAGTACGGCAGTCTCGGGTTGAACACTCCCATGGTGCCGATCACCTGGTCGGTCGGTATTTCCCAGATGCGGAAAAAACCAAGGATGTGGTCAATACGGAGGGCATCGAAATATTCGGCCAGTTTGGTCATGCGCTGCCGCCACCATTCAAACCCATCTTTCGACATTTCCTCCCAGTTGTAAGTAGGGAAGCCCCAATTTTGTCCGTTTTCGGAATAAAAATCCGGCGGCGCGCCGGCCTGCCCGTCCATGTTGTACAAATGTGGAGCGACCCAGGCGTCGCTGCTTTCCCGTGCAATGCCGATGGGCAAATCCCCTTTCAGCACGACACCATTCTTGCGGGCGTATTCCGTGGCACCGAACAATTGCTGGTGCGCATGAAATTGCAGAAAATAGTAAAAGAGAATTTCGTCGTAGACCTTTGATTTCGGTGAACACAAATCCTTTAGTACCTGCTCGGAATACACCGAATATTTTTTCCAGTCCTGAAAAATGGCGGTGCCGTTTACATCGCGTAAATGGCAAAAAGCGGCGTAGGGCTTTAACCAGTTTTTATTTTTTTCAATAAAATTTTTTGCCTCTTTGTTTTTTGAAAAACTAATTTTTTCCTGGTTAAATAGCAACCGGAAGAACTCCATTTTTGCAGCAAAAACTTTTTCAAAATCGATTGCTTCGAGCTTGTTTAATTCCGTGGTTTTTCTTTTCAGCCGGGTGGCTGCTTTTTTGTCTTTTAAGTCCGCAACGGCGTTTATGTTGATGAACATTGGGTGCAGTGCGAACACCGAAATGGCACGGTAAGGGTAGCTGTCCTTCCAGGTTTTGGTGACGATGGTATCGTTCACGGGCAGTACCTGCACGAGTTTCATGTTCGTCTTTACGGCCCAGTCCACCAACAATTTGATATCTGTGTATTCACCAATGCCCAGCCCGTTTTTGCTCCGCAATGAAAATACCGGAACGGCTACGCCGGCACCTTGCCAAAGACCGGACGCATAGCGGTAGTTTTCATCCGTTTGTACCAATGTATGGCCATTTTCAGAGGGGAAGCTAAAAAGCAGGTTGCGGTTGGGGCCGGTTTCCCATTCCACTACTTCTTTTTTTGTCGGATCATAAATGGCGTATTTGTATTCCACGTTTACGCCCGGATTTTCCATCTCTACTTCTGCCTGCCAAACCGGATAATTTTTGTCCGATAAAACGATCGGTTTTTCCCAATTGCCGAGTGCCTCCGTATTTCCCAGAATACAGAAAGTGAGCTGCTGCGAAATGGCGGCTGCATTCAATTGAAAAAGCACTTTGTTTTTATTGGACTTTTTCGCACGGCCGGCTTTTCTGGCGGTTTTGCCTCTTTTAAAAATAACGTCTTTGAAAGCGGCGGAAAAAAAGGAATTGCCGACCTCATTGGCGGGGCGCCAAAAATCCTGTATGAATAGTTGCGAAGACGTTTTGGGGGCGATGAGCAACCGGTCGTCCCCAAATTCGGGATTGGAAATTTCTTTGTTTTGTAAAATGTACTTATAAATAACAGTCTCGTTTTCAGCGATTTCAATGGCTGCCTGCCAGTTTTTGCCATCGTAGGTTTGACAAACGATGGTTTCTGCTTTGTCTTTCCTCTGTAGTTGTATGGCGATCTGCTCTCCCCATTTTGTGTTATAATTAATATGAAAATTTGCGATCATGTGCAGTTTGTTTTTTGCGTTTTGGAACGTGTTGATTTACCAAGCCTCAAAGATTAGGCAAATCTGACTTCGACTAAATGACGATTCGCTAAATCTTAGAAATTCAGCCAATCCGGCCTTTAAAGGAAGCGCAAAAGTATCGAAAGGAAGCAAATGATGTGGCGATCCAACCGGTTTTATTATTTGGCCGGAATGATTAACTTTGAAAAACGAAAAACACTTCGAGATGGCTTTTGATAAAATACACACTGATGTCAGGGCGGCATTGGAGAAAGAAGGGTGGGTGATAACCCAAGACCCATACATTGTACCTTCGGGGGGCATAAACTTTAGGATTGATTTGGAAAGCGAAAAAGTATTAGCTGCCGAAAAAGAAGGAGAGCAGATTGCGGTTGAGGTTAAATCATTGATTGGTGCCTCGCTGGTCTATGCTTTTTACCCAGCTTTCGGTCAGTATCTTTTTTATCGGGATGCATTGAAAGACGAAGGAATTGACCAGGAAGTATTTATGGCAATATCCAATATATCCTACTTTCGGATTTTCAGAATTCCTTTTTTGATCAGACGAATTAAGCAATACAATTTGAAATTCATTGTGGTAAATACCACTGAACAAAAAATAGTAAAATGGATCAAATAATTAAATACTGGGATGTCATTAAAAATGAACTGGAAAAAGAGGCCAAATATGTTTATAAAAATCAGCCTGGCCTATCTAATGAACTGCTTATTAGCGAGAATGGAAAGCATCTTCTATTAATTACAAGTGGTTGGCATAACCGAAGATACAATTACATTTTGGTTTATCATTTCGAAATGAAGGAAGGTAGGATATGGTTGTTGGCAAATAATTCGGATGAAGACGTTATTGCCAAATATTCTAAGTTCGGTATTCCCACTAAAATTTTTTATGATCCTTATTTAGAGGAGCAGATAAAAGCGGCCGCTTAGCTGAGTTTCTTTGACCTGTTTTTCCCGTTTAAAAAATCCCCGCTGATGATCGTCAGCGGGGATTTTTGTTTTTGACAAAAACTAAAATTCACTTTTCAAAAACAATATTTTTATTAACCTTCGTGACCTGAATAAAAATAAGATGTTTTCTGTTCCATGCGTCCATTAAAATCAAAAATAAATACCAACTCCCAGCAGTACAAGGACAATTATGCCGCTATGCTGAAGCAGGTGGAAAAACTGGAGAAGCACCTGTCCGAAAGTCGTTTCCAGGGAAAAGAAAAACACATCGAGCGGGCGAGGAAAAGAGGAAAACTATTGGCCAGGGAACGGCTCGAATTGTTGCTCGATAAAGACAGTCCTTTTTTAGAGCTGCTGCCACTGGCAGGGATGGAAAAGAAGGGAGGGTTTGGTGCAGGAGGAACGAACGTGTCCGGTATTGGACTGGTGTCGGGAAAGCTGTGCATGCTCAGTTCAAATGTTGGGACCCGCAAAGGTGGCTCGGTAGACCATGCCACGGTTTTCAAAGGGTTGCGCATTGGGCAAATTGCGCGGGAATGTAAGCTGCCCTCTATTAATTTGGTGGAAAGCGGCGGGGCGAACCTGCCCGATCAGGCAAAAATATTTAACTATGGTGGAGAGAGCTTTCGTGAAATAACCCGCCGCTCCAAAATGGGACTGCCGACCATATCCGTCGTGTTCGGAAATGCTACTGCCGGCGGTGCCTATATACCCGGCATGTCTGATTTTGCTATTTTCCAAAAACAGGCTGCCAAGGTTTTTTTGGCGGGCCCTCCTTTGGTGAAAATGGCTACCAATGAAATCGCAACGGATGAAGAACTGGGCGGCGCCGAGATGCACAGCCGCATTTCCGGGGTCAGCGATTATTTGGCGGAAGATGAACTGGACGGCATTCGACTGGCGCGAGAAATAATGGAAATAATAAAAGTTTCAACCCCTCATTTAATGCCGGGAAAAAATATAGAATTGCCATTATACGATGCCGATGAAATATTAGGTGTCGTTCCGGCCGATCCGAAAATTCCTTTTGATGCCCGGGAATTAATTATGCGGATTACGGATGGTTCGCGCTTTGCTGAATTTAAACCGGAATATGGAAATACGATGGTCACTGGCTGGGCAAAAATACACGGCTATCCCGTCGGTATTATTGCGAACAATGGCGTTATATTTTCCGAGTCGGCCAATAAAGCTGCGCAATTTATTCAACTATCCAATCAAAATAATATTCCACTTGTTTTTTTACAAAATACTACGGGCTATATGGTCGGTAAAAAATATGAGGAAGGCGGAATTATTAAGAACGGTGCCAAATTAATTAATGCCGTTTCTAATAGCGAAGTGCCTTCCGTTACATTGATGATCGGCTCTTCTTTTGGCGCGGGCAATTATGGTATGAACGGCCGTTCTTATGATCCTAATTTTTTATTCGCTTACCCTAATTCAAAAATTGGAGTGATGGGTTCGGAACAATTAGCCGGTGTAATGGAAATTGTGCAGCGGGCTTCCGCCAAATCGCTCGGTGTGGAATATGATGAAGAAAAAGGCGAAATGCTGAAAGCCATGCTCATTGCCGAAGCAGAAAAAAAATCATCGGCCTGGTATTCTACTTCCGAACTGTGGGACGATGGGGTTATGGACCCGCGTGAGACGAGGAATTATCTGGGGTTTTCTTTGGCCGTATTATATAACCAAGAAATTAAAGGTGCGAGCGGCTATGGGGTTTGGAGGCACTGAAATGCGAAAGGCGTAAGAGACGCGAAAGGAACATAAAAATGATAGGGATCCTTTAGCAGCATAAACGTCTATTGTGTTTAAATATTAAAAAAAGTGAAAAAAATAAATACCATATTAATAGCCAACCGGGGCGAAATAGCTTCCCGAATAATCCACACCTGTAAAAAAATGGGTATAAAAAGTATTGCTGTTTTTTCGGAAGTAGATAAAAATATGCCTTATGTCAAACAGGCAGATATGGCAGTTTATATTGGGGGAAGCGCACCGAAGTCCTCGTATTTAAATCAGGAAAAAATTATTGAAACAGCGCAAAAAAACAATGTCGATGCTATTCATCCGGGCTATGGGTTTTTGGCTGAAAATTCAGTGTTTGCCAAAAGGTGCGAAGAAAAAAAAATCATTTTTATTGGCCCGAACATCAGTGCCATTGATGCGATGGGGTCGAAGTCGAAAGCCAAAAAACTGATGCAGGAACACAACGTTCCCGTAGTGCCGGGCTATCAGGGCAAAGAACAGTCGGTAGAGAAATTAACGGCGGAAGCCATTAAAATTGGATTTCCGGTTTTATTAAAAGCTACGGCCGGAGGAGGAGGAAAAGGCATGCGCATTGTTCGCGAAAAATCAGAAATTGAAAACGCAATAAATGCTGCCAAAAGAGAATCCAGGAATGCTTTCGGTGACGATGAATTAATTATTGAAAAATACATTGCTTCCGGCCGGCATATTGAATTTCAAATATTTGGGGATCAGCATGGAAATACGATCCATGTTCTGGAAAGAGAATGTTCCATACAGCGGCGTTATCAAAAAATAATTGAGGAAAGCCCGTCGCCCGTCATGGATGAAGTGCTGCGGGCAAAAATGGGAGCGGCTGCTGTGGCAGCGGCCCAAGCGATTCACTACGACAATGCAGGGACGGTCGAATTTATTTATGATGAAAAAACCAAAGACTTTTATTTTTTGGAAGTCAACACCCGCCTACAGGTTGAGCATCCGGTAACCGAAGAAATTACCGGATTGGATTTGGTGGAACTGCAAATTGAAGTGGCGCAGGGATTGCCTTTAAATATTTCGCAGGATGAAATAAAAGGAAAAGGCTACGCCATCGAGGTGCGTTTATATGCAGAAGATGCAGCAAATAATTTTTTGCCCGTCACGGGTAGGATCGAAAAATTCAAAGTGCCGGAAGTAGCAGGTTTGCGGGTTGAGTCAGCTATAAAAAGTGGCTCTGAAATATCTATTTTTTACGACCCAATGATTGCAAAATTAATTGTCTGGGACAAAAGCCGCCCTGCTGCTCACCGGAAAATGCAATATGCATTACGCAACCTGGTCTGTCTTGGCATGACGACTAACCAGGATTTTTTGTTGCGTATTTTGGAGAAAGAAAGTTTTCAAAAAGGTATTTATGATACACATTTTATTGAAACCTTAGAAGATGATTTAACGGAGTCCCATGCTTCTCTGGCGGTTAATTTTTCAGCAATGGCATCCACTTTATTTGACTGGCAAAAACGGGAAAAAAATAGAGGACTGCTGCACAGTTTGCCTTCCTGTTGGCGCAGTAATTTTTATGCGCCGCAAAAAGAAGTTTATTTAACTAACGAAAATGAAATAAAAATTGAATATCGGTACAACGATGGAGGATTTGTTTTTTTTGGAAAGGAAAGTGACCACCATGTAAAATTGATCGACGCAAGTGAAGATTTTGTTAGAGTGGAAATAAATGGTGTTCGCTATGTTTTTAATATTTCAAAGAAAAAAAATAATTTTTATATCCATTCTGAAAGTTTTGGAAATATTCAGTTGGCCCAAAAGGAACGTTTTCCGGAAAAAGAAAAAGAAACAATAAAGGGAGGTTATGCTGCGCCGATGCCTTCAGCGGTGATAAAAATATTAGTTGAAAAAGGCCAGTCTGTGGGGGCAGGTGATGGGTTGGTTGTATTGTCGTCGATGAAAATGGAGAACACAATTTATGCAGGGGAGAGTGGGGTGGTAGAGGAAATTTATGTTGAGGAGGGGGGCAATGTGGAAGCGGGGGTTTTGCTTTTGAAAATTGAGTAAAAACGCAGGCATAGAGGTTCACAGGTTTTTTTAATAAACGCTAAAAAAATGAATCTATACACAAAAGAACAAACCCAAAACATCCATTCACAGACATTCGCTTTTTTAGAAATAAAAGAAGCCGACCATGTGCTGACAATTACGTTGGACAGAGCAAATAAAAAAAATGCCCTGCACCCGCAAATGGTCAATGAGATTGCTTATGCGATGCACCATGCGCATTTTGAAAAAAATATTTGGGTGGTCGTAGTGCAGGCCAAAGGGAATATATTTTGTGCAGGTGCCGACTTGAAAGCAATGGCGGGTTTCATCGAAGAAAATGACTCAACAATCTCTCAGCCTAATGGCGAAGTTTTAATTGGTGAAATATTTAATAAAATCCATAAACCCGTCATTGCAAAAGTAACGGGGGATGTTTACGCGGGCGGTTTTTTCTTTTTGGCGGGCAGTCATGTTGTCGTAGCGCAGGATGATGTTAAATTCGGATTGCCAGAGGTGAAAAGGGGATTGTACCCTTTTCAGGTAATGGCAGCTTTGTTAAAAGTGATGCCGGCCAGAAAAGTAGTGGATTGGTGTATTCGTGGCTATAATCTGCCCGTGGTGGAGGCGGAACAATATGGGTTGGTGTCACATGTTTCCACTCAAGAAAATATTGATGCAGCAGTGGAGCGAATAATTGATGAGTTAAAACAAAACAGCCCGACGGCAATTAAGTACGGCCTCGAAGCTTTTGATAAAATTCGGCCTGCTGCTGCGGAACATAAATATTTATTTGGCATGCTCATGAAAACCATCGGTACCAAAGATGGGCAGGAAGGACTGAAGGCATTCCGCGAAAAAAGAAAACCCGAATGGACCGGGGAATAATTTAAATTTTAAATAATAAATAGGAATATTTTTTTGAATAAAAACTTCTTTTCTATTTCTATTTATTTCCACATCATTTTTGAAAATAAAAAATAAATGAAACGACCACTCGTATTTCCACTCGACCGCAACGCCAATCAAGAAGCCCAGGAAATGGCGGACTTTTATGATGAAACTTTGGGTTTTACGCCCAATAGTTTGTTTACCATGATGCACCGGCCCCGTATTGCCAAAGCATTTTTGGAAATGAACCAGGCCGTGATGGAAAATAAAGGCCGGGTGACCAGCTCGTTAAAAAGGTTGCTGGCCTACCTGGCCAGCATGACGGCAGGTTGTCGTTATTGTGAAGCACATGCCATTCGGGCGGCAGAGCGTTATGGCTCGCACGAAGATAAATTGAACCATATTTTTGAATACAAAACTTATCCGGCTTTTAGCGAAGCGGAGCGGGCGGTTTTTGATTTTGCGATTGCGGCTTCTTCCATTCCCAATGCTGTGTCAGATGAAATTGCCGACAATTTGCGGCGGCACTGGGACGACGGAGAGATTGTTGAAATATTGGGGGTGGTCGCTCTGTTCGGCTATTTAAACCGATGGAACGATAGCATGGGCACCCAACTGGAGGAACCCGCCGCCGAGGATGGCAATAAATATTTATCGAAAAATGGATGGTCAAGGGGTAAACATGCGTATTGAGATAAAGTAAAGGAGATTACATTGATATTTTGATTTTTTGATAGAACAAAAAAGCCTCTTGCTGTCAGTAAGGGGCTTTTTTATTTGGGACGGTGTCCTCCTGTACCGCTGAAAAAATTTCGGCCACCTCCTCTCAAAAGACTGGGTTTGCGGTCAACAAGGAGTTTTCAAACAATTTCAATTATGTCATTTCCAAAAATCAATTTTAATGAGTAATTTAATTTGACCAACCGCTGATTATTGTATTATTATTTTTTCCCAATATACAGCCTGGTTGATTTCCAGTTTCAACCAATAAATACCAGTTGTATATCCAGCTACATCAAAAGCCTGTGAAAAAGGCGATCCGTCTAATTGATATGCTCCCGTTAAAATGATTTGTTTTCTGGCATTGTACATTTCAACGGTCAACTCCCCTTCTTGATCTGCGTCAATATTTAAATTAAATTCACGCTCTACTGGATTGGGAAATATGGAATACTGAAGTGTACTTTTCAAACGGACGCTTTCGATTTTGGAATAGGCAGAACTGCCATCGAGGTCCACCATTTTTAACCGGTAATGATTTAATCCGACCACTGGTTTTTCATCGATGGTTTGATAGTTTGACGTCGTGGAGCTGTTCCCTTTCGCTGGAATCGTTTTCAATGGATGCCACTCCGTACCATCTGTCATCTTTTCTACATCAAAATGGCTGGAATTGATTTCTAAAGCCGTTTGCCAGTCCAATGACACTGTTTCATTGGAGAGTAAATTTGCCTTGAAAAACAAAAGTTCAACCGGTAAAGCAATTGCGCTACAGTCAAAATTGTCGTCGGTGATCTGTTGGCCCGGGGCCGCATTACAGTCAACCGTAACACAGTTGGCCGGGCCGCAGGCAGTAAAAGTCTGATCCGAAAACAATGTCGTTGATTCAAAGCATAAACCAGGAAAAAAGGACTGGCCTCCAGGTATAAAGTCCAGCTTGATATGAAACAGCAAAGCATCACTGTTATTAACATTGTTGGCACTCAGGCATCCATCAGAAAATGCATGCTGCCACGAAAATGAAAATCGGGAAACGGTATTGTCCGCAGTTATAAATTGATTGTAATAGTCAAATATAAATGGAGGTGCCCCAACAGTCTGTGATAACAAACTCACATTTGAACGAGTGATGGTCAACCTGTTGTTACCGACCACATTTTCCCCGAACGCTTCCGAGTTGTAATTGAGATATAACTGGCCGGAACCCAATTTGAACCCGGCCGCGCTGCTGATCACCACATCCGCCTCAAAGCTATTCCCATTATTGCTGATGGAATCGTTGGCAAAAGCAAAGGTGACGTCCTGGGCAGCGGCGGAATATCCCAGATAACAAAAGAAAATTATCAGAAATATATTTTTAATAAACATGGTCCATTTTTTTAGCATTGATTAACGGGGAAATTGCTCTCCCTTGCCGAGGCTGGGGATCAGCAACAATTGCAGATCTGTGTTTTGTACTTGCCCGTTCATGTCCAGGTCGCCAGACAGATAACCTGCGTTCCCGATTGTTTGGATGAGGGCATTCACATCGGTGTTTTGCAGTTGGCCATTACCATCAAAATCACCGGCGTACAGCCCATAAATACCACTGGTGATTTCAGCAATGCCATTGGTGCCACCCAGACTGTTGTTTGCATTGGTCGTAAAATCAAATGTCGAAGACAAGTTGGACAATGAAAGCGGCGAAGCAGTCATCACGCCCAAGTGATTGCGGTGGCGGACGACGAGGAAATAGTCATCGCCGGTCAGTCCCGTGAAAGCAACGGGAGACGTGCCGTCCAGGTCCACTACCTCCCCATCCCTTTGTATCAGTGCCGGGCGCGCTGCCCTTACAATGGTGGAATCGGCCTGGTCGCGCAGTTCCAGGAATACCCAGTCCACAATGGCGTTTGGGCCCGTTAAACTGAGCAAGGCTGCGGTTAAGGTGTCAGATGTGGCGTAGTTGACCAGGTTGAAACCGAGGGAGGTGAATGGCTCGGAAACAGGCACATGGCCCTCGGCACGCAGGGCATCAGACATCAGGGTGCTGTCGGGATCATAGGGGCCTTGAAGGAATATTTTGGGAGTGATGAAAATGCTTCTTTGGATAGTCGTCTCCGTCTCTCCAAAGTACTTGGGGCCTTCCTCGTTTCCAACGTGATCGGTTGCCCTTACATAGAAAGCATACTCGTAGTTGTTTTCTCCTTGAAACGCAAAATAGTTGGTATCTATCCCACTTTGGTACAAATTGAAAACACCTCCGTTTACGCTGACATACAAGTCGTAAAAATTGATACCGACGCCTCCCGGGTCATCTTGTCCGGACCAGGATAAATCGATGGGATCCACACTGACGTGGACGGAGTCCAACAAATCCATCGTTGTATTTGGAGCGACAGCATCAATCACATTGAACACTTCATTGGTGGCAATGGTATCGTTTTGATCAAAGAGGATATTTGCAGTGGCAAAAATGGTATCGCCGGTGCTTGCATTACCATCAGGTAAAATGGTAAACGTCAGGGAGCCTTCTCCCCGGCGGGTCAGCGTATCGTTGACCGGCAATACCCCGGTCAAGGCATCGGTCGGTACCAGCCCCGTGTTTGGGTCAATGGCTTGCAATATCCAAAAGGCCCTGTTTTCGGTAATGTCGATACCGGCCGTCACATCCACATAAATGCCAAGGGAATCAAGGGCGTCCAGGCGGGCACTGTAGTAGCTGCTGTTGTCGGGCACTTCGAACATCATGTTGGCGAACTCAAAGTCTCCCAATCGCAGCGAAAGCGGATTGACGCTGTCGTCAAAGGGGTGGATTATTTCAACTCTCTGGGCTGGAGCGGAGGCCAGTTCGGGGTCGTTTTCAAAATGGATGGTATAGTCCAGCCGGTCATTCACGGAGACCCAGTTCCCATCGCCATAACCCGGTGGGCCGACTATTTCGTTGGGGTCGAAGGAACAGAGGGAAGGGATCAACCCAAGTATGATCGTCCTGCTCACTTGGCAGTTGTCTTGATCAGACACAACGGCGGTATAAATGCCGGAAGGTACGTCCCGCAGTACGCCGTCGTTGCCCCAGTTAAATGTATAGGGGGGATCCCCGCCCGAAGGCTCAGCGGTCAGGTTGCCCAACGGGACTCCGTTTCTGAAGCAGGCCGGGAAATTGCCGGTGCCATAGAGTTTTAGGTCGAGGTCGGAGGTGGTTCCGATGTGGAAGGTGGCCGTTGCTCTACAGCCCAAATCATCCTGAATGGTTATGGAATGATTACCGGGGCATAATCCAGCACTCCCTGAACTTTGTGTTACAGGGAAAGGGTTAATTGAACCTCCTTCCCAAAAGAACAAGTAAGGAGATACGCCTCCTTGTGCAGTGACAATGAGCGTTCCGTCGCAATTGTTTTGACATGTGGGTTTCTCAACAAAATCTTCAATTATTGACAAATCATAATTGTCCGATTCTACGTTGAAAGTTGTCGTTGCAACATCGCCATTTACATTTGAAACTTGAATAGAATAATTACCTATGCAAAGGTGGGGTATTTCTATACTTGGCTGACTGGTAAATTCTATTCCAGTTTGACCGCTTTCATGTTCCCATTCGTATAAATATGGTGGTGAAAATTCACAATTTAAACTTATTGTTGCTACACCGTCGCATATCTCATTGCATGTTGTGTTAGAAGTAATTGGTTCTACCAACGAAAGATATTCAGAAGAAAAATCAAACTCAAGTTCATTAGAACAGCCTTCAGAGTTAGTGATGGTTAATTCATAGAAGCCTTCACATAAGTTAGTAGCTATAGAAGATGTTGCAGTATTAGTTACATTATTCCCAACATTTCCTGACCAAGTAAATGTTACAGGAATTCCATTAGTAATATTTACTTCTATTTCTCCGTCACAATACTGGGAACATGAAGTTTTGATTTCTGAGATCACAACTTCATTTGAAAAATTACATATTTCTTGATCACAATCGGAAGGACAATTTTGATAAGTTTCATTGTCATATTCTCCATACCCAATTTCACAAATACCATTGCCACATTCTGGTGGGTTAGTAATAACTCTGAACTTGTATGGTTGTTTCCAAGCATCAAATGGCTCATTCTGTCCCAGCAAAACATGTGTAATTCTGAAATAATAGGTGCCCGCATCAACTTTACCTGTAGATGGTCTGAAGTCTACTGTCAACAAGTCATTTGAAGAGAAACCAGAACCATTTAATAAACTACCATTCTCGTTTGAGTACAAATAAGGAGGGTTTTCATAAAATTCAATTCTTACTGGAGTGTTTGGCCTTTTATCTAATTCGATTGATATTGAAGGAACAGATACGTCCAAAGTGAATTTGTACCAATCACCATCAATATACTTAAGGTCTTCATTTGAAAAACTATGCCCATTAAATATTGAATTGAATGGTACTTTATCTTCTCGTACTTGAACTATTCCTGAATACCATACATTTGGATCAACTTTATATGCAAAAACGGGATAATCGGCTTCATCCAATCCTCTAACGACATTTTTGATGTCTTGCGTTTCAGTTGGAGGGATAATTGTATGCCATTTACCCGTAGTAGCAATTTTATCACTCGTTAAATAGTGCAAATTATTAATTGGAACGGGGATACTTGTTCCATTGAGGAAATCTAAAAGAGAACCGTCTCCTCCTTCGAACAACCACTGTCTATCTCTCAGTACAATTCCGTCAGAACTCTCATTAATATAAGGGGGGATGACTATTCCCCCGGACACATAATATGTATATTTTAAATTTATAGGCAGTTTCATACTCTGATTATCCCTGGTGCCATTCCATCCGAATATAGTGCCTTCACTATTTATCCCTACAACATCGGAATTTTCTTCACCGTCACAATCAACATCTTCAGAAGCAAAATTATTAATCAAAGGAATTGTGCTTTCATTCCCACCATATAAGTAAACTCCCTTTGAAGGAATCGTAAGAATTTCGTAACTATATCTTAAGTCTCTTACTGCCTCTGAATTGAAATCTAAGAATATTAATCCTGGAATAGGAGCTGTATTGCCAGTATTGCTTCCTCTATGTGGGGTCCCCACAGTTAACAATTTTGCGACTTTATGACCTGTTTGAGAGGTAGAGTCAACCCACCAAATGTGATTGCCATTTTGATCCGTTCTTTGAAGGTATTCCCTCGCTGCAATTCCCCCCATAGAATGACCAACTAATATTACCTTTTCTTTTCCAGTAATTTCCAATACTTGATTGATCATTTTGCCCAATGCATATCCTTGCTTAAAAGCTGATGATTCATTACTGTCCGAATGGGTTGGTGTTGGAGAACCAGAATTGTTTAACAATAGTATAGGGGACTGATTTCCGCTTCCATCTGACCACCAGTTCTTAAAATTGATTGCATACAAACACCCATTCTCCAATACGTCAATATGAGTATTTGAAAACTGTTCGTGGACAATTACATCATCATCGGAATAACATGGTTGTTGATTACAATTATCGTAATCAGGGGTGCCATCATCCCCCCAAATATTGGTTTCTAAGTTTACATTTAAAACAGAATTATAAACATGGCTTAATTCATCTGCAGATTCTGGCAGGTTTAAACTTCCCCATATTTGTTTAAAATCATCGTCATCGTATATCTTTTTCCATGTAGTTCCGTCTCCAGCCCAACCATGAATAAAAATAATTGGATACGGGCAATCACAAGGCCCGCTAGGAACCTGTGAAATAGATTCAAAGCTTAACCCCAGAATAAGAATTAAAACATTAATTATTTTAAGTGAATACTTACATCTCATTTTGAAGTATTTTAAATTCCAATTATTCCTCCACCAAAGTAATCCCCAGGGCAGTCACCGCCTTGGAAAACACATGGATCACCCCGACTCCGTTGGGGCGTAAAATGCCAGTTGGGGCGCCCTCTTCCTGTAGTTCGAGCGTCAGTTCGACCAGTTGGTCTTCCAATGCTTCAATGGTATAGGCGACCGGTGTCCCTGCAATACTGTTGAGTAAAATGACGGGGTCAATTAAATCAGTATTTCCGTTGTTTTTATATTCCACTTTCATTTCCACGATACTTTCCGTGCGGGTATTTGGTGGATGGGAAAAGCTAAATTGGAGGTCAGGCGGGAGACCTTGTTCTATGACAAATCCGTCCACCAGTTCCGTAGAATCACCGACACTGTTGATGGCCTCTACATCGTAAAACCCAATGGGTTTTCCTTTTAGGTCAAAAGAAATATAGATCAGGGTCTGGTCGACAAAGGCGAGGTCGTAGCCGATAACCTGGACAGAATCATTTGCCAACTGAACAGACATGCCTGGATCAAATTTGGCCCCCCTCATGGCAACTGTCACCTGTCCGGAATTGCCGCCTTCATCGGTATCTATTTCTCTGATTTCAAAAAACAGTATTTCCGCTAATAGATCGACCGATTGGGTGTCGGCATTAATGGTTTCTCCCTGGGCCATTAAATAATAGGTTCCTGCCTGAATTTCGGGAACCACTAATTCTAAGTCGTTGCTGAATAAATCGGGGGCAATAAAATCATGTGCGACCCGGGTAGGTATATCCCCATATTTTAAATACAGTTCATTTTTTCCTGAGAGGTCGGCACTGCCCAGCGAAACCAACATACTTTCCCCGGCCAGCGAATCAGGAATTTCGATGCGATAATAAATGGGTTGTTGGTTTTTTAAATTACGGTTTACCAGCGAGTCCAATGGTAGTTCTGCCACGTCGACCATGACCGGTGAATTTGAATACCCGGCATTGTTGTTTTCATTTATTTCCGGAATATTATTTAAAATATCAGTACGGACGATCACATAATAATTTCCGATTGCTACGTCTAAAATAGCGACACAGATTTCGTTGCTGTCTAATCCTTGTGAGCCCAGATTAATATTTTTTTGTTCCGTTGCCAATAGCACATCATCAATGTCCCAAATAGTATCTGTGGACAGATAAATATTTTCTTTCATCAGACCAATTGCCGGATTGATGCCCTCATTTTTTATTTTCCAACGAATGGCGAGGCTGTCGCCGGCGTTGGTCATGGCAGGTAGGGAAATGTCAATGGGAATTAAATCACAAGGTTGAGGTTGAATTATATTTATGTAGTTCCCTTCTGTATTATTTTGTTCTCCATTGTGTTCATACACTGCATCATTTTGGTCCACCGCACAAACAAAAACAAAATTCCCAGATAAATTATTCGGAACATCCACGATCAAGGTGTCCCGATAATTTTCGGTAGGCAATAATTTACCATTGTGCAATTGACTTTTAATAAGGGTCGCATTTTGCACAGAAAAATTATTTGAAATATAAAACGCATCGTTCCAACTGTCCATGTCCGTTTCACCAGTTCCATGATTTTCAACTTCAAAAACAATCTCCAGTGGCTGACCTGCAATTGCCTGGTAAGGGACTATTAATTCATTGATCCGTAAATCGGAGGGAGGGGTAAGATTAATGATTGGTGGATTTCCTGACTGGGCCTGGTAAGCTAAAAAATTATTAGAGAAATCCTGATCATTTATCTGGAATTCATAATCAGAAACGATCACGATATAATATTCACCCGACACACCATTGGGTATTTCCACCATCTGGGTAGTTGAATAATTTGTTCCGGGAAGAATACTGCCCACCTGCTGCCAGGCATCAATTAATAAATCATTGCCATCCCAGGTCAAGTCGTCTGAAAGGAAAGCAGCATCAGACCATGAATTTTGTAAGTTGGAAGCGGCTCCCTGGTTTTCAACGGTCCAGCTAATTGGAATGGTTTCTCCTGAATTAATTGTATCGGCCATAACCACTGTGGTCACCTTAAAATCAGATGGAGGAACGGCTGAAATAGAAATTGGATTACTGGCCAATATGTTGTTGGCCTCGTTGAGGTGTTCGTAAATTTTATTTTCGGCGTCCGTAAAAACATGAATATAGCTGGTGCCACTCAACAAGGACGAAGGCAAGGTGACAATCGTCGATATTTCATAAGAAGAGTCTTTTTCTAAAATAAAAGAATGATTGAGTGTGCGAAGTTGCGTATTGTTGATCGAGTCCCAAGTGGAAGAATTCGAAAGAAATATTTTGTCTGTCCATGCAGTATCTAAATTAGCGGAGCCAATATTTTTAACTTCATAATTTACGGTTATTTCATCTCCTGCATTTGCCACGCCTGGAGCGCTGACCGTTAATAAGTTTAAATCCATCGGAGGGGTTAAACTTATTTGTATGGGGGCAGAGGATTGTAAAATATTATTGCTTTCATTGTTTTCCAGGACCGTATTGTCACTATCGGTTTTGATGTATAAATAATATTCACCTGAAATGCCATTAGGTATAGCAACCAAAACAGAATCAATATAAGAACTGTCAGACTCTATGTCCAACGAATTATTGTTTAAAAAACCTAACGATATTACAGAGTCGGGCTGGAAAACCGAATGAGTGGAAATCATAATTTCTTCACTCCAGCTCCGTGACAATATATCGCCGCTTCCATTATTTTTAATAGTTAGGTTGGCTAAGAAATTTCCTCCTGAATTAGCGCTGGTTAAATGATTTATTTCACTTACCACCAAATCAGGATTTAATATTTCTATGGGGATGGAATTACTTAAATTATTACTTTCGACACCTCCTTCATTAATTGCTTCGGTTGCATCCGTTTTGACAAATAAAAAATAGTTGCCCTCTTCCAATTCTACCGGAATATTCAGGCTGTAATTTTTGACATAAAAATTAAAAGGAAATAAATCGGCGGTATGTGGTTGCTCTCCCAATAAAATTGCTGAGTCAAGAATAAAAGTATCTTGCGGAAGTAAATAAATTCGATCAAGCCATGTGTCCTCAGGGGAAGAAGCCCCTATGTTTGTAATTGACCAGGTTACTTCCAGCGGGGCCCCATTGCTCAGGGTGTCTTCACTGATTGAAACCGCTGAAACAGCCAGGTCAGGTGGTGGCAATAAAATAATATCTACAACATCACTCCTTGTAGTGTTATTAGCTTCTCCGGTAAATTCAAAAACACTGTTTCCAAAATCAGTCGTTATATAAAAATAATAATTACCATCAATATTATTGGGCAAGGTCACCGTTTTCGTGGCAACATAAAAACTGTCCGGAGACAAGGCTCCTTCATGTAACCTATTTCCTAAATAAGTCGCGTTAGCATTAAATATCGTATCAGAAGAAATATAAATCCCGTCCACCCAGGAGGCCGCTTCGGTGATTCCCGTTCCATTATTTTGCACCGTCCAGGTGACCTCAATATCTAAACCGGAAAACGTAGTCGCAGGGGTGATCATTGAGATAACTTCTAAATCAGGCGGAGGCGTTAAAGTAATTGGCAAAACGGTGCCCGGAGTGTTCACATTGTTGGCTAGGGTAACTTCCTGAACTTGGTATCCAAACGGATTGGAATTTACAAAGACATAATAATTTCCCGATATCCCGTTTGGTAGGTTGAAAGTAGCGGTTTGCACATAGCTCTCTCCGCTCATCAATGCGGAAAGGTTGCCGACGGCTCCTAAATAGGTAGCGGTCAATAAATCAAATTGAGGCTGGGAGGACACATAGATATAGTCGAGCCAAGTGTCCCCGCCGGTCGATTCTAATCCAATATTTTTGACTTCCCAGGAAATGTCGACCTCTTGTCCCGAAAACCCGGCAATTGGCACTCCCACGTTCAAAACTTCCAGATCCGGTAAATGCTGCATGGTAAATTCCTGGACCATGCTCGCCGTTTCAAAACAGGAATTCACACTGTGGACTTGCCAATTGTAGGTGACCCCGGAATTTAAATTTGCATTTACTAAATAATTTATCTGATTTAAACCGGCTGCTGTTGGAGCATTGGGCGGTAAGGAGTCCTGCTCCCAAATATAAAAATCAAAGTTTATTGTATTGCTGCCAGGGAGCCATGAAAAAATAATCGGCTGTGTCAAACCAGAGGATTCATCTTCAGGCAACATATTGCTCACTGCATCGGGTGCCACTGCGGGAATAACACCGATTTCCACACTATCCTCGTACATACAACCACTGTTGTTTTCTGCTGTCAAATAATAAACCGTGGTGTCAGCCGGGCTGACATAAATGGAATCGTTTGTGGCTCCCGTTGACCAATTGAAAATACTTGCATTTTGTCCGATCAATAAAGTCGAGTCGCCCAGACAAATAGTAGAAAATCCCACCACCTCAATAACGGCATGCTGAAACGTGTCCAGCACCATCAGGTTGGAAGTTAAAGAACAGCCAAGTGTATCGGAATAGGTGACGGAATAACTGTCAGGGCCTTGAATAAAGATAGAATCGGTGATGGCGCCGGTTGACCAGGTCAGGTTGCCGGTCAAGTTAGTGGTCAGCAAAATTGTATCGCCTCCGCAGATAGTCGTATCCGCTTGTACGATCTGCAGGTTAGCGGGACAACCAATGCCCGATAAGGCAATGGTATCGTTGCCCAGGTCGGTTTCAATGATTAGTTGGCCATCAAAAAGCCCCGTCATGGCAGAAGAAAAATCAATGGTAATTGATTGGGTAAAATAAGCTGGAATATTTTGTGGAAGTGAAAGGCCATTGGAAAATTCAACGGTATTGAAAATTAAATTATTGATTGCAAATGGCGCACATCCTTCATTCTGGATGTTAAATGACAGGGAGGTGGTTGACCCAGTTCCAACGGTCCCAAAATCCAAAGAATCGGCTGCAACCAAAAAGGTAGAAACTCCATCGAGCGTCAATAAAAAACTGACAGTATTGTTTAAATGGTCTGGATCATTGGAGGTGATATTAATGTTTTGAGGGTGGGTTCCGTTGGCCAGTGTTTGGGCATCCAACGTGTAGTTGAAATAAACAGAATCGCCGGGGGGCAGCGTGTCGTTAAAAGAATTGATTTGGAGCCAGCCGGGCAAACCGTTATTGTTAAAAGCAATGGTCAAATCGCTGGTGCCACTGTTTTTTATTTTAATCGAATCGGTATAGGTGCCGTTGCAGTCGGTGAAAGATTGGCTGATGGAATTGTTTTCGATAAAAATTTCCGGAAGGCCGACACCGGTGCCGATGAGAGGGACTTTCTGAATGCCGACGTTACTGAACAATGTGATAGTATCCGTATGTATCCCGATCGAATCAGGCTTGAAATACATTAAAACAATTTTTGTTTCATTCGGTGCAAATTCCGCAGGTATGACCCAAAAATTACCTACGTCAAATTGCCAAAACGAATTGGTTAAAAATGAGACACTGTCGATAAATAGTGAATCGCACCCTTCATTTTTAACAATTACAGCTTGGACAACGCTGTCGCCTAAGTAAGGTATTTCGATTTCATTAAAATTAATTGGAATACTGTCATTGATAACCGAAAAAATAGGTGCTCCGTCAAGTACTAATTCAATCGGAATAACTATGGACGGCTCATCCGGATCATTGGTCAAAATATTGATCTCGAAATTAAAAGTGTCACTGGCCAAACCTTCCGTATAAATATTCACGACAAACGGATAGGAAGAAGGCTGGGGGATGCCTCCTGCCAATGAAGAAACCTGCAGCCAGTTCGGCAAAGTAGTATTGGGTGGCAACTGCCACTCCAGTGTATCCGTCCCCAAATTTTCCATCACAAAAATTTGCTGGAATGTGTCGATACAATTATTCGTATAAAAATTAATGGGACTGACCGGCATATTAATGTCGGGAATGCCAATGCCTTCTCCCTGTATGAGAACCGTATCAATTGAACCGGCTGCATAAACCCATAATTGTGCATTGAAAATATTTTCCGACAAGGGTGAAAAAGTAATATCAACAGTCATGTTTTCCCCTGCCTGCAAGGTCGTAGCCATTATGTTGGGAATAGAAAATACCGTGTCCATCAAAACCAGGCTGTCCACGGTTATGGCAGCACAGCCCAGGTTAGCTATTTGGAGGGAATGTACCTCTGTGGTAGTAATCTGTACTTCACCAAAATCGACCAGCGAATCGGAGTAGGACAAAAGTGGCTGCCCTACCAGTTCGAATGTGAAATGCACCGTGTCCAGGGCATTGTTTGGGTCGTTGCATACAACTGTTGCCTGGCCGGTGTAAGAACCTGCGGCCAGTCCACTGGGATCAAAACTGGCCGTCAACGTCACAGAGTCACCTGCCGGAACACCTTCGTTCACCGGGTCAATCGACAGCCAAGAAAGATTGTCCGAAAAAATAAAATTGAGCTGACTGCCGCCAGGGTTATTTATTTTAAAAGTATCGGTACCGATATTGGAACAATTGAGCGTTGAATAAAAAACGCTGTCCCGGCTGATCAGCAATTCAGGGAAAAGTCCGTTGGTAGAATCATTGTTCACTTCCTCTACATAAACCAGGCTCCAATAACCAGCCTCGTCCTTGGCCCGGATGTTCAATTCATGCAGGCCCACGGTCAGGCCCGACATGGAAATCGTATCAGCAATATCCAGGGTGTCATGAGGGGTTGGGTGGCCGGAAAAATCAATAGGGATGCCATTCCCATAACCAGGGTCAATGTCCCAGAAATACTCCAATTGCGTTATTGTCTTGATACCGCCCGACCCCTGACTCACAAAGAATGTATGCCGCTGGGTGTAGCTCCAAAATCCATTGTCGGCCAGTGTCCTGACATAGACAGTATGCAGTCCATTTTCCAGCCCCGACAAGTCGAGGTTAAAAGTGGTATCCACTTGCCCGGTCGACGGAACAGTGATGGCTGTACCGTTGCCATAGCCAGGGTCATTGTCAATAAAATATTCCATCGCCACCATGACCGGACTGGCATTGCCTTCGATTTTGAAGAAAGTATGCTGTTGGGTGAAGCTCCAGAATTCATTGTCGGCTTTTGAACGAATGTACAAAGTATGCAGGCCCGTGCTCAGTGTATCGATGGGAATGAAAAATGAGGAATCCAGTTCGGACAGCCCGTTCAGGGGAATCGGAGTGGCCATGCCCAACCCAGGGTCGTTGTCAAAAAAATACTCCACTGCGGTCAGTGTAGGACTGGCAATGCCCTCGGTTTTGAAGAAAGTATGCTGCTGCGTAAAACTCCAAAACCCGTTGTCGGCTTTTCCCCTGAGGTACAAGGTGTGCAGGCCCGTACTCAGTGTGTCGATGGCGATGGTCAGCGAAGTGTCCAACATGGCCTGTCCGGACAGCGATACCGGAGTGGCCATGCCCAGGCCAGGGTCGTTGTCAAAGAAATATTCCAGGTTGGTCAGTGTCGGGCTGGCATTGCCTTCGGTTTTAAAAAAGATATGTTTTTGGGCGAAGCTCCAGCGCATGGAGTCGTTTTTCATCCGCACATAAAAAGTATGCAGGCCATCGGCAAGGGTATCAATGGGCAAAACAAAAGTGGTATCGATCAGGGAGTCAGGGGTAATCGGCAACTGCGTCGCCATGCCGATGCCGGGATCCGTATCGATGAAGTATTCTACCTGGATGATTTGTTGGGCTGACAAATGCAGGGAAATGAAATATAATATGACTATTACGCCTTTTCGCATTTAATTTAATTGGGTGGTTACCGCCTATTGAATGATGATCTGTGCTGCAGGTCAGTTGATTTGATTCGAAGGATGATGGAAGAACCAGCGGTGTTACCGCTGGTTGTCCCGCCAAAATCAATTGGAAATCACCTAATTCTCGGCCCTCGCTTTGATGGTAATGGGCAGGCCACCTCCCGATGTACCGGAGGTAGGAGCGTTTATTTCGTATATTAATGGGATGAAGGGGATGCCGGAAAGTTTGTAGGGGGTGTCTCCAGAGAAAACACCAGCATCAATGCCACCCTCTCCGGCACCAAGAGCTGGTGAGTTGGTATTGAGATAGAATTCTTTCTCTGCATCCAATGCAGTCAAGGGCACTAAAAATACTGAGTCTTGGTTAACACCGGTAATATTGCTAGGAGGGATGTTAGGGTTAGTAGAAGAAAAAACATTGTATTCAATAACATTACCTGATGTGCTAGGTACACCTCCGTTAAGAAAAATATTATTCTTAAAAGTACAATTAGAAGCATTCACAAAGTCCTTGAAAATATTATTCTTGAACGTAGCAGTCGAGGAGGAATGAACAAAGACGTTTTCATCTCCACTACCGAGGTCTTGAACATTAAAAATATTATTAGCCACTAGAATG
Source organism: Bacteroidota bacterium (assembly GCA_039819485.1). GTDB lineage: Bacteria > Bacteroidota > Bacteroidia > Chitinophagales > Saprospiraceae > UBA6168. The sequence continues at coordinate 50,738 of JBCBRY010000013.1, read as the reverse complement.
GTTGAACAATCATTGTTAATGTAAAGCTCATCATCATAGATAGAATTATTATTGTAAGTAGAATATAAATAGTTTCCATTGAGTAATACATTTGAAGAATTAACCATAAATATGATCCCATAAATTTTATTTCTCTGGATTAAAAGATTTGATGCATTATATAATTCAATATTACCTGGGGCACTATTCAAATCCAGTCCCATAATCACACTTCCTTCCGATCCACTTTCCAAAGTCAAATTGGTTACCTTGGCCGAAGTTGTATAGGTCTGTATTCCTGTCGAGTCAATGTTATCTGTAATATTGTATCCCGGCCCGATAATAATCAATTTCTTATCAATCGTAGCCGCTCCGTAATTGTTTGCCGATGGGTACAAATAAATTATATCCCCTGCACTCGCACTATCAACCGCGGCTTGCAACGTTGTAAAATGCGCGTTCACCCCACTGGTGAGGTTATTGACATTCCAGATGTTCTGTCCATTTAAAACAGGTAAACAAAAAAACGATAGTAAAAGAAGTAATATACTCAGCTTGCTCATAAATGATATACGTTTTTATATGTCAGAAAATGTTCTATATAACCACGGCAAATTTCTTATCCATCGTAATCAAATACTGTAATAAAGTTTTTAACTTACCCCGCAAAATTTGCAAAAAAAATAACCGATAGGTATTGTAATATATTGTAAATCAAACAATAACGATATGGTGTCTTCCCCTAAAACGCAACAACCCAGGTTGTTCTTACTGCTTAAAACCTTGTCCACTAAAGAAATCACAAGGCTGGGAAAATTTATACAGTCACCTTATTTCAATAACTCTGAACTGATACTTCATCTTTTCAACGCGATCAAGCGCCAACATCCAAGGTATGCAGGTAAAAGTATAGAAAAAGAAAAGCTTTTTCAAAAGTTATTTCCAAACGAAGGTTTCAATTATAAAAAAATAACTGATCTGTACTCGGACCTGGTGAAACTCATTGAAAAGTTTTTGACCATCGAAATGTTGGATCAGAACGAACCAGTCGTTAACGGTTTAAGGTTAAAGGTGTATGAGGAAAGGCACCTGGAGCGCAGTTTTCGAAAGCAGTTTGACCAAGCTCAAAAGCACTTTAAGGAAAAAGTAAATAAAACGGCTTTTGACTATGGGGACATGACCGCGGTGGCCTTTGACTATTATTTCCATCCCACTACGGAACGACTTAGCGAGAAAGAGAAAAGCGTTCAAAGTGCCATGGGATATCTCGACCGGTATTTTATTTTAATGAAAATGAGGTTGGGCATGGAGCTTTATTCACGACAAGAAATTATTCCGGAAAAAAACGAGATTTGGCAACTGAACGAGGTCTTGAAAAATACAGAACTGCTGAAGAACGAGAACAAATTATTTGTTTTATACCCGAAGATCATCCAGTTTTTAAAAGGGAGCTATTCAGAAAAAGAATTTGAAACGCTAAACCGTTTTATCCAGACGAACAAGTCCGATGTGCCACTTTCGGAATTAAGACCAATAATGATCGCTATGGCCAACAAAGCCTGGCAAATATATACGCAGGGTAAAAAAAAATACATCAACTATTTATTCGAAATTTATAAAACAGGTTTAAAATACAACGGCGTTTTTTTTCAAAACGGAAAAATAAGAGAAACCACCTTCAACAACATAGTTGTTACGGCCTGCATCATTAAGGAGTTCCACTGGGCAAAATTATTTATTAAAAAAAACCAAAGCTATTTAATTCCCAATGAAAAAGACCGCACAGTTCTTTACAGTAATGCCATTATATCTTTTCATGAAAAAAAATTTGAAAAGACGCTCCTGTTGCTAAACAAAGAACAAAAGACAAAAGGAATATTGGAATTGAGAAACCGGTTTTTAAGGACAAGAACCATTTTTGAAATATTTTTCCAAGATCACTCGTACGAAACTACGGTGCATTCGGAATTATTGTCTTTTACCAAATACGTCAAAAAAATAAAATATTTAACAGAAGAAAAGAAAGCACTGTATCTTGAAACCACCGTATGGATGAGAAAATTAAAAAACCAGAAATTCAAAAAAATCAACAAACAAAAAAAAGAAGAATGGAAGAAGAAAATAAATGAGTCAAGATTATTGGCGAAAGAATGGCTCCTGGAGAAAATTGACCAGTTATAACAAATGGGGAACCCGTCCCCATTTGCTCTTCCTTTTTTATCCCTCCACAATATCCTCCACACCTATGGTGCCGCCTTTTACCTGGTTTGCCTGCCGTGGGGAAAGGGATTCTGTTTGGAACGCGTCGAGACGCTTCGCATTTTGCTTTTTCATGACACTTAAAATTTTGAGTTAAAAAATCAGTGGAAATGAAAAGGCGGCAGGCCTGCTTGCCGTTTCTGGTGACAATTTGCAGGCATCAATTACAAAAAGAAAATAAGAAGTGCAGGGACTAAATATCGGCGTGCAAACCAAGAATCTGAGCGTGCGAACTATTTACTGGAGGAAATCACACGGAGCAATTCATTGATATTGGCTACGTAAGTTTTGGTGTACGGAATTTCGTTTTCTCCTACCATTAAATACCGGCCTTTGATCGCAGTCACTTGTTTTAAATTAATCATGTACGACCGGTGTACCCTTTTTAAACTGGGTTGGTTGACTTTTTCTGAAAAGGTAGCGAACACACCTGAAATGACATATTTGCCATTGTTTTTAGTGACGACGGTAATATTGTTCCGTCCTCCTTCCACCCATAAAATATCTCCGACCGGAATGCGGTCGTATTGCAGGTCATTTTTCTTTAAAAAGATGTGCTCGTCCAGCAGGGGTTCTTCCTGTCCGGGTTTTTCTTTGATTTTTGCCTCCACATATTTCAATGCTTTATTTAATTGTGACAAATTAAATGGTTTGGGCAAAAAATAGAGGTGGGCTGTTTCTTGTATAGACCGGAAAATGGCTTCTTCCTCCAAAATGGTCAAATAAATAACGGGCAGGCCAGTTTTTATTTTATTGATAATTTCCGTCGTTTCAATTCCGTTGATCATGCCCGGCAGGTCAATGTCCATTAAAACCAGATCAAGGTCTGTTTTTTTTACCACGGCAATGGCGCCCTCGCCGGTTCCAACTGGCTCCAAAGGTTGGTGGCCCAATTCAATCAATTGCGATTTTACTGCTTCAGCCTGAATGGTATCGTCTTCAACAATTAGAATTTTCATGCATTAAATATTGGTAAAATAAACGGCCTGTATTTTTAATTATTTTTCAGTGATGCAACCGGTCAGTGCTACGTGATTTAGGTTGCAAGGGTTGTTCGGAAATAAATAAACTAAGTTGTCGCAAGTTTAGCGAAGCGTAACTTGCGACGAGCATGCAGGAAGCTATGGTCAAATTAAATTTATGTTCGTGATTGCAGTTAAAAACTGCATGTTATTTCGCTATTTATTTAAAAATCAATTTTTATTTTTAAACAAATTCTATTTAAAATTTAATTCAAAACAAGCTCCGGGATTATTGTAAAAAGAAAACTCCCCATTTAATTGTTTCGACATTAGCTCTACCAGTCGAATGCCGAACGACCGGTCTTTCCGGGTGTTGAAATCGCGGGGAAGCCCGGGGCCATTATCTTGAATTCTCAATTTAATTTCCCGGTCTTTTTTCAATGAAAGTTCGAGTTTCGGTTTTTCCGTATCAAGTGGAAAATGCTTTAGGGAGTTGCTGACCAGTTCATTGATGATCAGCCCCAATTTGACCGCCTGATCTGGATCCAATTCCATATCATCGATGTGTGAGCTGTAATCCATGCTCGACCTTGGGTCAAGGCTCAGCAGAAGGTTGGCCGTGAGTTCATCAACGTATTCTTTTACTTTGATCATGTTATGATGACCTTTGTTGATCTGCAGTTGCTGGTACAACAAACCGACGGCTTCAATTCGGTTTTTGCCTTCTTTGACCAGTTGTTTGGCAGCCTCTTCTTTTACGTCCTGTGAATGCAGTCGGAAAAAGGCCGCCACCATTTGTAAATGGTTTTTGATGCGGTGTTCGGATTCTTTGCGCAAAAGCGCTTCCGTTTGACGGGCTTCTTTTAAGACCCCGTTTTTCTTTTTCAATTGAAAATACAGTAAAGTGAGCAGGCCGGCAACTATGATGGCAGCGGCCAGGCCAATGCTGTTTTGCGTGAGTTTTGCAGACTGCAAATCAGTCAATGCCTTTTCTTTTTCCAGTTCGGCTTCTGTTTTGTCCGTCTCGTATTTAATTCTGACCTGCTGGATTTCTTTCTCTTTTTCGAGCCCAAAAATTTCTTTGTCTATTTCATAAAATTTTAGATGATAGTCATACGCCCTTCCTAAATCTCCCATTTTAAAGTACAAATTGGACAAACCTTTTAACGCTTTGTTTTTATAATCCAAACTTCCGCTTTCGTCCGACAGCGACAGGGTTTTGTTTAAATAATTGAGTGATTTTTTAAAGCTATTTAATTCAGCGTACGCATTTCCAAAGTTGAGGTAAATGGGCAGGGTGACGGGAAGTGAATTTTGGTTTTTGACAATGGCGTAGGCTTTCTCACTATATTCGATGCATTTGTCCGGATTGGCCGATTTTAAATAAACCGCGCCAAGGTTGGTGTATGCCGTTGCTAAATGGTCGGGCATTTCCAGTTCCCTGTAGGCATCAATACTTTTACTGAAATAAAATAGTGCGCTGTCCAATTGGGACTCTTGTGAATAAATCCCCCCTAAAATATTATATGCGCTGGCCTTGTTGTTATTAAAGGGTTGGCCCTTGGCCATAGAGAGGCACTTATGGCTGTATTTTATTGCCTCCGAATAATTGTTCTGTCTTAAATAACAATTGGCCAGGTTATGTAAAATGGTAATCTGGCTGTGGATGGTATTGTATTTTTCAACAATTCTTAATGCGCCGGTAAAATTGGCCACTGCTTCATCAAAGTTGCCCATTTCCAGATAACAACTCGCTATTTGTGTGATGGCGCCTGCGATGCCCGTTTCCCTTTCAATCTCTGGTATGTCCAGGTTCGTTTGGTTTACCTCCACTGCTTTTTTGGCCAGTTCAATGGCTTTTGGGTAATCGGCCTGGGCGTAGGCACAATAAGCCCGAATGCTGTACGACTCTGCCAGCACCATTGGGTAATTGATCTGCACGGCCATTTCGCCGGCCAACCGGAGCAGCGAATCCGCAGCATGGATATTGGATTGCTCCAGCCAGATAATGGCCCTGCTGATCTTCGAATAGGCCACAGGTTTGTCAAAGTTGTTCTTTTCCGCCAGTTCCTCCATCAGGGAGATGAAATAAAGCCGCGTTTCGTGATCTTGATTGACCAGCAGGTTGGTGAGCATCCCACAGGCATCTAATTGTTTTTTTACGTCGGTGGAATTCAGCAGGACCCGGGTGTGTTCCTTGACGTTCTCCGGAAGTATTTGCTCGATTTCCCGGATCTTTTCTAAGTGTTCGGAGTCTATTTGGCCGTTGCCGAAAATAATATTGGGCAGTACAAACAATAAGGAGAATAGAACAAACAGGCAGGACTTTTTCATTTGAATCGGTTTGAGCAACTCAAGTTGCGATGAAGAGGGTAGAAGGACAATGGTAGAGGGATACAAGTCAATAAGAACCTGAAAAAGAGGCGGCTGATAAAATAAGTGTTTCTGCTTTCTACTATTCACCCGCTACCAAGTTGATCACAACTTAAATTGAGTAAATAAAAATAATATCGCTGGTGTTGATATAAATCAAATATAAAGCACGCAGTACATATAACAACAATCATAAATGTATATATTTTCACAGGTTCACCCCCCAAAATTTTCAAGAAAAAAATGGCCGGGCTGCACAGCAAATAACAGCGTAATGTACGATGCCTTGGTGCCCGTCTTTTGCGCGATATCGCTCCTTGTTGTAATCGGGCTTAGCGGAAAAGTATTGATCGGGCTTATAACTTCCCTCAAACCTTCCGAACTTGCCGACGAACCAAAACATTATTTTTGCTCACTTCTTTTACTAGCAAACCATTCTTCATGCATTTCATCCGGCGGCTCGGAAAATACATACTGTACTTTTTGGTGGTACTGTTACTCCTCTTTGGATTGGTGGCCATTGCCATCCAGTACCCGTCCGTGCAGACTTACCTGAGCAAAAAGGCAACTGAGTTCCTGAGCGAGCAACTCAAGGCCGAGGTCGAGGTAGGCGGAGTCGACATTGATTTTTTCAAAACGGCTGTTCTGGAGGAGGTTTTTATTGCGGACCAGCAAAAGGACACCTTGCTGTACGCCGGGCGGCTGGGCGTGGACATCGGCCTGTTTAACTTGCTCCGGTCAGAGATATATTTTAATGAAATAAAACTGGAAAATACCTTCCTGAATACTTACCGCCAGGACAAGGCCCCTGCGTTCAACTACCAATTTATCATTGATAATTTCACCTCCGATGGCCCAAAGGATACCTCTGCTGCGGCTCCCTGGAAATTTGGGGTAGGGGAGGTCATCCTGCAGCAGGTGCGCTTCGATATGCGAGATGAGGGAAGTGGCCGGTTCGACTTGAAAACAGATATCGACAACTGGAGCATCACGGCTGACGATCTGGATTTTGAGCAACAAAAAATTGCCCTGGGAAAAATCGACCTCCGTGATTCCGATGTTATTTTCAGGCAACTAAAAAAGAACGGCCAGGCCATCGTTTCTCCCAAGGAACAATCAAAGTTGGATTTTCCAGGTTTTGGTTGGACCATCACCGCCGAAGAGCTATCCCTCCAGAATAACCACGTGGCCTATCTTGATGACAACGCACCGGCCCTGTCCGATTCCCTTGGGAGAAATATGCTCGATTACAACCACCTCGACTTACAGGACCTGAACCTTTCAATTGACGATATTCAATATGCAGACGATGGAATAAAACTGACCTTAAACAAAGGCTCCTGTAAAGATCAAAGTGGTTTTGTACTGAAAAACATTTCGGGCAAAGCCGCCGTGCTGCCTAATGAAATAAGCATCGAAAACCTACAGCTCCAAACACCCAACAGCAATTTGCAAAACTCGACCCGTCTTGCGTTTAATGAATTCAATGACCTGACGGATTTTCTCTATTCGGTAAAGCTCAATTCCCAGTTTGCGAATACCACTTTGTCGACGACTGACCTGTTGGCCATCGCTCCGCAAATCAGGGAAGTGCCAAACCTCAATTTGCCGGAAGGCAAAAAAATACGGCTGACCGGAAGGTTGGAACTGCAATCGGAGCAGTTGCGGCTCGAACATTTTTCCTTCGCTGTTGGTGAAAAAAACATCTTACAGGCGAGTGGTGGAATTGCCCAATTAACAAGCGATCCTGATTTTGATCTCGACGTCCAACATCTGAGCTCCTCTTACGAACAATTGGAACAATACACCACTGGCCTGGAACTGCCTGCCGGGCTGGCCAATTTCGGGCAGATTCAGCTGTCGGGTAAAATCGAGGGGACACTGGGTGATCTCAAAGTTGATGACTTTATTTTGGGTACGGAATCGGCTACTCGTTTTACAGGTAACCTGCGGGCGGCCTGCCTGCCTGACCTGGACAGCACTGTCTTTGGATTGGAAATCATGGATTTGGCGACCCGTTCCACTGACCTGAGTGGCTTTGCACAAGAACCTTTCCCGCCGATGCTCGATTCATTGGGCCTCGTTCAATTTACAGGGACATTCAATGGCACTACCCGGCATTTTTCTATTGATGGGGAGTTTAATACTGCGGCCGGCGGTGCGCGAACGGACCTGGAAATGAACTTCAACCGTGATTATGATAATGCAGATTACCGGGGCCAGTTGGTGATGGATGACTTTGATCTTGGTCGAGTGCTTTTGGATACGGCCCAGATTGGTAAGGTGTCGCTGGATGTGCAACTGGACGGGGGCGGCTTTTCACTGGATAGCCTGAACACTACCCTGCAAGGGGTGGTCAAGAAAGCTGTTTTCAATCAATATGAATATAACGACCTGAAAATAGATGGCCGGTTCACCCAGCGCTTGTTTGAGGGGAAAACGAAAATGGAGGATGAAAACCTGTCCTTTCATTTGCTTGGCAAAGTGGACCTGAACGATAGTTTGCCCGAGCTGGATGCCACCATTCAACTGGATACCATCAATTTGAAACAACTGAATTTTTATGCAGAACCTCTTGGCATCAGCGGTTTGATCGAGGCCAGGACAAGAGGCGGCAACCTGGACGATCTTGAGGGGGAAATCACCTTGTCCAACCTGCACCTCGCCAGTGACAAACATATCTATTCTGATAAAAAATTAGTGATCGGTGCCAAACAACTGCAAGGTGGGGAGCGGGCCCTGAGCCTGGACGCCGATTTTTTGACGGCCAGCGTCGAGGGGGCATTTAATTTCCGCAACCTGCGCAATCTGGTGGTTGATTATGTCAACGAACTTTTTCCGGTAGAGGAGCTGGCCCTGACCGCCGATACTTTATCATCGCAGCAGCCCCGTCCGGCCGATCAGCGCTTTGGTTTTGATTTTCAGTTCACGGACCTGACTGCTCTCGCCAGGGTCTTTTTACCTGCTTTTGAGGAGTTGGATACGACGGCTTTCCTACGGGGGAAATTCGATAGTGCCGGCGGGCAGCTGGAACTGACGGCGGAATTTCCGCGGCTCGTTTACCAAAGCTCGACCCTTGACAGCTTGGTCCTGCACGTAAATGGAGATGGTCGGCAACTGCATTCTGATGTAGCCCTGCGGAAGCTTAATTTCAACAATGCATTCTATGCGCCTTTTATTGATTTGAATACGCGCCTTGGTGATGATTCCCTCCGCTTCGATCTGGCGGTACTGGACGATTCTTTGCGATCTGTTTTTAGGTGGGGCGCCAATTCCGTGAAATCGCTGGAGGACTATCGTATTGTATTCAATGATGAAATGATCCTGGATGAGAAAGCATGGAACGTTGATCCACAAAACCGCCTGTATTTTTCTGCTAAAAATTTGTTTGTCAATGATTTAATTTTTTCAAAAAACCAACAACTCTTTGGTGTGAACAGCATCGGTGATGCCCCGGAGAATGATGTTGCACCGCTGGAATTGCGATTTGATAATTTTAACCTGAGTGAAATTTCAGCCCTGCTCAACAACCCTTTGCTACAACTGACGGGCCATACCAACGGCGCATTCACCATCATCGAACCCCGGCAAAATCTGCACTATAACGCCAACCTCACAGTAAAGGACCTGACCCTCAATGAACAACCGCTCGGTGACTTCCTGCTTGAGGCCAGTCAGCCCAGTGGCCGACAAGTGATCGATATTCTTGCGCAATTGAAAAAGGACAACCAGATGTTGCTGGAAGGCGAATATGATATTTCCCAAAACCAATTTGACCTGAGTGCCGATATTGATAAATTGAGCATGGTCGTTGTCGATCCTTTCCTAACTGACCTGATTCGTCATTCGAAAGGCTATCTTTCCGGAAATTTTACCCTGGAAGGCACACCTGAAATACCGGAAATGAACGGGAAAATAAAAACACACGACATCAGCACCCGCCTCCTCCTCAACGGTACTCGCTACCGTACCAATGAAAGTACCATTACTATTTCAGAGAAAACGATCGATTTTGGTGAGCTTGAATTATACGACCCGGAGGGCCGGAAAGCATCCATCAACGGGGCCATCAACCACGAGTATTTTGGAAATATAACATTCGACCTGCGGGCACAGACAGACGGTCTCAAGATACTGAACACCGATCGCAAAGACAACCAGTTGTACTATGGCCGTCTGTTTGCGGGGGCTGATGTACAAATCAGCGGAACACCAGAATTGCCCAAACTGGACGTTTATGCCACTACCCAGGACAGTTCGCTGCTCAACGTAGAGCCCCTGGCCAGCGACCTCGTCGTGGTGCAGGAAGACTACGTCATTTTTGCCAACCCAAACGATTACGAACCCGACAGTCTGGAAGCACTGACCCGGCAGGTGGGGCGCAACAGCCTCGGTTTCGACCTGAACCTGACCCTGGTGGTTACGCCGGCCGCACGGCTGCACATCATCATCGATCCCTTGACGGGGGATGAACTCTACTGCGTTGGTAGTGGCAACTTCACCGTTACCATGAACCCGGCAGGCGATATTGGAATAACGGGAACCTACATCATCGAGGAAGGGCAATATTCATTTGCTTACGAGGGCCTGGTCAAGCGTGATTTTGAAATTCGCAAGGGGAGTAGCCTCTCGTTTGCCGGCGATCCATACGATGCCCGTTTCGACATTACCGCCGTCTACAATACCCGGGCCACGACCTATGAACTCATCAGCAATGAGGCTACGCTGGACGAGGCCACCCTCGCCAGTTCCCAACGCCGTACCGACGTGGAAGTGTTGATGAACATTGATGGAGACCTGACCGAGCCGGCCATTACTTTCGATATTGACCTTCCGCAAAATGAAGGGAGTGCGGTGGACAACCTTGCGATCCGTAAACTGAACGAACTGAGGGATGAACCCAATGAGTTGAACAAACAGGTTTTCGGCCTGCTCTTTTTAAATAGCTTCTTCCAGTCAGAGACGGGCGCCGGCCTGTCGAACGTGGGTGAGAATGCGGCCCTGAAAAGTGTCAGCTCACTCATCAGCAACCAATTGAACCGGTTGGCCGGCAGCCTGATCAAAGGGATCGACCTGACGCTTGGCTTTGAGTCCTACAGGTCGGCCGGGCAAGATGCGGGTACGGTTTCTGAGCTGCAGGTCGGTCTTTCTAAAAAACTGTTCAATGACCGGCTGACCATTATGGTGGGCGGTAATTTTAACCTGGAGAGCAGCCAGCAATCGGAATTGCAGGAAGGGGGGTATTCGGCCATTGCAGGTGATTTTGTTTTGGAATATAAGCTCACTGATAGTGGGCGGTACCTGGTCAAGGTATTTCACAAAAGTGACTATAATGCCTTGCTGGGCACGACGAACAAAACCGGCGTGGGGCTGATGTTCCGGAAATCGTATTGAATTTTTAACAGGTTTTAAAAAGCTGATAACCAGTTGATGAGCCATGCGTCTCTGTCTAAACGCTGTTTCATTTCTCTGTGAAACTCTGTGTTAAAGAAAATTAAAAGATAACACAGAGTTTAAACGGAGAAGAAAACAGAGTTTGAACAGAGATTTTTGATGGTAAATTATCAACTTTTTATCAACCAGTTAAAACTACTTATCATCCTTGTGAAAGCAAAAATTGACTTTGAAATTTTTTAGGAATATAACCTGTCTCGTCAGCCTGTTGCTGTTGGCTTCCTGCTCCATGACCAAGGGGTTGAAGGAAGGAGAGCGTCTGTTGGATGCGGCCAATTTTCGTTTTACCAATCCAAAACTCGTGAACAACCGCGGACAGGTAGAAGCCGAACTGGCCTACATTGCCAAGCCCGACCCAGCAACAGGTTTGCAAAAATGGCAGGTCAGCATCTACAACTCGGTCAATAAAAAAAACAAGGAGAAGGGCTTTGGTCAATGGCTGCAAAAAAAACTCGGCAGGCCACCCGCCATTTATGATGAAACGACTGTGGAGCGTAGCCGGCAGGTGATGGAAAAATACCTCCACGACAATGGGTACTTCGGTGCGAGCATCGAAATGGACACCGTGACAAAAGGAAGAAAAATGACCGTGGATTATGCCATAACTTCTCTGGGGCAACATGTCGTCCGTGAAATTTTTCGACCAGTGGATACTTTGCCCCTGACGCACCTGCTCAAGGCAAATGAGCGGGAAACCTTGCTGAAAAAGGACATGCCCTACAGCCTTTCCGACCTGAATGCCGAACGCACCCGCCTCGCCGGACTGGCCAACAACCACGGTTATTACGACGTCACAAAAGATAATTTTTTCTATTTCGTGGACACGACCGCCGGCCCATTGCAGGCCGACATTTACCTGCGCCTGAAAGAGAACGGCGACAGCAGCCTCCACCAAGTCTATTATCTCGATGAAACGTGGGTCTACCCCGATTATACATTGGAAAGAAAAGGCCGGCCGGAGATCGGGCTCGATACCTTCCGCTACAATAACCTGCGGATCGTACAACGGCAGCCGGTGCTGCGACCCACGGTTTTGAACCGCCTGGTGTACCAGGATTCCACGCAGCTCTTTTCTAAAAAAGAACAACAGCAAACCATCAACCGGCTGCTCAATTTGGGGATCTATAAATTCGCCAATATTCGCTTCGCTAAAAAAGAACGCCAGGACACCCAGTATCTCGACCGCTCCGTTGTTCTGACACCGGGGCTGATGCGCGACCTGGGACTGGAATTTCAGGTGAACAGCCGGTCGGGCAACTTTTTGGGCACCGAGGTAAGTGGTTCTTTTTCCCATAGAAATGCCTTTAACGGAGCGGAAGTCTTTGGCCTGAACCTCTCTACGGGTATCGAAAATAACATTGGCGCCAACTCAGAGTCTGCCATTAATTCCCTGAACGTGAACCTGAATGCCAGCCTCCAGTTGCCAGGGATTTATGCCCCCTTTGTCGATCGCAAACGGGTCAGGGGGGAAGTGCTGCCGCGCACGGCCTTTACTTTTGGCGATGACTTCCAGTTGCGCTCCGGCTTTTTTACCGTCAACTCTCTGAATTTTTCTGCGGGCTATAATTTTCGGACCACCAAATGGGCCCACGAGTACAGCCCGGTTTTTATCAACTTCATCAACCTCCTGCAAACCTCGGCTGAACTGGACGAACTATTGGAAGAAAACCAGCGCCTGCGCGCCAGTTTTGAAGATGTGATGATCCTTGGTACGAGCTATACGTTTTCTTATTCCAGCCAAATAAAAAAGAACCGCGACCGCTATTTTTTTTATCGGGGAGGGATCGAAACGGCCGGCAACTTTCTGAACTTGGTCAACGCTGACCCCGCCAACGGCGAACCCGCCAAAGTCCGTGGCATTCCCTTTTCTCAATATATAAAGGTCGATCATGACTTCCGCCAGTATTTCCCGCTCCGCAAAGGCAAGATCGCCAGCCGGTTATTGCTCGGAGTGGGTTTTCCGTACGGCAATGCCGAGGTGCTTCCTTACACCAAGCAGTATTTCGTGGGCGGGGCCAGCAGCATCCGGGCCTTTCGGATTCGTACCCTGGGGCCGGGTGGCTTTGAGTCGAAAGTGGACAACGACGGCAGCAACTTTGTAGACCAGACGGGCGACATCAAGCTGGAAATGAACCTCGAATACCGCTTTCCCATTTTCGCTTATCTAAAAGGGGCGCTCTTCGTAGATGCAGGCAATATCTGGTTGATCACCGGCGATGCTGACGAAAGCACGCCGGAGCCGGATGGCCTGTTTCAATGGGATCAGTTTTACAAGGAAATTGCAGTGGGGACAGGTTTTGGTCTCCGTATTGATTTTGATGTGGCGGTGGTTCGGTTTGATTGGGCATTCGCCGTCCGGAAGCCTACACAGGAGGAGGGAACGCAATGGTTGTTTTCGGACCTTGAACTACTCAGCAGAAGTTGGCGGCGGGAAAATGTCGTTTGGAACGTGGCGATTGGCTATCCGTTTTGAGAGGCAAAAAATGACTTTTTTATTTTTGCGTGGAATTCTATGTTAGTTTTTAAAGTCAATTTCCCTTAAAGGAAAAATGTCATTTTTGGCGCTTCCAAAAAATAGGTTTCTGATCGTACCGGTTTTATTTGGAAATGCCATAGAATTCCGTGTGCCCGTCTAGGGCACTGAACATTTTATGTTTTGTTGTGTGCTGTGTTCTTTCTATATTATATTTTCCAATATTCAGCATTCCAATTTTTGTAAATATTTTTTGATTCGATTCCTTGTTGGTTCAAATTATGATGAATTAATTCTTCTTTCAATTCGTCAAGAAATTTCATCAGGTCTTTTCTCAAGTTAATGATTTTATCATCTTTAGATGTACCAATTGGGTCAACATCTAATATATGAACCACTCCAAAATCTTCTCTATTTAAAGAAATTAGAAGTATGTCATCCAAATCAAAGTAACCGATTTTTATAAATCCCCTTTTGTGGTATTCGTCCGTTTTATTATGATATTTTTGAACTTCTCTTTCCAGTTCCTCTATACCAATTAGTCCTGAAATATAATTTTCGTACTCATCTAATTGAACTTTAAAGCAAGAAATAAGAATCAAATCGTCCTCCTTTTTCAAATATTGTCTCTTAAATGAATTACTGCTGATTTCATAGTATTTGTATAGATGAATTAGAGTGTCAGGTAATCTAATTCTATTGTTCATTAAATCAAGTATTTCAGATTTTTTATTCGTAAAATTCAAATTAAATATCCTATTCACTTGTCAATTTTTTTTTCTTCATAGCATACAACTTGTATATTAACGCAATGATGTGAGCTATTTGATAGCTAAAATAAATAAAGTGAGTTAATTGCGAAAATCAACTTCTCAAGGCTCGGCTTAGCGGCAACACCGTTCTAAAATGGTGTTGCCGCTAAGCTCTTTTTCGAAGAAAAAAACTGATAAATGCCAACAAAAACTACCACCGTCATCAATCCTGCTACGGGCGAAAAAGTACAATCATATCAACTGCTGACGGAGTCGGAATTGCAACCTAAGTTCAGGCAAATAAACACTGCCTGGGAAAGCTGGAAAACCACCTCGTTCGGTCACCGCCGGGAATTGATGCTGGCGGCTGCCCACATACTTCGCGGCCGTCGGGAAACATTTGCCAGGCAGATGACCATCGAAATGGGAAAAACAATTGCGAGTGCCCGTGCGGAGGTCGATAAATGTGCCTGGGTATGCGAGTATTATGCCGCAAAGGCCGAGCAATTTCTGGCCGACGAAGAAGTGGAGACAGACGCCGGCAAAAGCTATGTGAGTTATCAACCGCTGGGCATTGTGCTGGCGGTCATGCCCTGGAATTTTCCGTTTTGGCAAGTGTTCCGGTTTGCCGCTCCGGCACTGATGGCGGGCAATGCCGGCATTTTAAAACATGCTTCCAATGTGCCCGGATGTGCGGCGGCCATTGAAGAAATATTCGAAAGCGCTGGTTTCCCGAAAGGGGTGTTCACCAACCTGCACATTTCGGCACGCATGGTGGAGGGAGTGATCCGCCAGCCATTTGTGAAGGCAGTGACCCTCACGGGCAGTGAACCGGCCGGCCGGAGTGTTGCCCGGAACGCTGGAGATTGCTTGAAAAAAACGGTGCTTGAACTGGGCGGCAGCGATCCTTATCTCGTATTGGCGGATGCCGACCTGGAACACGCTGCCGAAGTCTGTAAAAACAGCCGCCTCATCAATGGAGGCCAAAGCTGTATTGGCGCCAAACGAATCATCGTTGTGCGGGACATCTACGATGATTTTTTGCAACTTTTTAAAGAAAAAATGGCTGCCGCCAAATTTGGTGACCCGATGGACGCATCGAACGACATCGGCCCCATGGCGCGACAGGACCTGCGGGACGAACTCCACGAACAGGTGACCCTGAGCATTGAGAAAGGGGCTGACTGTATCCTCGGCGGGCAAGTGCCGGACATGGATGGATGTTATTATCCGCCAACCATTTTGACAAATGTAAAACCGGGCATGCCTGCTTATCACGACGAATTGTTTGGCCCTGCGGCGGCAGTCATAAAAGCGGCCGATGAAGATGAGGCCATCCGCATCGCCAACGATTCCGTGTTTGGGTTGGGGGCTGCCATTTTTACGGAGGACCTCGAACACGGCGAACGCATCGCAAGAGAAAGACTAAATGCCGGCAGCTGTTTTGTCAACGGCCTGGTAAAATCCGACCCGCGCCTGCCTTTTGGCGGGATCAAAAGCAGTGGCTATGGAAGGGAACTTTCCCATTTTGGAATCCGTGAATTTGTGAACATCAAAACGGTATGGGTGAGGTAGGTGGCTGAATGGTTGAGATGGTTCAATACTTTGGTACAAAGCGTTGAATGGTTTTGTCTTTTAATATTTTTGCCAAAATACTTTTATGTCTAATTCCGACCCAAAAAATGACACTTTTCCTTTGCCTGAAAAAGATTTTTAAGACTTGGAAATCAAACATTTGCCCAAATAAAAGTGTCATTTTTAGCGCTCTTTATTTTTGTCCAAGCATTTACTTTTATGTCTAATTCCGACCCATTATTGATCCTGCCCTATCGGAGCTATGCGAATTCCGAGCGGCTTTTTATGTTTGGAAGGGTTGTGAAAAACAAAGGTATCCAGAAAAAAAGGGCCAGCCGTCTTGCCATTTTTCTGGACACTTTTCGCAGGTTCAACAGTGCTGAAATGGCCAGTATTGAACTGGACATTCAGGTCGGTGACAGCCACTACACTGTCATCACTGGCCCGGAAGGCTATTTCAAACTGGACACTCCCTGGCAACCACCTGACGAGCGTGCAGAAAAAAACTGGATGACTGCAGCAATACAATTGCGAAACCGGAAAGAACAGGCAATTGCCGACATTTACTTCCCCTCAAAAAATGCTTCTTTTGGAATTCTCAGCGATGTAGACGACACCGTCCTGCAAACCGATATGAACTCCTGGCTGAAGCTGCGGATGCTGTACCATACTTTTTTTAAAACCGCCGACCAGCGGCTGCCGATGGAAGGCATGCCCGACCTTTTGAACGTGTTGGCAAAAGGGGAAAATGGGAATAGGGAAAATCCCTTTTTTTACGTCTCCGACAGCCCATGGAACATCTATGACATTCTGGTAGAATTCATGAGGATCCAGCGCCTGCCCAAAGGCCCGCTCCTGCTCCGGGATTACGGCCGACAAATTATTTTCAACAGAAAATTATTCGATTCGCACAAGATCCGGGCGATCAGCCATGTACTCGAAATGTACCCCGACCTGCCTTTCATTATGCTTGGCGACACTGCTTCCCACGATGCGGATCATTATTTACATTTTGCTAAAAAATATCCGGACCGTATCCTGGCCATCTACATTCGGCTGACCAAGAACACACCCAATGCCCAGCGGGTCGCTAAACTGATCAGGGCTCACGCTGAGCTAAATGCAGTACTGGTAAAATCTTCTTCAGAAATGATGCAGGACGCAAGGGAAAAGGGATTGTTATTTTAATGAAATAAAAAATAGAAAGTTTTCTTTGTTTAAACTTTGCGTGTTCTTTGCGAGTCGCTGCGTGACAAACAACTTCAATAAAATAGGGAAATAATTTGAAGTTTAATCGCCTATTTTTTTCAACTGGTTTAAAAATATTTTAAAGACTATTATCCAGTATTTCCGATGACGACCATCTCTTCCAGGTTAGGTGTTGGGCTGCCGCCCGCTTGTTCCACGGTTACGGCGTATGCCTGTACATTGGCGATAAAAGGGACTTCCAGGAAAGCGGTATCCGCGGTGATCGTTACATCGAAGACGCCCATGTCTACGGGGTTTCCGTCCACAATGGCCCAGAGTTGGAATTGTCTGTCGGCAGGTATCTGGGGCATGTTGATAACTTCGAGGTAGGATTTTTCCAGATTGGCATTTTGAAAAACAACGGCGATATGACTTGGGTCTTTTTCGGGCAGGCCTTTCATTTCCACACCGTCGGTATTGCGGTCTTTTAAAAAGGCAAATAGAATTTCAGTTTCTTCTTTTTGTTTTAATTGTTCAGTGCAATTCGTATTTAATTCTTCATATTGATTTTGCAGCTGGGCGATTTCATTTTCTTTATCCGATAATTTATTATTTAAATAAATCCCCCATATCAAAGCTCCCAAAAAAGCGGCAACGGCAATTCGGTAAATTAATTTATAAATTTTAGCTCCGTCTTTTTTACCCGTTTTGTTTTCCGTGTTTTTGCGGGTGATTTTTTTATCGTTTAACCGGTCCAAAATTTTTGCTTCGAGGTCGGGTGAAGGTGCTACCGCATTGGCCTGGGCGTATTTTTCCAGTGCCTCTTCGATGGCGGTCAGTTCATTTTTTATTTCAGGATATTGCATAGCGAGCTGCTCCACTTCCCGCTGTTCGGCAGGGGAGAGGCTCCCGAGCACATATTGCTCAAGGATGCCGGATGCTATGTATTTTTGAATATCCATTTTTTCAAAATAAAGAGGGTTAAAAAAGGTATTTATTTTTCGCTCCTCCTTGCTGATTTATTTATTCTTGAATTCCATTTTAGGTAATTGTGTGGACTAAAATAAAAAGCACGAAAAATGTCATTTTTTTTGGCCCTTGACTTACCTGGGCCAAATTACTTGCGGCTAAAAATGACATTTTTATTTTGGCAAATGCTTGAGTCCTAACATTTAACGCTCTTTTTCAGGCAAAGAAAAATGTCATTTATTTGAACGGCCACTTATCACAGTCCAAATAAGATCAAAATGGAAATCAATTCATCTTTTAAAATTTTTCTCAGTTCCTTGATAGCGGCCCGCATCCGTGATTTGACCGTGCCCAGGGGCATGCCCAGTTCTTTTGCGATTTCTGATTGCGAGTAGCTCTGGAAGTAAGCATAATCAATCAGGGTGCGGTAATTTTTATCCAGGCCACCAATGACTTTGCGCAAGCCGCTGTCCTCGATGGCGGGGTCGTCGGCTTGTTGCTCATGTACAGATACGTTGGTTTCGATCTCATCGGTTTTTTGCCCTTTGCGGTAACCCGCTGACCGCACTTTGTCGAGTGCCGTATTGCGGGTGATCTGCGCCAGCCACGTAAAGAGTTTTCCTTTGGCCGGGTCGTACTTGTCGGCATTGTCCCAGACCTTGACAAAAACATCCTGTAGCACTTCCTCCGCCACTTCCCTGCTCGGGATCATCCGTGAAATGATTCCGAGCAGCGCACCGGAGTAATTTTGGTACAACAAAGAAATAGCTTGCTGCTCGCCCTGGCCAAGGAGCCGGACGATCTGGTTTTCCAATGCTATTTTATTTTGTTGGTTGCTCATTTCGCAAATGGTGGGTAAATGTAGAACATAATTTTACATCGGTTAAAGTATAATTACAGATATTGCGGTGTACAGAAAAATCAAGGATACGTTTCCAGCTATTTAATTGGTGGAGGAACAGTAGTAAACAACAAAACATGAAAACCAACAACTTCAATTTGGGCATTGCCGCAATTGTATCCCTCGGCGGATTTTTATTTGGCTTTGATGCAGCGATTATCTCCGGTGTCGTCGGTTCGGTCGAAACACTTTTCAGTTTAGATGATATTCAAACTGGCTGGGTGGTCAGTTCGCCCAGTTTTGCGGCCATGTTTGCCATGTTGGTGGCAGGGGCTTTGAGCAATTCCATCGGCCGAAAGAAAGTCCTGGTTGGGGTGGCATTTTTGTATGCCGTGTCGGCGATTATGTCCGCCTATGCGAGTTCGTATGAAATGTTGTACATCGCCCGGATGATCGGCGGGCTGGCATTCGGATCGGCATTGATCATTGCGCCCATGTACATTGCCGAAATTTCCAATGCGGAGAACCGGGGAAAGCTGGTTTCGGTGCAGCAACTGAACATTGTTGTGGGTTTTTCAGTCGCCTATTTTACGGGGTATTATTTGAACGAAGCAGGCCAGAGCGGCACGGGGATGATCACGGAAGACAATGCCTGGCGGTGGATGCTGGGTGTGGAATCGGTACCTGCTATTTTATATTTTTTCTTTTTGTTTTTTGTGCCTCGCAGCCCGCGCTGGTTATTGCTGAAAGGGCATACAGAGGAGGCAAAATCCGTACTTACCAAACTACATGGCGAAGCGCAGGCCAATACCGAAATCAAGGAAATCGAAGAGAATTTAGCTTCGGGGAATAAGCAAAAGATCAAACTGTCGGAGTTGCTAAATCCTGCCTTGAGGTTTGTTTTGTTAGTCGGTTTGGTCGTCGGTGTTTTACAGCAGGTGACGGGGATCAACGCAGTTTTCTTTTATGCCACTTCTATTTTTGAACAAACGGGGATCGGAACAAATGCAGCGTTTGCCCAGTCCGTTGTGGTTGGGATCATCAATGTCGTATTTACCATCCTGGTCATGCTCTTAATTGATAAAATGGGGCGGCGGCCATTGTTGTTGATCGGCATTGGAGGAGTGGCAATCAGTTTGTTGATTACCGCTTATGGGTTTCACCAGGCCACCTATGAGTTGACAGCTGAAAAAATCGAGACCCTCGAAAAAGTGGACAAAGGCAAATTGATGACCATCGCCAATACGACTTATGACAATGACTTAGCATTTAAAGCTGCTTTAAAATCAGCCATCGGAGAGCAATCATTTAAAGCCAATGAAACAGCGATTATCCAGGCAGCGGCCAATATCAATCCTTATTTGATCCTTTTTGGAATATTGGGTTTTGTGGCCTCTTTTGCCTTTTCGCTGGGGCCGGTGATGTGGGTACTGTTGTCGGAGCTGTTTCCCATTCGGGTTCGGGCATTGGCCATCGGTGCCATTGGTTTTGTCAATTCTTTTTCAAGTTGGCTGATCCAACAGATTTTCCCGTGGGAGTTGTCCAACCTCGGTAATGCCATGACCTTCTTTATTTATGCGGTTTTGGCAACGGTCGGCTTCTTTTTATTCCTGAAAATTTTGCCTGAAACCAAAGGGAAAACACTGGAAGAACTGGAAAAGGAACTGGCGCGTTGATAAAAAATTAACCACAAGTAAATCTGCTCTGCGCAACGCTGCGTCTTCTCCGTTTAAACTCGGCGTAACTGATTGAAATTCTTTTTTGTTACGCAGCGTTGCGCAGAGCAGGCACGGAGTCTAAATAAGCAGATGGTCAAAAAAATGACACTTTTCCTTCTCCTGAAAAGATTTTTAAGACTTGGAAATCAAACATTGCCAAAACAAAAGTGTCATTTTTAGCGCCCTTTATTTTTGTCCAAGCACTTACTTATGATCAAAAACCCAATCTTAAAAGGTTTCAACCCCGACCCCTCCATCGTTCGGGTGGGGGAGGATTATTACATCGCCACCTCTACTTTCGAATGGTTTCCCGGAGTGCAGATTCATCATTCAAAAGATTTGATCCATTGGGAGTTGGTCGCCCGGCCACTGAGCCGGACGTCGCAATTGGACATGGTGGGAAACCCTGACTCCTGTGGGGTTTGGGCGCCTTGTTTGAGTTATGACGAGGGGACTTTTTATTTGGTGTACACCAATGTGCGGTCGTTTGACGGGGTTTGGAAAGACACGCCCAATTTTCTGGTGACGACGAAAGATATTCTGGGCGATTGGTCGGAGCCGGTTTTCTTGAGTTCGAGTGGTTTCGATGGCTCCCTTTTTCATGAAGATGACGGCCGGAAATGGTTCACGTCCATGATCGTTGATCATCGCAAAGGCAAGTTTTTTGGCGGCATCATTCTACAGGAATATGATGTTGAAAAAGAGCGCTTGACCGGGGAGGTGTACCATATTTTTGAGGGTTCCGAGTTGGGAGTTACGGAGGCTCCGCACCTTTACAGGTTAAACGGGTATTACTATTTGATCACCGCTGAGGGAGGTACGGAGTACGGCCATGCAGTGACCCTCGCCCGGTCAAAATCCATTTTGGGCCCTTATGAAATTCACCCGCAGAATCCCATCATCACCGCTCGAAACCATCCGGCAGCTCCGTTGCAAAAATGTGGTCACGCTGATTTGGTGGAAACGGAAAAGGGTGACTGGTACGCCGTTTATTTAGTGGGCCGACCGCTGACAGAACGTGGAAGGTGTACGCTGGGAAGGGAAACGGCCATCGCTGAAGTGGAATGGCGCGAAGACGATTGGCTGTACGTTAAAAAGGAGTTTGCGGTGAGCGAATCACCATCGGCCACAGGGAGTGAGGCAATCAATACCCGCAATGATTTTACGGCCGATGAACTGGATATCAACTTCCAATCCCTGCGGGTACCGGTCACGGAAGATTGGCTTTCACTGGGTTTTCGGCCCGGCTATATGAGGCTGTTTGGGCGCGAGTCGTTGAGTTCTTTTCATTACCAGAGTTTGGTTGCACGGCGGGTGCAGCATTTTCATGTGGGGGCTTCTACTTGTCTGGAATTTGAACCGGCGAGTTTTCAGCAAATGGCAGGCTTGGTCTGCTATTATAACACGGCGCACTGGTTTTATTTACATGTGATGGGGGGCGAGATCGGAAACGGTGGGAAAAAATTCATACAAATCACTGCTTGTGATAATTACAAAACGACCGATATTTTAGAGGATCCCATCGAAATAACGGGCTGTGCCCGCATTGGCCTAAAAGCTGACTTCAACCGGGAAAAGCTGCAATTCTATTTCGCAGAAAAAGAAAACGACTGGCGTAAAATTGGTGGTGTTTTAGATGGCAGCATCCTCTCCGATGATTATGTCACAAACGAAGGTCATCGGTACCGGGCCGCTTTTACGGGAGCATTTGTGGGGCTTTGTTGCCAAGACTTGACGGGGCAGAAAATGCATGCTGATTTTGATTGGTTTGAATATGAAGAAATATTTGTTTGAATATTTAAATGGAGGATGGTGCAAAAAAGCGGCTCAATGCCGCTTTCATTTGTGTTTCCTCCTTATTCGATAACAATCGTCCGTTTAAATTCTTCCACCACGGCAAAATATCCCAACGGAAAAATCTCTGGCTGTTCTACATTGTCAAAGACCGTGATGTTGTCCAGGTCCGTAACGTCGAAAATGTTGCCGCGCACCGTGATGGCCGGCGTTTCGAAAACCCCGCCGTTGTCCACGGTTTGTTCAACCAGAAGATTCATGTAGTTATGAAATTGCTGGTCGGCACCCAAAATGCTGACTTCTGCTACCGTTCCGGGCGCCAGGTCTTTTTGATAGAAGTAAGAAAACTCGAATTGCTGGCCATCAATGAACTGATCGTCGGCTGCCAGGAATTCACCAAAATCAAAATCAAAAACGTAGTAATTCTTTTCATCGGGAATGTCCGTGAATGTTACGATCAATTCTTTATCGTCTTCGTCAAAAAGTATTTCATCGCCCTGCACCAGGCTGTCGATCGGTACGGAAGGACTGAAAGGGGTAGTGGCAAAATACTCTCTTCCTTGATGTTCGATGAGTAGTTGAAATACAAACCCTGGTTGCACAATACTGGTCGGGATGCGTTGATCCGTACTGAAATTTGGGTCGGGCCCATAAATACCGGTGCCCGGTTGTAACTCTGCCAGACTGGACCGGAAGACGACATCAAAAAGCTCCGGCGCACCCTCAACCGGCATTCCGTAAAAAATGACCGCACTTTCCAACTCCGTGATGATATTGTCCGAAAAGAAATCGCTCGTTTCTTTCACTTTGATTTCTACTTGAGCGAACGCATCCGTCCGGTCGACCCTGATGACTGCGTCGATCACCAACCTGGATTCAGTAGCAGGTAAATCCACCTCAACCACATCCTGGCACCTCCAGAACAGGAAGACAAAAAACAGCCATAGATAATTAGTGCTGATGCTAAAACTTTTTACCTGGGCAAGCGGTGTTACCGCTCGCAGCGGTAATACCGCTAATGTTTTGGAACGAGGTTCAATGTTTTTCATTTCGAAAATTTAAAATTAAAAGTCACGGCAGGAACAACCCCGAAGATGGACGTGCGCACAGCTTCATTCCTACCGGTATCCTGGTTTTGTCTGAAATTGATCGAAGCGGCATTCATCCTGTTGTACACATTGTACAAACTGAAAACCCATTCAGAACTGAATTGGCCCTCCTTTTTGGGTTTGTTCTTGAGCGTTGCTGAAACGTCAAGCCGGTGGTAATCGGGCAACCGGGCCTCATTGCGGCGGCCGAAGAAGGGAACGACGACGCCCTGGAACTCAAACTGACCGACGGGGTAGTTGGTGGGCTGCCCGGTCTGGTAAATAAAATTGGTGTTCAGGCTCCAGCGTTTGTTCAACTCATAACTGCCGAACAGGGCGAGGTCGTGCGTTTTATCGTATGGCGTACTGTACCATTCGCCAAAGTTGATGCCCGTTTCGAGGTTGGAGCGGCCATTGTCCACGACGGGCGGCCTGCCCGGTGTGCGCTGTTCTGACCTCGAAAGGGTATAAGCCAGCCAACCCTGAAACCTTCCTTCTGTTTTTCGCAACAGAAATTCCAATCCATAGGCCCTGGCCACTCCATTTAAAATGACCTGTTCGATGGCATTGTTGGCAATCAGGTTGGCGCCGTCGATGTAATCGATCCTGTTTTGGATGTCTTTGTAGAAACCTTCTATTTCCAGCGAATAGGCTCCGTTGTTGATGTTTCTGAAATAACCCAGTGCATACTGATCCAGCAACTGGGGCTTCACGAAAGGCCCGCTGGGCGTCCAGACATCGAGCGGGGTGGGGGAGCTGGTGTTCGAAAGCAAATGGAGATATTGTGCCAGCCGGGTGTAGCTCGCTTTGACGGAATGGCGGTCGTTGAAGGCATAGGACACGGACAGCCTTGGTTCGAAATTGGTAAAATCGGCGAGGTTGGTCCTGCGCTCCAAATCAACGGAACCAATGGGCGTAGCTTCCCGGTAAACCAGTTGAAACGGGTCAAACAAGACAGGCTGGTCGTTTTCATAGACAAAAAGCTCGTCTTGCCCCAGGCGGTTGAAGTGGCTGACCCTGACGCCATAATTGACGCTTAAACCTTCGGTGATTTTTTGCTCCACATCCACATAGGCGGCGGCCTCATTAGCATATTTTTTTGCCAGTTGGTCTTCCACGATGCCCGCCTCCTCGCTGATGGGTTTGATGTTGCCGGGATTAAAAACGTAATAGGTGTTGTGCAGGCCATAATTGATCTGCAGCCGGTCGTTGAGATAATGTTTCAGGTCATATTTCAAATTGAAATTCTGGATGCCCGAGTCCCATTCAAAGCCGGCAAAATCAAGTTCGAGGCCGTAGAAATAATCAGAAAAGATGACAGAAAGGTTGGAAAACAATTTATCGGAAAAGAGGTGGTTCCACCTAAAGTTGACAACTGCATTGCCGTAGGTATTCACAAAATTCTCGTTGATACGAAACAGGTCGCGCCCGAAGTAGCCCGAAAGGAAGATGTTGTTTCGATCGTTGATGCGATGGTTGATTTTTGTGTTGACATCATAAAAGTAGGCTTCGTTGTCGATGTCAAGGAGCGGCAAAAACAAATGGGCATAAGAAGCCCTGCCGCCGGCCAGGAAAGCAGTACGGTCTTTGACGATCGGGCCTTCCACCAGCAACCGGCTGGCCACGGCACCGATTCCGCCATTCACTTTTAATGCTTTGCTGTTACCTTCTTTTTGAAATATTTCAAGCACGGACGAAACCCGCCCGCCGTACCTTGCCGGAATGCCGCCCTTAAATAATTTCACATCTTTAATGGCATCCGGATTAAATACGGAGAAAAAGCCAAATAGATGGGAACTGTTGAAAATGGTTGCTTCATCCAGCAGGATCAGGTTTTGGTCGGCCGTTCCGCCCCTTACATTAAAACCCGAAGAGGCTTCTCCGGCGCTGGTCACCCCCGGCAGCAGCAGCAATGATTTGATGACATCTGCTTCCCCCAACACCACTGGAATTTGTTTAATGGTTTTGATCGACAGGCTGTTGACACTCATCTGCGGCCTCCTGATATCGAGGCGCTCTACATCTTCCGAAACGACGACGACTCCCAATTCCTGTGCTGCCTCTTCCAGCTTGAAATTGATTTTTTGATCCGCATTTAGATCGACGTTTTTACGGACTTCCTCATAGCCCAAATGCGTCACCACCACTTCGTATTGTCCCTCGGGCAGGGAAATGGAATAAAAACCATATTCATTGGTAACGGTTCCAGTGTTCAGGTCCGGCAACAGAACCGAAACACCGATCAACGTTTCATTGCTGGAAGCCTCGCTGATCATTCCACTGAGCGTAAATTTATTTTGAGAAAATACAATGGCAGAAATTAGAGAAAGGAAGAGTAATATTGGTAAATGTTTTGGCATTCTGTCAATGCTTTTGGTCTTTAAAACTAAATTATCAAATAGAAAGTTATGGCTTCGAAAGGGTAAGGTAAAATTAAATGCTGCTCCTGACCTTTCAAAAAGTAGAAATCCTTTTCTAATTCATTTCCGCTCTATAACTTGCTATCCGGAATTTCATTCCGATAAATTCATTTGCCTAAAATGCATTTACCAAGCAGATGATCAAAAGTGCTGATGCGCAATTTTTCTCTGCCTAAACGCTGTTTTTTTCTCTGCGAAACTCTGTGTAACAAAAAACAGCATCAGAAAAGCTACACAGATCTTAAACAGAGGTTTTAGAATTTATTCAACTCAAAATGAAAAAAGTAAAAAGGGACGTCTTGGAGGAGGCTATGATTTAATGAATACCTGGCATATCCATATTGAGGGGCAGGTGCAGGGCGTTGGTTTTCGCCCTTTTGTTTTCGTTTTGGCGCAATCACTGGAACTGAAAGGTTGGGTCAATAATACCGTGGACGGCGTCCATATTGTTTTCAATGCGGAGGAAGAGAAAGCTTTGGTTTTTAAAAATAAAATCACGCAGCAGGCACCGCGGTTGAGTAGGATCACTTCTATTCAGCTTTATAAGTTCAAGGAACAATCTTTTGATGATTTTCAAATTGTTCACAGCAAGGATGAGGGAGAACCGAATTTATTGCTTACTCCCGATTTTGCGTTGTGTGAGGACTGTCGGGAAGAGTTGCATCAGGCGAAAGACCGGCGGTATGCATATCCTTTTATCACCTGCACGAACTGTGGTCCCCGATATTCCATTATTCACCGCTTGCCTTACGATCGGGTAAATACAAAAATGGATGTTTTCCAAATGTGCCCGACCTGTTCGGCAGAGTATGAAAACCCACTTGATCGCCGCTATTATTCCCAGACCAATTCCTGTTTGGATTGTGGGATTGAACTGACGTTGTTTGATTCCGGGAAAAAAGCAATCTCAGCAACTATGGAAGAAATAATCGATCGGGTCGCCCACCTTTGGGAGGCCGGAAAAATTATCGCGGTCAAAGGAATTGGCGGGTACCTGTTGACCTGCGATGCAAGTAATGATGCCGCTATTTTGGAATTGCGAAAAAGAAAATACCGACCGTCCAAACCTTTCGCATTGATGATTCCTGAAGTTGCGTCACTGAAGGACGTTCAGGTTGAACCCGAAGTTGTGCAGGAAATGAAAAGTTCTGTTTCTCCGATTGTTCTGTTGGAGGTGAAAAATGAGAAAGTATTTTCAAATGCGATCGCGCCGGGTTTAAATCAGGTTGGTGTCATGTTGCCCTACACCCCACTTTATGATTTATTGTTGAAAAAATTCGGCAAGCCAATTATCGCAACGAGCGGAAATGTAAGCAACGCCCCGATAGTTTTTCAAGATGAAAAAGCCCTGAACGAATTATTTTCAATTGCTGATTTTATATTAACCAATAATCGGGACATCATTGTCCCGCAAGATGACAGTGTTATTAAATATTCCTTTTTAAAAAAACAAAAAATTGTCATTCGGCGGTCGAGAGGATTGGCTCCCACTTATATTAATGCAAAATTAGAATGGCCGTCGCTCCGTATTTTGGCAATGGGGGCGATGCTAAAAAGTACATTTGGTTTTTTGTACAAAAAAAACAGTTTCATCAGTCAATACCTGGGCGATTTGGAAAGTTTTGATACCCAACAAAACTATGAGCAGACCATTGATCATTTTTTAAAACTATTCAATACCCGGCCTGAAGTTATTTTATGCGACAAGCACCCCGAATATCCATCGACCATTTTTGGCAATGAATTATCCCACAAGTTAAAAGCCCCCGTTGAATTTGTTCAACATCACGTAGCTCATTTTGGGGCAGTGCTGGGAGAACATAATTTAATCCACACGGAGGAGCCAGTATTGGGAGTGATCTGGGACGGAACGGGGTTGGGTGATGATGGTCAAATCTGGGGTGGTGAATTTTTTAAATACGAAAAATATGATTTTTCTCGCTGCTGTTATTTCGAATATTTTAATTTTATTTTGGGTGACAAAATGCCAAAAGAACCGCGCATTTCAGCATTGTCTGCCTGCTCAGATGTGAAGGAGGCTGCGAATTATTTAGAAGAAAAATTCAGCAAGACGGAATGGCAGGTTTACAGGAAAATATTGGGAAAAGAAAATCCTTTGAAAACTTCTAGCGTCGGACGTATTTTTGATGCCGTAGCTTCGTTGCTTGGTATTATGGACAAACAAACCTATGAAGGCGAAGCTGCGATGCGGCTGGAAGTTTTAGCCATGACTTATTTTAGAAAAAATGGTTTGAAATTTACCCAGGGTTATTTTGATAAAAATTCTAAACAGGTTTCAACCCAGGCTTTAATGACTCAAATTGTTATGGATTTGAGCAATGGAAAAACTAAAGAATTTATTGCCGCTAAGTTTCACTACTCTTTAATTGATTTAATTAGGATGACCGCAAATAATCTGGAGATAAGAAAAATAGCATTTAGTGGTGGCGTATTTCAAAATGGTTTATTGGTCGATTTAATATTATGTTTTTTAAAGAAAGATTTTGACCTTTATTTTCATAAGGAATTATCTCCAAATGACGAAAATATTTCCTTTGGACAATTGGTGTGCTACCAAATAAAACAACTCCAAGCGCAACTGTTTAACTAAAAGTTTTCGAGGCACGCTGGAGGGGAATAATATTTCACGCGGAGGTCGCAAAGTACGCAGAGAAAAGGTTTAAAAAAACTCTGCGAACTAAGCGCCCTCTGCGCGAAAAAAAGAGTTTTCAAAGAACGCTAAAAAGTATTTCGCGCGGAGGCCGCAAAGCACGCAGAGAAAAGGTTTAAAAAAACCTCTGCGCACTCAGCGCCCTCTGCGTGAAAAAAAGAGTTTTCAAAGAACGCTAAAAAAGTATTTCGCACGGAGGCCGCAAAGTGCGCAGAGGAAAGGTTAAAAAAACCTCTGCGCCCTCAGCGCCCTCTGCGCGAAAAAAGAGTTTTCAAAGAACGCTAAAAAAGTATTTCGCGCGGAGGCCGCAAAGTGCGCAGAGAAAAGGTTTAAAAAAACCTCTGTGAACTCAGCGCCCTTTGCGTGAAAAATAAAAACCGAGAATATGCACGAGAACGAAATTTCCGCAATTATTTTAGATGCTTCTATAAAAGTTCACCGGGCGTTAGGACCGGGTTTATTGGAAAGTGTTTACGAAGAAGTATTGGCTTATGAATTGAAAAAAAGAGGGTTAAAAGTAGAACAGCAAAAACCATTGCCAGTCATTTATGAGAATGTAAAAATGGAGGTGGGTTTCCGGCTTGATCTTTTAATTAATGATAAGGTTATAATCGAATTAAAATCAGTGGAGGAACTGAATCGGTTGCACTATAAAGTAACGATCAATTACTTGAAATTATCCAAAAAAAAGTTAGCGCTTCTAATAAATTTTAATGTAGCATTGATTAAAAATGGATTTAAACGAATTGTAAATAAATTGTAGTATTTCACGCGGAGGTCGCAAAATGTGCAGAATTTTTTTTTAATCTTTTCTTAGCATCCTCTGCGTGAAAAATAAAAACCGAGACTGATGGCGAGGTGATCGTTGAGGGTTTTTCATCCCTTTTTAACCGTGTTTTTAATAATGTCTTCTACTGTTCGGCCAACGGAATCATTTATCGGATAAATGGTGATACCGTTCAGGAGTTTCCTGGTTTTGATATTCCAATTGCTGATTTGTATTTGGCGGACAATGGCCGGTTCCATGCCATTGAGCAATCTGGGGCTAATGGATTTTTCATTTCCTGAGCAACGACTTTACCCTGCTTGAGTCCAAGGATATTGGCAGCTATCTTCAATATGATATTGTCGATGTCAAGGGTGAAATGGTCTTTTACAGGCAAGTGAGCAGGCCAAAATCATGAAGTTCCGCCTGGACGAGATCAAAGGCGTTGAGCAATATATTTGATCCAAGTTTTTACAATCAAGGTGAAGGTCAGTATCATCAATGAATAAAAATAGCTGTTTAAACTGAGAAAGCACAGAGTTGCACAAAGATGGTTTACTTGTCATTTAACGGCCTGTTCGGGAAAAATTATATAAAAAATATTAATATGTATTCACCAAAGAAGTATCTTGCCCTCCGAAGTTGCAATTGATGCATGGTTGCCATTTCCAAACCAATTCTTTTTCCACCAATCAAAGGTGCTTAATGGAGGAAATTAGGGTCCTTTATTTCTAAACACCTCTGGTATCTAAATAAATTAAAAATATAGAGCTTATTTGAAACTCAGGTTCCAAACGGGCTTTTGTTTTTTATAAAACCCATCAATTATTCTTTAAATTAAAATCATTTTCAATGAGTGACACGACTTCAATTAGTTTAACAAACCCGATTATTATTGTAATCCCTACTGAAGATCCCGGTGCAGGAGGCATTGGTTCGGTTGATGTCAAGGTAAATTATTATTACTACTCCAACGTCAATGGTGGTACCCTTACCGCAGTCAGTGATTTGGACCAGGTCAGTGCTTCTATGCATGTCAGGGGAGAAAGTACGGCCGGTTCAACAGTTCACAAAAAACAGTACGCCGTCAGTCTCGACAGCGATCCAGCTGGCAATTTCCTGGGGATGCCCCACGGCAAAGAGCATTGGGTTTTCAATGATGCCGGACAAGTGGACGAATCATTTATCCGCAACCCGCTGGCTTTTCATCTGCAAAACAGCATTGGTACTACTGCCTACACAACACCCGGTGGCAGCGCTTACGCAAGCCAGTGGGCCTGGGCACCCCGCAATAAATATTTTGAAATGTATTTGTGCGATTATCAAACACCCATCGCCACCCTGGATGATGTCAGTTCCATCCTGGGTACTTATTATCATGGGATTTATATTTTGATGGAAAAAATCAGGGAGCAGGGTTCCAGGATCGATATACCGAATTTTGACCGCCACTCCCCAAGCACTGATGTTGGTTTTGTCATACAGATCAATCCTGGCAGCGACAAATACTTGCCACTTCCCTCTCAGAATACTGGTGCGGGAAACACTACGGAAGTGTATGATCCGAAGAAAAAACATTTCACACCGGCAGAGGAAACCACGGCGAAAAACTGGTATTCGGGCTGGGCAGGCCAATTTGAAGGGTCTACCTATACCTGGGCGGATATAGCCAAAACCACTGATTATACCACTTTCGCGCTTTACTGGATTTTGAATGAAATCTGTAAGGATGGAGACGGCTATACCAAAAGCTATTATTTTTATCAGATCGCCAAAAAGGTGTATGGCGGCCCGCTGTGGGACAAAAACAAATCGTTCGGCAACGCTACCCTCAGGGGGACGAGCGACTGGTTTGTAGACACGACCAATTGGTTGTACCAAAAAAACCTGAGCGGATACTGGATCAGTGTCCTGATGAAAAATACGGATTATTGTGCCATTATCTGGGATTTGTGGGCTAAGTTTTATACTGCCGATGGCGGAGTCCTGAGCTACTCGTCAATGGAAAAATTTATCAACGATCAGTATACTTACCTCGATAGTGCAAACATGTTGAGCCGGAACCAGACCAGTGGTCCAAACCCCCACCAGCCATGGGCAACCCCGTACCTGGATGCCAAAAACAATTTATTGGCCTACTTGGGCGGCGGTTATTATTTTGCAAATGACGAGACAAAAAAGGCACCTGTATCTTCTACGATTGACCCGAACACAAAAGAACCCATTGGCCGCCTGGCCTGGATCGACCAGAACCTGCAAACCTTGCTAAATACAACTTCTGGTTTTACACCACCGGCCAGCTGATTTAACGGAAACATTAAATTTATCACGAGGAGCAATTAAAATAATTGCTCCTTGAAGTTGTTTGGAAATTCCTGCCGGGCCGAAAGTATTTGGATTTTCAGCCAGGCAGCAATTTCCAAACAACTTCCTTTTTTTCTTTCCGTTCCTTTTTAAATAATAGACTTTTATTGAAACTGAAAAATTGAAGATCGGACATTCGAACATTAGTCGTAGGCAAGGTTTCAATTTTTTGGTTTTTGATTTCAAATAATTTTAATCAAGATGGCAACTCCACTTTTATATGTTTCTTTTCATGGAGGAAGCAAATCAAAATACTGGAACAATATTCATGTTTTCACATTGGAAGGTGAAGAGGCGACTCCTTCTAAGGCGTTAAACAAAAGTTCCCTGCCTGACCATGTTGACCTGCAGGAGTTACGTGATTTTATTTTTGGGCCCGACGGAAATCTTTACGTAGTCAATGCATACAAAAAATACAGTCAAATATTAAGGTTTAAAGGTGAGCCCAACGGGGAGGGACAGTTTGATTTTGATGAAGTGTTTACCGGATATGATGAACAATCCAACCCCGCTTTCGTCCATCCCTTCCAAATGGCCTTTGATCAAAATGACAATTTACTGGCAAGTTGCCAGGATTCTAACACGGTGGTTGCAGTCTATGGGCCAGGCGCTACCGCGGGAGACCCCGGCGCCCCAATGCCCGTTGCTTCCGCTTACAGCACCAACTGTTCAGATTGTCCGGTAGGCACCTTTGTTCCATCCAGTTCTTTTTATTCAGGGTCGGGAGCGCTGAACATGGTTCGGGGAATAACCTTTGACACAGACGGGAATTTATTGGTCGCTGATGAAAACAATAATTCCGTAGCCCTATATGACGGAACAACCGGGGCGTATATAAAAAACATAGTAGATGTTTCTAATTTTCCAGCATTGGATGAACCTGTGCATGTCCTGGCACATAAAAATATTTTATACGTTGGAAATAAAAATGGCAATAATATCCTGAGTATCGATTTGTCAAAAGACAACGCACCGGTCAATGTATTTATAGCTAATAAAACGGGAGCAATTACCAGCCCTTCCGGCATGTGTTTTTATGAAACAAACAACGCTATCAAGTTTCTCTTGGGTGACCGGGACGGCAAAAAAATCATTCAATATTCAGTAACGGGAAATACTGCCACTTTTGATAAATTGTTGCTTTCTGATTTGGATGACAGCCCAGAATTTTTGCGGATTTTTAGTTTGGGATGAAGCATTTTTTGACGAGATGAAAAACCATGATTGAGACTTATTTATCTTTTTAGCATTGAGGAGGCATTGCTGTCTGTGGGTCATGCTCTTTTCTAAATTTAGAGATTCGCCGATGCACTTTGTTGCATATTCGCTGAGTTTAATTAATTTACGACCTTACCAACGTATATAAATATTTTTGCCTTAAAATAAATTTCTGAGTAAGTACTTGGACAAAAACAAGGAGTACTAAAAATGACACTTTTATTTGGACAAATGTTTGAACTCCAAGTCTCAAAACTCTTTTTCAGGCAAAGGAAAAGTGTCATTTTTTTTGACCACCTGTTTACTGGACAAAACCAAGCAATGATAATTTGAACTAAAAAAACCTCCCCCTAACCCCTACAAAGGGAAACAAGAACGGATTTGATTTCCCCCTCTGGAGGGGGCAAGGGGGAGGACGTTCTCGTAACATTTATCAAAGTAAGGTTTTGTCCCGTACTCAGGATAAATTTCTAAAAAATGCTAAATATTCAAAAAGTACTGATCGATGCTTTTGTTAAAGAATTAAGTGAATATTACCTGGAAACCTTCGGTCTTTTAGAGCCGGAGAATAGTTATATTCTTCCATGGTTTGGTCGTCTTGCCCTCGAAAATATTTCGAACAGTGATCTGCTATATCATGATATTGATCACACGATCATGGTGACCATGGTCGGTCAGGAAATATTGAAGGGAAAACATTTAAGTGAGGGGGGCGTCACTTCAAATGATTGGCTGCATTTTATCATCGCGCTTCTTTGTCATGATATTGGTTATGTCCGTGGCATTTGCAGGAATGATATCGGCGATTCCGTTGCAACGGGTATTGGTGATGAAGTGATCGAAATCTCCAGGGATGGGACGGATGCCTCGCTGGCGCCCTATCATGTGGACCGAGGGAAGTTATTCGTTCAGGAGCGGTTCAGTGATGCCTCCTTCACCAATATCGATACGGACAGGATCTGCAGCTATATAGAAATGACCCGGTTCCCCATTCCTAAAGACGATTTCCATCAGGACATCACGAGTTACGGAAGCCTGGCGAGGGCTTCCGATTTGATTGGCCAACTGGGTGACCCGCAGTATTTGAGAAAACAGCCGGCCTTGTTTTATGAGTTCAGCGAACTGGGGCTCAATGAAAAACTGGGGTATAAAAACCCCGGAGATATGAGAAAAGATTATGCGACGTTCTATTGGGAAACCATCCGCCCGTATATTCAACATGCCCTGCATTATCTGCGTATCACACAGGAAGGAAAAATGTGGATTGCCAACCTGCATTCACATGTATTTGAGGTAGAGCATTTTGGGAAGCCATAGCAGGGAAAATAATAGAGAAAATCAGCTTTAAAATATTTGAAATTTTTTTATGAAAAAAGTGACCATTTAGATGTTGTTGACTCAAAAGGTTGTGGTGGGCAAAAGTGCAGAAATGTTTTTTGTATATTAAATATTTACATTTAGCTGATATAGATGTAAATTCGCCCTTTTTTGACACCTCTACACTTCAACTAACAAAACTTTTTCATGAAAAAATTATTACGCTTCAGCACTGGGAAGCTCCTGCTTTCGTGTTTTCTGTTCATGCTTTTCACATCTATCTTCGGCACCGACTCGTATGCTCAGTGCCCTAGCCAAGCTGTAGAAATCGGCAATGACAAAGCATTTACTTTGGTTTGGGGTACACCGCCAGACCCTCTGCCAGCCTCGATAGTGGATGAAGGCACGGGTACAACTTATAATTACGATTCTGGCGCCGGAACCAGCGGTGATCCTGCCTGCTATCGCAGTGGCCCTAACTGTAATGGAGGAGTTACCAATTTTACGGGCACCCTCACAGTGGATAGCGAAACTTGTGCATACAGTGCCGGAAGCTTGCCGATAGAATTATCAACTTTTACCAGCTCACTGTATCAGAATCAAATTGTCCTTGACTGGACAACTACGGTAGAAATTAACAACGACGGATTTTCGATTGAAAAATCTGCTGATGGCTTTCAATGGACTGAATTGTCTTGGGTTGAAGGAGCCGGTAATACGCTGGAAAGGCAGGCTTATCGGTATGTGGATTCCAGCCCGTTCAACGGCAATAACTATTATCGGTTGAAACAGGTCGATTTTGATGGTTCCCAACATTATTCCAACATATTGTCAATTAAATATGGAGACCGGGACGGTTCTGCGGTCATTTTCCCAAATCCGGTAAAACTTGGCCAAAGTATTTTCCTCGGTGATAAACCAATAGAATCGGTGGAGTTTTTTGACAGCTAAAACCGGATGATCAGAATCGAGCAATTCGAGGAAACTGAATTGAAGGAGCTTGATACCCATTTTTTACAACCTGGGTTATACTACGTGAGGATCAATCGTGCTGATCTTGTTAAGTTGGTCGTTTTATAACCAAAATCAAAAAGCATTTTGTTCGACTGAGAAAACCCATTATTGCAGAGGTGCATGGTGTTTCTCAGTTGAACAAAATGCTTTTGTGCCACTTTTACTCTATCCCGCTAATTCTTGCACCGCTCTTTTGGCCGACCGGGCGGCAGTGTGTACACTCGACCAATCTTCTCCCGTGGTGTAGGCATCTCCCGCAAAAAACAGATTGTTGCCGACCGACTCGCCCAGCGTCCGTACCCGTCTCCAGTCTTCGTCGTCGTAGATGTAAGCTCCGTTGGCAAAAGGCTCTGCATTCCAGTTTTGGAAAATATGTTTCACATAACTGGCCGATGCTTTGTTGTCGTAAATGGCGTCCAGTTCATTCAACATATAATTGATCAAATCATCCCCCGTCCTTTCTATATAAGGATGTGCCTCCACCCCGACTGCGAACAGGCCCAGAATATGCTGGGTGGTATTTTGACCGTAAGCAGCATCGTAATACAGCTTTTGGCCAGCCGATTCGGGGATGGTTTCAAAGGCCGTAAACGTAGGGTAAAATTTCTCGGAAAATTCGATGAATGCCTTACAGCCGTCCCAAACGGTCACATTGTTAATGGCGTCAGATTTGTCGCCCGGCAGTTCAGGGGTGAAAGTAATGGCTCCGTTTTGCAGGATTTTCACTGGAACCGCAACGATGACCTTATCCGCTGAAAATTCCTCATTCGCCGTTTTGACCAGCACCTGGTCACCTGAATAATCAATGGACTCAACGATCTTGTTGTATTTTATTTGTGCTTCAACGGAGGGGACTATATAATCTTCAAAAAAGTCAAACCAGGTGGAATTGATAAATTTCTGATCGATGGTGAAACCAACGTCGGCAACGGAAATTTGCTGTCCTTCAAACAATCCATAATCAACGTTGGGGTCATAAGGGGTGGTTTCCACATTCACCTGAATGGAAGAATCGTTTACGATTTCATCCAAAACGCCTTTTTCCACGTGCAGCCACTCACCACCCAGTGGAATCGGAAAGTTGGCAAAATCATTTGTCCTTTTCATGCGGCCTCCATAATTGGATGAAGCCTCCAAAATTTCAAAATCAATTCCCCGCTGATTCAGCAGGTAGCCCGCAGAAAGTCCGGCCGCCCCGGCTCCGATGATCAGGACTTTTTCTACAGAGCCCGGTGTAATATCTTCTTCGCTGCACGAAGTCACGGTTGCTTGAAATGGAAACCCGACTCCGAGGACACCACACATTTTCAGGAATTCTTTTCTGGTCATGATTGGTATTTTTATTAAACTGTTTGAAGGTTAATTTTGACCAAAGATAAGGATAGAATGGACCAGAAATTTGATTGATCAACCAGCGTATGGGAAAAACTGTTGAGCGGGATAAAAAGGCGGATAAGCGGATTTTTGTGAAATGGGTAGAGGGGGAAAGGGTATTTTTTATGCGTGACATCAGTTTAGCGGTAACATCGTTCTAAAACGATGTTACCGCTGGGGCTGCCCCTAAGTTGGCAAATCAGCACATTTACCAGCTACCTCTAATTATTTGGACGGCGCCTCAAGTCCAATTCATTCACTGCATCGGAGATTTCATATCCCAAGCGCAGACCTTCTGCACAATCCATGCGGATGTGCACGCCGAGCGGGATGCGGGAGAAGGCATTTTCCTCAGCCATTTGTTCAAAGGAAGTAAACGTTCGCGGCTCGCCCCTGAACTCCTGCCGACCTTCGTGCGAGCGGTCGGTAAAATCAGTGCCACTGCCAAAAACATCAATGAAAATACCCGCTGCTGCCGAGGCAAAACAAGAGTGGCCAGAGGGATAACCAGGGAAAGAGGGGTTGGGCCAGTAGATCAACCGGTACAGGTTGGTCTGGAAATCTGCGTCAATGAACTCATGGATAAAAACGTTGGGGCGCATGACCATGTGCTCATATTTGTATTTCCAGGTCGACACGGCAGCATCATTCAGTGAAAAGCCGAGCTTGAGGTACATCACCAAGGTCTCCTGAAGGTCAAGTGAATACTGGTCGATCAGCTGGTTGGCGATGGAATACTGGCGGCCGGGCGGACTCATCATCAGGCCCTCCACATCGTCGCTCCAGAATTCAGCGATCCACAGGTCTTCGTTATCGTCTGCCTTGGCCGTATTGTTCACGTTATAGACTTCCATCATTTGCCCAAAATATTCACTGTTTGGATCTTCGCTATAAGGAATAGGGGGAACGGTAGTAGTTTCGTCGGACCCGATGGCAAAGGTGCGGACCGACTCCCAATAGGGAAACAATGCCCTTTCCGGATCGGCCGAGTAGGTCCAAAAACCATCTCCCGTGGGCGGTTCGTATGAGAGGGGCTGGGGCTCAAGTAACTGGGATTCTCCCTCTTCGTCGGTCTGGCTGTATGCGATAACCTGCCGGGCTACATGCACTCCCCATTTTTTTGAGTCCTCCACCAGGCGGTTGGACTGATTGCCTGCCAGTTCACTTTCTTTGGCCGACTCCAGGGCCGTTATCTGAGCCTTTAAATCATCCGGTACATTGATGATAAAGTGGTCAAGGACATCGGCATAGCAAGCATTGAGGGCAATTTCATAATCAACGTTTCTTGGCCTTTCTTCCCTCCTGATCCGCAGGCCCTGTAAACGACGCTCGTTCGATTCATACCGGCGCATGCCTGGTACGGCCGTTTCATAAGTCGCCAGATGAATGTAGGCCAGGGCACGTGCGGTCGCACAGGGGCGCATGCCCGTTGCATAACGGTCGAGTTCAAGGAGCAGGTCGGTCCATTCAATGACCAGTTCGTTATCGAGGCTGGCAATGTCGCCGCCCTGCCCGCCACCGGGGCCATTGTTGTTATTATTGACAGGGGTAGCTAATACTGCAGGTAATTCTTCTGTTAGGTTCTCGTCTTTTTGACAGGATTGGAAGAACAGGCCGATGATTGCCAACAGGAACCACATCTTACTTTGAATGATTTTCATAAAAAAACAATTTTTGAATGACCCCATTGCACACAGAAGACCAGCCGGCTGCTATTGGAAGGGCCATGCCTTCCGACGGGACTATTGATTTACAAGTCCCTCCACCTGCTGTTTTCTGTTTACAATAGGGCTGGTTGATGAATGGGCAACTGAACAGGTCAGCTACTTGGGAGGTCAAAAAAGGATTTTGGTGAAACGTGTTGATTTAGAAATTTGCAGTACTGAAATAAAAATCAAGAAAAGTAGATGGGTAGATCGAATAGAATAAGTTTTAGATTTGAGATAGATACAGTCTAAATACAGGTGTACAAAAGAAAGACCTACCGCAGGGTATTTATTTTTTTAAATATTGAAGTTGATTGAAAACTCCAAGTTGGCCGCCTCTTCTTAAAATTCAAGCATTGTCAACTCAAGAGGAGTTTTTAAACAACTGCATTTTTTTGCCTGTTGGACAGGAGAATTGTTTTCGTTAAAATTAACTGCTTTACTTTTATAACGAAATGCAGCGCAGGGTGCAAAACTGATTGATCTAATTTGAGCGCAGCCAACCTCCCCCGCTTCCTCCAAGGGAGGAGAAAGGAACGTATAAATCTCCCCCTCGGGAGGGGGCGGGGGGAGGAAATCCAGGCCATTGTTACAATAATTGAATTTTGCCCTGCACTCGGAACGAAATATTAAAAAACACCTTCGATTTTCACCATGGAACTGACCCTCAAGGAAAATGCAATTTACAAGCTTGGCAATGATGTGCTGTTGTTGAGCGAGTTCGAACAGTCTGTCAATCCTTCGTTTATCCGGCGGGTTTTCACTGAAAAAGAAAAAGCATATGCCGAAGCTTTTTCAGAACCTAACTTGCGCTATGCGTCTACCTTTTCGGCTAAAGAGGCCGTCTACAAGGCCGTCAAACAATTTGATACAAATATCAAACTGCCCTGGAAGAAAATCGAGATTACGCGGGAGAAAGTGGCGGGCAAGCCGAGCGTCGAAATACTGCTGGCGGATTATCAGTTTGATGTCTCGCTTTCTATTAGCCATGAGGGGGCGTATGTTTGGGCAGTGGCCCTGGCCCGTCTTATTTAGCCCACCACTTATACAATACCGGCACTACCAATAAAATCATCAAAGTGGCTGACAGCATTCCGCCGATGATGGTCGCACAGATAGGTGTCCACAAATTGGACTGTGACATAGCGAGTGGAATTAATCCCAGGATAGTGGTCAATGTAGTCAAAACAACGGGCATCAATCTTCTTTCACTGCCAAGTTTGATGGCTGCCAATCGATCCATGCCTTCTTTCCGTAACTGATTGATTTGGTCAACGATCAAAATTGAATCATTGACCACGATACCGCTTAGGCTAATGAAGCCGATAAACGCCAGAAAGGAAAACGGCCAACCGGTCAGGTATAGGGCGATGAACGATCCCGTTATGGCAAAAGGAATGGCCGAAAAAATAGTCAGGGGTTGGGAGAAAGATTTGAACTGCATCACCAGGATTGCAAAGATGCAGCACAGCACAATGATGAAAATGAAAACCAGGTCCCCAAATACTTCCTCTTGTTCCGCCAATTCACCCTTGCCGA
Organism: Bacteroidota bacterium; assembly: GCA_039819485.1. Lineage (GTDB taxonomy): Bacteria > Bacteroidota > Bacteroidia > Chitinophagales > Saprospiraceae > UBA6168. Next base: position 10,924 of record JBCBRY010000013.1, on the reverse strand, counting down.
CAATGGAATAGCCCTCAGGAAGGTTGATTTTTGTTATTTCTGTCTCTATTTTTTCCGTCAGTTCAATGGCCTCGTCTGCACGGATGACGTCTGCCTGGACGCTGTTGAACCTTTCCAGATCCTGATGTAATATTTGTGGACTCAGTGATTTGAATTTCACGTCGGCTACCTGCCTTAAAGGGACTTGATGGCCGGTGGCAGTAGTGAAATAAAGGTTGTCCAGGTCCTCAATTTCAGGTTTATTTCCAACGGGCATGCGAACCACCATTTCACAATCTTTACAATCATCCAAAGAAACGCTTCCTACCGGCAGGCCGCTCAAACCTGCTCTGATGGTCTGGTCAAAAGTCAGCGGGGAGAGGCCAATCAAGCCTGCTTTTTGCCGGTTTAATTCCACAGAAAGCCCAGTTTTATTGAGTTCCAAAGGGTTGAGGATGTTGACAATTCCTGGTGTTGTTTTTAGGATCTGGACTACTTTTGCCGACAGTGATTTCAACGTGTCAGGATCAGGGCCGACGACTGAAAAATCTATTGGGTAAGAAATGGAGTTGATTTTCATTTCCCTGATTTTGATGTTCGCCTCCGAATACGTATCAAAAACATTCCGCATCCCTGCTAAAGTGTTGTAAAACAGCTCATTGTCCCAATGCTGAAAATTGACCAATACATCAGCCTCATTGCTTTCAAAATTCGTGGATAACCGATTCCAATAAACTTGTGGGTTGCGGTGGCCGATGTTGCTTGAATAATTTTTGACAAAGGGAACTGTGTCTAACACTTGTTCCACAAAACGAACTGCTTTGTCGGTCCCTTGAAAATTGGTGCCCTTGGGTGCGGTGATTTCAATAAACACCATTGGCTTGTCTGCCGGGGGTAGCAAACTCACCCCGATTTTTGGAAACAAACTAAGACTTCCGGCCAATAACAAAATACACAACCCCATCATCAACCAACTGTGCCGAAGACAAAAACGTAAAACGGGCCGGTAAACTTTCTCCGTCAGCCACCGCGTGAACCTATCGATCAGGCGGCTGTGCCGATCTTCCTTCAGGCGCATAAATTTGCCCGCTAAAATGGGCGACAATGTCAACGCCAAAACCAATGAGATGAGCAGGGTTAAAGTGACGATGACAGGCAATGACTTGATCAATTCCCCCGCTCCCTTTCCGAGTTGGGTGAGTGGATAAAATGCCAAAATGGTCGTTAAAGTAGAGCTTAATATTGCATAGCCTACATCGCCAGTTCCTTTGATGGCCGCTTCTTTGGGTGGCAAACCTTCCTTCAAGTAATGATTGATGCTTTCGATAATAACGATCCCGTTGTCTACCAATAACCCCAGGGCCAGAATGAGCCCTGCAATAGAAAATTGCTGCAAACTGAAACCACTCAAATTGAGCAAAGCCAGTCCGACCAAGATGCACAACGGAATATTGATGACAATAATACTGGCAGCTCTGAAGCCAATAAACAGCACTATGACCAACCCGACTAATATCATCCCCTGCCACAAACTCGTACTAAATTCATCAATTTTCTGACTGACCGCCGGTGCTTGCTCAAAAGCGGTTTTCAGTTGGATATTCGGTGGGCAGGCATTGCTAAAATCAGTAGCAACCCGTTTGACATCTTTTGATACATGCAGAATATTGGTTCCGTTCTTCAGCGTGATATTGATCCAAATGGCTTTTTCACCATTGAACCGGGCCATCCATCGGCTGTCAGCATATTGCTTGGAGACTTCTGCTACGTCTTTTAAATAAACCGGGTGTCCGTTTTGAGCGGTTAAAACGGTATTTTTAATCGACTCCAAACTGTTGTAACTCCCTGAAGTTATAACTGAAAAGGTCTTATCCCCAGCCTCCACTTTTCCACCTGGGATGTTTGTGTTATTGGCAGCAAGTGCATTCACCAACTGTTGCAAAGCAATGTGATGCTGGTTCATTCTGGCAAAATCGATGGAGATTCGAATTTCCTCGTCGGGCACAGCCTCAATGTTGATTTGGTTGACCCCCATTACCTTTCTTAGGGCAGCCTTGAATTTTTCGGCCTGCTCCAGCAGCCTTTTATAACTTACGTCTTGCCCCGTCAGTGCATATTGAAAAATGGCCGTTTGGTCGGCCGGTTTAAATTGGGTGGTTTTGTAATAGGTAATACCGTCCGGCAAATCTGCTTTCACTTCGGTGGCCGTTCTCAGAATCTCGTCATATATTTCAGTCGGGTCAATATCAAAAGCGCCCAAGAGCCTGACCTGAGCGATCCCCTCTTCGGAAAAGGAAAGAATTTCGTCGATTCCCTCCAGTTTGTTTAAGGCTTCTTCCAGTGGATTGACGATTAATTTTTCCATGTCCTCGGGGCTGGTTCCCGGGTAGGCCACAAAAACATCAAAAATCGGCAGGTCCACCTGTGGGTTTTCCGCCCTGGGCATTTCAACATACGAACGGAGCCCTATCGCAAAAACAATGATTGCAATAATCAAAACGAACTGATAATTCTGTATGGCTATTTTAGGCAATTGCATGTGCCTGCTGATTTAGTCTTGATAGATCACATTTACTTCCATTCCGTCCGAAAGCCAGGCTGCGCCTGTTGTCACAACGGAGAGCCCCTCTTTCAGGCCGGGGTCGGAAGTTGAAAAGAAACCTTTTTGAATCTGGTCGGGCAAGACTGTTATTTTTTGTACAAATGTTTTTTGGGCAGCTTCTTTCAACAGGAAGATATTAGCGGCGTTTTCCGAGCCTTCGACCAGTGCGTTCAAGTCAATTTTGAAGTACGGAGATTGATTAGCGGGAAGCAGCTCGATGCTGCAAACAAACCCTGTTTTTATTGTTTCCTTCGGTATTGAAGCAAAGCTTAGTTCGATCTCAAAAGTACCGGTCAGCGGGTGGGCTGCTTCTGCTATTTGAGTGATGTAGGCACCAAAGGTTTGCTCTGGATAAACATCAAAATACACTTTTGCTTTGTCTCCTAACTTTAACAGAACCAGGTCTTTATCGGTAGCGGTTGTCTTGATGACCAGGCTTTTTTTTCCTTTGGATGCAAATTGAAGAACAGGTACCCCAGGTGCAACAACTTCATTTTGCCGAACCATTTTTCTTAAAATTTTCCCGTTTGCGGGCGCTATTAATTTTGCATTATTGACATTGATTTCTGCTAGCTCCAAATCGGATTTAGCTAAGTCTACCTTGGTTTGGAGGCTTTCCAATTGAGTAAGGGTGGCCGCTGTATCGGCATACATTTTCGCCAATTTCTCCAAATCCCGACTCGCCTTCTCAAATACGGTTTGTGCTTTTTCCAATTGTGCGGTTGCCTCGTTTGTGCGGAGTTCTGCCAGTAGCTGTCCTTTCCTGACCGTTTGGGAAGTATTCACCGTTATTTTTTCAATCACGCCACCGGTCTTGAATGATAGGTTTTGAATTTCCTTTTGTGCGACGGTCCCGACTGCCGGAATCGGTAGCGGTTCATCTGTCAACGTCAGCTTTTTTATGGTGACATTTGGAATTTTTCGGCTTTCCGTAATTTCCTGCTCCGTGTCCTGTGACTGGAACTGATTGCAGGAAACGAACAGGATGAACAACAGGCTTGACAACAAGCGAAGAATGTGCTTCATTTTTATTTGTATTTAGCATTTAGCTGTAATGGCAATACAATTTCTCTGCGAGCTTTGTGTCCTCTGCATGGTTTTTTTCACGCAGGGGACACAAAGCTCGCAGCGTTGTTTTATATACAAGTTTTGTTGTCATTACATTAAGAGACTAACCTCCCATCCCCAACGCTCTTTCCAATTCAGCCAGCCGAATCAGCAGATCAAATTCTACAACTTCTAAACCCAACCGTGCCTGGGTATATTTGGTTTGTGCATCCAATAATTCAATCAATAGCACCTCCCCCGATTCGTACCGTTTGCGCAACAGGTCATACCTGCTTTGGGCACTTTGCAAAAGTGCTTGTTCCACGGTTATTTTTTGCTGGGCCGTCTGGAGTGCTTGAAATTGTTTTTGTACTTCCAGACGGATTTGCTGTTGAGCGATTTCGATGTCTTTTTGAATTTTTGCGTTGGCGATTTGGGCGACCTCTGTTTTTCTTTTTCGGTTTCCACCATCGTACAACAACCAATCAAACCCAACTCCCAGGGTATTGAGAAACTGGTCGTCCTGGAAGCGATACCCCGTTCCCTGAAATCCCGAAGTAACTTCGAGGTTCAAAGTGGGGAACATGCTTTTCTGGTTTGCTTTGACCAATATCTCATTGGCTCCGGCAGCTTCTGAAAGCTGCACCAATTCTGGCCGTTGTTGCAAGGCCAGGTTTTGCAGTTCAGATAAATCAGCCTCTAAAAGATCGTGGTTAGAAATTCCGCTTTTCAGGTTCCCGTCCTTCTCGATAGGCTCGTTTAAGCTGGTATTTAATAATGAATTGAAATGTGCTTTTGCATTTTCCTTTTGCTGTTCTATTTCTAATAATTCTGCATTGTTTTTTTCAATTTCGTAAGTGACCTGAAAAAGGATGTCTGCTGTTTTTTGGTTGTAGTCAACCAGTTTTTTATTGAAATCATAGACTCCTTCTAATTGCTTTTTGGACTGCATAAAAATACCAATGACTGCATCCGATTTGAAATATTGGTAGTAAGCGATTTTGATATTTTTTATTAAATCCTGTTGGATGGCCACCTGTTCAGCCGTTTCAAGGCTGACCAATTGTTGTTGGGCGAGGTATTGATATTTTAAAGTTTCATTGTAGACTGCATAACGGAGCTTCAGTCGTGTGTCTTGAAAATTATTTGGGATAAATGTCTCTGAGAAGTTGGAAATATCCGTCGGAAAGTCGTTGCTGCCAGTCAGCTGGTTCAGCGTGCCATTGATGGGGTTGACCAAATCACTCAAAGGGAATTCTATCCGCCGTCCACCTTCGGCCAATAAATAAGAAGCATTGAACGACAATTGAGGACGCCTGTAGCTTTTGGCCGCCCTGGCATTCAATTCACTTTCGTCAATCGATAAGTGGTGTTGCTGGATTTTGAGGTTATTGGACAGTCCTTTTTGAATATACTTATTCAAGACCTGCGTCTGGGACCAGGAGTACGATTTAATAAAAAATAAAAAACATAAAAAGAGGAGTCTCATCATAATTGCCGGAATTTTGAGATGTTGTTTTTAACAACTCTTAATCAATGCCCATGATGTTCAAGCCACCGTCTACATAATGGATGTTTCCACAGACCCGTTTCGAAGCATCTGAAAAATAATACATGGCAGCCTCTGCCACATCTTCCAATTTTATATTTCCGAGCGGAGAAGCTTCTTTTGATTTTTTGCGCATGGTGCGAACGTTGGTAATTCCAGCGGCAGAGGTCGTCATCAATAGCCCCGGTGAAAGTGCATTGACCCGATGCCCTTCCTGTCCAAAATGATAGGCCAGGTATTTCATGATATTTTCCAATGCGGCCTTGGCGACCGACATCCCTGCGTAGGCGGGAACAACTCGCTGCGAAGCATTGTAAGTCATCGTTAAAATAGATGCGTTGGGTGACAAGTGAGGCTTGACCACCCGGCAGATGCGCAGCAAGGAGTATGCGCTGATGTCCAATGCTTCCGCTAAATCCTCAAAAGGTATGTCGAGGTAATTGGTGGCTGGTTCCTCAGACATGGGCAGTTTGGTACACAACACCCGGTGGTTGCCAAAGGCGACACTGTGGAGGACGTAATCGATGTGGCCACCGTGTTCGGCCACTTTTTCAACAAACGCCTTGATCTGTGATTCATCCTGCACGTTTACCTCGCCCGTCAGCGCAGGGTCCATCCCAGCATTTTGCAAATAAAAAAGTACATCTTCTTTTGTGTCTGCGGTGTAGCTGACGGCCGTCCTGATGCCGCTTTCATGCAGCTTTTTAGCCACTGCAAAGGCGATGCTCCGTTCGTTTCTAACTCCAAATACAATCGCGGTTTTGTTCATTTTTTGAGAATTGGGTGAGTGGGCTGCAAATGTAAATTAATCCTAATGTGATTTAGGGCATGTTTGAAGATCTTTTACAATCGCAAGAGCATTGATCCTTCATTCCTTAATTCAACGATACTATCTGTCTGAATAACCTATGCAAAGTTTTATTATAAAACACATGTTACATTATGGAAAACTAAAATCACTTCTTATTTGGTTAGTGGTTTATTGTTGCTTTGGATGGCAGCTGAACAAGCAAATTTATTTACAATTTGTGGGGGCATCGAGCCCCATTAATTTGTATGAATAATTTTGCGTGATTAAGCAGGTGGTCGAGAAAAATGGCACTTTTATTTGGGCAAATGTTTGATTTCCATGCCTCCAAACTCTTTTTCAGGCAAAGGAAAAGTGTCATTTTTTTTGAACAGCCAATTACTTAGATTTTTTGAGTTTGCTCAACCATTCAGCAGAAATGCCACAAAATTCAGCGATGTACTTGGAAGGGACTTTTTGGATGACGGCGGGCATTTCCTGAATGATGAAATCGTATTTCTCTTTTGAAGAATAAGCGATGAGTTTTGTTTTCAATTCATTTTCCTCCATCATTGCCGTACTGACCACCTCGTAATGGAATTTTGCAAAATATTTATCCTTCTCTACTAAACTATCCACTACCGTTTTTGGCAACGCTGCTACTACGGAATCAGCAATTGCCCTCAGTTCACAATTGGTTGGCGTCTGTGTGAAAAAACTATCCAAACACGCCATGATTGGATGTAGGTCGACTAAATAAAAATTAATGGTCTTCGCTATGTAGTTCTTTTCATGGATATAGCGACAAACAAACCCTCCGTCCATTACCAAATAAATATTTTTACATATTTCTCCGGGAACAATTAGAGTACCTTTCGATTTTACCTTAAAAACCTTTATGTGAGATTTCATTTGTTGGATGGTCTCGTCCGCCACCTTCAGGCTTCGAAGATTATTTAGAAAGTCATTAAGGTATGAAGTGGCTTCCTCTTGATTCATGTACTTGTAAATTATGTGTGGTTAAAGTTGTTCACATTATCTTCAAACAACTTTGGTAAAGGTGTTCAATAATTATAAATGTAATTCGTTTAATGCATATTTCCTCCCCCCGGCCCTCTCCACAGGGAAAGAAAAGAAAGTGCAAACCTCCCCCTGTGGAGAGAACACCTAAGGATTCTTTATTTCCGAACACCTCTTGTGCAATAAAAAAGTTGGGGCACTTCCTGTTCGGGCCACTACCTCAAAAAACCTGTTCCCTTATCCAAAACCTAATCGGTTATTTCCACCTCCACACTTCCCAAACCTTCACCCTTGGCCAATACCTTATCTCCCGGTTTTAAAAACTTCCCTCCATCTTTTTCGCCCGAAATGATTTTAGTCAATTTTTTATAGCGGTCAATTCCTATTATCCCTGCCAGGCGGACCAACCACCTTGGAGCCGACAAGACAACACCTCCGGGCGTTCCCGTCAGCACCCAATCACCTTTTCGCAACTCTTTATTCGGATATTTACGACGAATGGCTTGCAACATCTGTAAAGGCGTATAAATCAAGTCGCTTGTCGTTTGCTGTTGTCGAACCTCCCCGTTCACTTGTGTTTCAATAGTAATGCAGGGTATGCTGTTGGCTTTAAATTCATTCGGGACCCACACTTTTCCACTAACCGGTGTAAAGCCAGAAAAGCTTTTGGAAATACCCCAATAATCAAAACGATTGTGCTGCCCTTCGCCCAAAACGGCTAAACTTCGGGCTGACAAATCATTGCCTATAAAAAAACCAATTTGGGGAACGTATTCCTCGTTGTTTAAATCTTCGAAAGAAATATTTTCCAAAAGAACAAAACCCAACTCTACTTCATAGTCCAACAAAGCAGGCAACGATTCGAACTGTTGATTAATGGTTTGGGCAATGCCCGGTTCCAATTGCTCTAACGCATCCAACATGGACTGTTGTGAAGGTACATTAACCGTACTCCCGGTTTTAGTAATACTGTTATTGGCTTTTATAAAAACGGGTGGGTCGCCCTCCGGGTCAAAATCAGAGGCAGTTTCGTTGATATGTCCTGCATAGGATAAGCCAACTCCGTAAATATTATTTGGAAGGGTGTCAAAATCAATAAAAGCCCCGTTGGCGAGTGATAAACAATTAAAATCAGCGGGTTTTATTTCATGGGGTAACCCTCGATTTAAGTACAAACCAAAGGCAATCAAAATAAGCAGCAATACACCCAGAATGATCCCCGAATATTTAATGAACTTCATAATTCAGTTTGAATTTTTAAACAACTTCTATATATTTTTTTTGGAAAAAGTGTTCAAAGACCTTTTGTAATATTTCGTTGGCATTTCCGGTTAGGGAATTGGCTCGCCAGGCTACATGCCCGTCGGGCCGAATTAATAATGCCCCGGTTTCATTTATTTCACATAAAGTAATTAGTTCTTTAAAAAGGGTTTCAGCCAAGCCCAGTTTGTCCAGGCGAACTATCTTTATTTTTTGTCGAATAATTGAGGGCAACTCCACTGCCGCTGTTTTCCAACGTGTACCTTTTTCCCTGATTAAAAGTGTGTAAAAGCGATAATCCAACAAGTCATGGCTGGATGTAGGAGCCGTATTTTTTTTAAAATCAATGTGCGGGAATCTCGCACCCGGACGAGTGGAAGGAAGGTACTGCGTTACGCGGTCTTCAGGAACAATCAAATCCGTTCCGTCGGGAATAATTGCTCCTTGCTCATAAACGTAGCCAATGTCTAAACCAATTCTGTCAAAATGGGCAGTTTGGTCTGCAATGGTAGCCAGTACCTTTTCTTTAAATGTTGGATTGGTATGGAATGTATCCATTCGTTTCCGAAGGGCTTTAGCACCAATTGCAATAATTTGATCCACCCAAGCGGTCGGCAGCCACTTTGCAGGTGCTGAGTTTTTGAACTTGGCTAATTTTTCCAAGCCGTCCCTTTTCAAACCCAATGCCTCGGAAACTTCAAAGATTTTATGATAGTTGTGCAAGCTCTCTTTGGTGTTCTGTTCTGCTATAGGTTTGCGTTCTGTTTCGTAGGAGTCTAAGAGTTGTGCGGCAGCCAGCCCCCGAATAACCTGGTGCAATTTCCAGGCAATATTGTGGGCATCGGCAATTCCCGTATTCATGCCCAAGCCACCCGTGGGTGGAAATCGGTGCGCCGCATCCCCTACCAATATCACCCTGTTTTTTCTATACGTTTGGGCTACTTGTGCGGACATGCTCCAAAAGCTGATCGACTTTACATCAATATTCAGACTTTCATTGCCAAAGGCTTTTTTAATTCGTTTTTCTAAAAAACCTTTGGTAAAAAATGACTTTTTTTCATAAGCCAAATAAATGGGAAACATATATACCCAACGTTTTTCAATATGGTGAGCGATAAAAGTACCCGCTGCTTCAGGGTTTAATATCCAAAATAATTTAGCCGGGGTCCGGACATGGTCGCGCAGGTTGTTTTCAAAATAGGCACTAACAAAATCATTAATTTTATCTGGACCATTAAACGGAATGCCCATAAATTTCCTGCATCGGCTTCCTGCCCCGTCTGCCGCTAGCACATATTGACTTTCGATAGTCAAAACCGCTGCATTTTGTCTGTCCAGTATTTCACTTTTTACGCATATTGCATCTTGTGTTAAAGATTGCCATTGATGTTGAACAAGCAGTTTAATCAAAGGGTGATCAGCTACCTTTTGGTGAAGTATCTTTTCCAGTTCTGTTTGGGAAAGATTGAGATACGGTGTTTTTGATTTTAAATGCTGCTCGTATTTGGTTCTCCGGGCCTCATCCGCATACAGGTCTATGCGCCCGTATTCTTCATTGATGGTTTGGCAAAACAGGATCCTCGCACCATCATTAAACGGGGATGCTTCTTTGGCCAGTGCGTTGTTCCGCACTCCCAACGCATTTAATATTTCAATCGAACGGGCATTTAATTCATGTGCTTTCGGGTGTTCGTTGATACCCGCATTCCGCTCGACAACGATACAAGACACCCCTGATTTTGCCAGACATAAGGCACTTACCATTCCCGAAGGCCCCGCACCTATGATGAGTACTTCCGTTTTTTTCATGGATTTATGCTTTTATTTTTCTTAAAAAATAAATAGCCACCGCCAATAATATTGACAACACGGTAAAGACAAAAGCATTTTCTTCAATACCCAAAATATAGGTATGGTAACGATGGTCCACCAACTGCCCTCCATAAAGCGGGGCAAATGCCAATGCGGCCCAAAAACCTGCTAAATGAACACCTTGCCAAAGTGCTACGACTTTCAAATTGTCCTTTACCTGAGGCTTTCTCAACCAAATCAAATAAAGGTTGGCTAACCCCGAAAAGAACATAAAACCCAATAGCCAGCCCAAATGAATCCTGGCGTGACCGACCCACTCGGGGTTCATTAAATGCGAGGCACCGGTGTCTTTTATCATTGGGCCAAAAAATTCAAAACAGCCGATGGTGAGCAATACCTGAGCGGTGCGATAATGTTTGGGTAAATTCATTTTGGTGATTCTTTTGTGAATGAAGTAAGTGCCTGATCAAGAAAAATGACACTTTCTCTTTGCCTGAAAAAGAGTTGTAAAATTTGGAAGCCAAGCAGTTGCCGGAATAAAAGTGTCAACTTCACTTGTATCCAATTTTACCCGTTGAAGTTGTTAAACAACTGCGTTTGCTTAATTGGATTGAAACAAATTAGGAACAGGACAAAATTAGAACAGACCTTCTCCGGTAATCTTGAATTAATTCAAGAAAATGAGCGCTTTAAAAACCGTCGTGTGAAATGGCTATTTGGAAATTGAGAAAACATCCTTTCGGCCAGCGGCCTGTAGCATAAATAGATGGCGGGTTCTGGAAAAAAGTAAGTGCTTGGATAAAATAAAGAGCGCTAAAAATGACACTTTTATTTTGCCTGAAAAACGTTTTTAAGATTTGGAAATCAA